>JAZKEA010000140.1:11065-12401 GCA_040387315.1 Armatimonadota bacterium | reverse complement strand
AGCGTTGACATCAGGTAGAGAGGACGCAGAAGACATACGGAAAGAGTAGCACAGATTTGCGACGATTACCGACTTGCTGGCAAGAGGCTGTGAGAAGGTTATCTCCCCTTCCAGGGCTTTCCGTCTACCTCAACGCGTGTCGGTAAACGCCGCGATTGCTGCAGCTTCCAGACACCTGCCTGCTTCACCCAAACATCGCGCCTGGGCTCCACACGTTTGACACGGTGCGTCTTTCCCGGGGCTCCATACTTGCCTTCCGTGTCCACCTCTTTTCTTGTCTTGAAACTGTAGAAGTCGGCGTAGGCGGTGTCCCCCTTTAGGCGTATCTTCTCCACGATATGGCCAGACGTGACATACGTGACGATTTTGGACGTGGGGTGAGAGGCCGAGACTCCGACACTGCGTAGCGCTTGTATCACCTGTTCACGAGAGTGAGAAGTGCCCTTTGCATCTATGGAGGTCCAGTCCGAGGTTGTGTTGTCGTCGAGGAGGTCCGCTACCGCCTTGAAGTTGTCGTGCCTCGTGAGAACAGCGAGCCGAGCATAGAAAGTATGCAAAGTATGCAGCGGTTTGTCCATCGCCACTCCCGGTGATACTGGTATCACCGGTATCACCGGTATTACCGTTTTTGTCTTCGCCGCTTCCTGTCCCGCCGCAATGCTACCGGACGCCGCCACCAGGACCACAAGGGACGCGCTGATAATCTGCCATCGTTGCATGAGAAAGCCTCGCAATCGTTTTAGAGTAGAAGGGCTTTCACCAGGACGCTTGATGGTTCCTGTATTTATCTTAGCGGTAAAGGTGAACCAAGCAGGCGTTGTGAATCTTCGCGCATGGCACCAAAACCAAAACTAGAATTTAGCAACGAGGCTTTGTCTTTACACAATGATGAGGAACTAAAGCAAGCCGGCGAAGCGATCCAGTACATTGTAAAAAAGAAGAAATGGCGCGCGCAACCTGGGATGAATGGATGCGACATATGCCCGATCCGAAAGAGCGTGCCCGTTTTGAAAAGATTGCAGAAGAAGGTGCTGCAGAGCAGGGCATACCCGTCTGGAAATCAAGAGCACAACTAGCCACTCTCGTCATGGCTCATAATGGCAGTTTTTACAGACCCAAGATGCCACGAATAGGACGAAACGCACATTGCGCATCGCGTCCGCTTCAGCCGATGCAGATCCAGCCAAAAGTGAAGAAGACAATACCCAAAAAGAAGCGTTGATCTAAATCCGGCTTTTCTCGATTACAATAATGTAGATACCGCCACTTATGGCTACCAAGGACATAAGGGTACACAAGGAGAGTACGATGAGGCCGATACCGCAAACAGTGCTGA
>JAZKEA010000140.1:0-11055 GCA_040387315.1 Armatimonadota bacterium | reverse complement strand
AGCGGCAAGCATCGCATTGATGATCGTGGCAGCAGGTTTAGGGGCAGGCTGTGGTCCCTCAGAAGAGCAGCAGAAAGCCGCATGGCTGGGAAAGTCTGACCCAACGGTTGCCGGGACAGGGACACCGATGCCCGTCACACTGCAGCCGTTCCAGGAAAGCCAGGCAGTTAAGATTCCTCTAGGACCGCAGTTTGAACCGCTCCGCAAAATCCGTGCGGTCTTGAAACGAAACGGGGTAATCACCTTAGCGGAAGCTGAGACGATCCTTCAGGCGAAGGGCGAACCGTTCCAAGCCCGCTTCTCGCCTGCACTCCCTGCAAATGCTCAGTTTGTTCGATGGAAAACTGCAGACGGCACACTCGCAATCTACTCCCGATTCGTTAATGGCAAGACCGGCGACTTTCACTGGGCCAGTAGTGGGCAGACGATCTAACCGGGACCAAAGCCCCTACCAGTGAAATCATTCACGGGGCGAAAGTGCCTGACGGAGACAGTACGAGACCGTTAGACTAGAGACATAAGTTGATAGAGCTGGTACCCGTCGTTACGTGCGTAACGACGGGTTTTCTTTTGTTTTTGTGCCTCAACAAAGAACCGTCTAGCCTGTACTTGCTAACTCTTTTTAAAGTTCGTAACAGGCTCCGAGTAACCGCAGTATCCCGCAGTACCCGCACTTGTTCGAGCGGAACAGCGGAACATTGGTGCGGGTTGACCGGATGACTGGATGTCCGGATGGTCCACCCAGAAGCTACTTGAGTTACTTGAAGCCTACGAACTCGATAACCAGTCGATCAATCAGGCCGTCGCGGAGGACGAACCGATACACGAACTCTGCAGGACTGCTATTGAAGTTGCCTGAGACGAGGGTGGTCACGACGACTTCGCCGCCCTCTTCGACCATGCCAACAACCTCAAGGGTCGTTTTGTACTTGGACAGGTAGTCCGTCATCCAATCCTGGATGGCTTCTCGTCCGACGGCCTTAGTATCCTCGCCCTGGTCGAACAGGGTCGCCTCCGGGGTAAACGTCGCAACGGCTTCCTCAATGGCTTCGTTCTCGCTGTGACGGAAGTAGTTTTCGATTGGTTCCGGTAGGTCTGGTAGGTCCGGTAGTTTGATGCTCATAGTTTTCCTTATTAAATGGTGGGGCTTAGACGGTTGGGATTGTTCCACCGTCGATGACGTATTCCGTGCCGGTGATGGAGGCAGCTCTTGGTGAGGCGACGAAAGCGATGAGGTCAGCCACTTCCTCGGGCCTGGCGGGGCGTCCCATGGGGATTCCGCCAAGAGCGTCCATTAGCGACTGCTCGGCGGTCGCATAGTCGGACCCAGAACTCGTCGCCAGCCTCTCGACGAACCCCTTGGTGTTCTCGGTGGCGACCCACCCCGGCGAGATGCGCACCACCCGAACCCCCTTGGGGCCGACCTCGTTGGACAGGCCCTTGCTGTAGGTGGACAGCCCGGCCTTAGCTGCGGCGTAGGCGAGCGTCGACTCGTGAAGCGGCAATCTATTCTGGATGGAGGTCACGTGGACAACGACCCCGGAACCCTGTTTCACCATCTCAGGAACAAGGGCGCGGTCCAGCCGAATTGCCGCGAGTAGGTTCAGGCCGAGTGCCCTATCCCATTCTCCATCGTCGAGCACGGAGAATCCGCCCCCAGGCGCGCTTGAACCTCCGGCGACATGGACGAGGATGTCGATCTTCCCCAGCCTCCGCTGTGCTTCCTGAGCGAGCTGCTCGGCTCCCTCGGGCGTGCTGATGTCGGCGGCGACGAAGTCTTCGCTATCCTCGCCGTTTCGGGCGCTCGTGAGCACCTTAGCGCCACCGGCTCGAAGACGCTCAACCGTCGCCAAGCCGATTCCTTTTGTGCCACCGGTTACGACGGCGCGTAAACCAGCGAACTCTTCTTCGTTGTATGTTGTATTTATTGACTGTGTTGCCATGCTTATATTTCAAGGGTATGCTGTCTCTATGGCAAGTACTAACCAAAAAGTAAGTATAGGAAAAGATCGTGAGAGCCCGTCTTACACTCCGGAAGCCGCAGCGGCGGGGATCGACGACGCCCTCCGCATCCTGGAGGGCCGTTGGAAGATGACGATCCTCTTCCATCTCTTCGACAAGGGTACGCTGCGGTTTTCCGAGCTTGAGAGACACATTCCAGGCATATCGCAAAAGATGCTCATCCAGCAGCTAAGGGTACTGGAGAATGACGGGATCGTGGGAAGAACGACTTATCCGGTCGTTCCCCCGAAGGTCGAGTATTGGCTCACGGAAATCGGGCAGGATTTATGCCCCGTGCTCGACGCTATACTCGAGTGGGCCGAGCGGAGAGTTCCAACAGATCCAAGCGTTCCAAGCGTTCCAAATGCCGAGCATCCGTAATCCATAATCCGTAATCCGTAATCCGTAATCCGTAATCCGTAATCCGTAATCCGTAACGGGGCTTGCTGTTGAATATCAATCATTAGGCCGTTGGCTTGCATGAAGGCACATTAATTATCGACACGACCAAGCCACTGGACCCGTCTCTATTCCTGCGACGGTATAAGAAGACCCCGGTTTGAAGTTACTGTCTCTCAGCTCTCAGGGCTCCAGCTCTGAGTAGTAGTAGTTGCCTTCCAGGTCCGTCAGGGGGTTGCCGTCGTTGTCAACAACGATGCCCAGCGTCGGGGTAATGGTGCCGCCGTTGACCGCTTCGATGAGCGCGATCAGTGCTGCCTGGCTCAGATCCAGCGCCCCCGTCTGCCGCAGTGACTGCGAAGGCGTCGGCACGTTCACCAGCCCGAAGATACCTACCGTTCTAGGGGCAGGCGCTGGGGGAGGAGGGACAACCGCCGCGCCCTGCATGACTGTGTGGATAAGCTCCTGGCCCGCCTCGCCCGTTAGCGTAATAGTCCCAATGCGCTCTGCACCGGGATTGGAGGAGACGCTGTAGGTGACGGTGCCGTCCCCTTCTCCCTCGCTCCCTCCGGTGATCGTGATCCAGGCAACGTTGCTTTTGGCTGTCCACGGACAGCCCGGTCCGTCCTGATCGATGTTCTTACGGAAGATGACTTCTTCGCCCCAGACATCCCAGGTCCGAACCCGGATAAAGCCCCGCCGCCACTCGCCCGTGTTCTCCCCGATGTCGAAGGTGATGTCCGCGGCGTCGGCGCTGCCCGTGCCTGACAGGACGCCGCCCGTGATCGTGATCCACTCCTCGTCGCAGAAGACCTCCCAGGAATCCTCCTCGTGGATGATATGGGGCAGAACCGTAGAACTCTGCGCGGCGGCGGTATACGACGCCTCCGCTATCAGCTCTACCAGCGGCTCTCGAAAGTAATCAACCTCTATATTGATGCCTATCGGGTAGGAGGTGCCACCGGGGAAGGTGCCCGCACCGGGAACCGCGCCGACCTCCAGAGTGAACTGGTTCGTGCTGATGTAGATCGGGGCGTCCAGAACCTCCGAAGTGAACGGAAACTCCGTGAAGTTCTTGGTGATGCTGGTAAGGCCCGTAGAGAGCGTCACCGACCCGGTAACATGGTCCGGTATATCCGAGTCAATAAACCGGATAACGACGGCATCCTGGTACTCGCTTGTCGGGTTCCCCGCGAAGGCGTAGTTCCCGCTTGCGACCGTGTAGCCATCGTTCTCGTAGGTCGTGACAGCATTCGTGTAGCCGGTGAAAGGCCCGGTCGCGTAGGGAGCGATGAAGGGAGTCATCGGCATCTATTCGCCTCCCATTGTGACAGTGACGGCGAAGGTCAGACCTGGGTGAGCATCCGCAGTCACCGCCCGCTCTGTGGGGTCAATCTCGTAGGTGCAGTCCTCACCCAGGAGATAAACGGTGCGCTCGTTGCTTTGGGGTGTCTCCCACGTGCCCCACGTTCCGCTGTAGACCGTCGAAACCGTGTAGGTATACTCGGTATCGGGATCGATGCCGCTGTCCGTGTACCAGCCGTTCGCATCCCCCGCTTCGATGTCAAGCGACAGACCGCCGCGCCACGGGCCGAGGGCGTCCACCGTGGCGATCTCCACGTCGTCCCGGTACACCTTGTAGCCGGTTGCCTGAAGGTCCGGGGTCCACGCGAGGCGGATATCATCCACGTCTCTGGCATCGGGAAAACTCAGCGAGGGTATGCGGTAGGTGCGAACGACCGACGTACTGCCCGTCTTGGTCCCGACATCGTAGGGCCGTCCTCGCTCCCAGAAGGCGCGGGCCGGGAGGGTGACGGGAACCCCGCCGCTGACGCTGCCCTCGTTCCGCGTGATCGTGCCTTCCGTGTCGAATGTTGATCCGGCAAGAAGGGCGATACGAACGCCGTCCCGGTAGATAACATGGTTGCCGGGATAGTTTACGGGGTCCGGTTCTGCCGTCGCTCCCGTGATCGTAAAGGCGCTGACACCGAGCGAGGTCACGACCGGCGCGACGGTTCCCCCGGTTCTTTCGGGGATCGTCGGCGTCAGAACCGTTCCCCCAAAAGAGGTGCCGGATAGTCCGCCCCTGCCGACAAAATACGCGGTGGCGCTCGCAGGCGCACCGGGGACAGGATCGGCGGTGACATACAGGGCCGTTGCCGTTGCCGTGAAAGAGGGCGCGAGCGTGTAGTCGGTTTCGCCGGTCGCACCGGAAAGAGCGACTTTCACCACATCCGTGCTGCCACGGTCTGCTACCGAATACAGTCCCTCGCCCAGATAATAGATACCGGTGGGAGCGGAAGGGGCGACAGCGGAGGCGATAACGACGCTTGCCGTGTTGGAGAAACCGGATTCGTTCCCGCTCCCATCGGTCAGCGTTAGCTTGAAGTCCCATGTCTCGCCATCGATGCCGAAGACATCCGGTGAAAAGGACGTGCCGCTGTAGATGCGGCTGAACGTGCCCGCTCCGGACACAGACCGGTACAGGTTGTGGGTCCATCCCGCCGTATCGTAGTAGGTGTCCTTGGTGTAGGAGGTGATCGTGACTGCCCCGGTAGAGGGCGTGTCCATCACCAGGCTTGTGGGCGGGTAGACATTGGGGACAGCGGCAGGCGTTGCGGTCTCGCTTCCCTCATCCGTCGTGTAGTTGGAGTCGAGGCGGAAGGTGTATTCCCGTCCGTTCACAAGCCCCTGGATTAGCTGCCCGAAGTAAACGTTGTTGCCGACAAGCACTTCCCCGCCGCCGGACCCACCATCTACGAACAGGTCATAGTCGAAGTTCGCGGGGTTGTCGTCGGTCCACTCGACGTAAACCTGCTGATTGCCGGGGTAGGTGGTGATGGTGATTGCCATTAGGAGAGCGGCCACCCGCCACACGAATCAATGACGGCATCGAGAAGCGGCCCACGCCAGGACTTCGGCAGCTCGGCATTGGGGCTGTACTTCTTCTGTCCCTGCCCATCGTTCCATTCCCGCTACGCCATCGCGGTAAATGGCTCACCGTCACGGTTCACCACGAGCCGGCAGTCATGCAGCAGAAGGGGATCGTTGGAGCGCTCGCCGGTCACATGGACGGCAACCGAGAAGAAGGCGCGTGTCGGTCCTTCACCCTGAAGACGCCGCAGGTTCAGTATCTCGAAATCAGGAAGCAAGACAGACGGCACTGCTGCCTGCGCTGGCAGCCTCTGCTGCCTCGGTGGGGCGTTCTGGAACGCTGCCCGGTCATCCTGCGCTGTCCGCTGTTCCTCGCGGAAGTCGGGGCGCTGGTTCTGGTTAGGGCGATTCCGCCGTTCGAAGTTCTGAATCCGTTCCGCTGTTCCGCGACCGCCTTTGTAACCCTCTGAGGTGTTCATGCTGTCACCTTCTGATTCAGCGGAGCGACACCGGGGATCGTTGGCGGCATCTCCGGTGCGTTCGATTTGTTGCGCATGTAGGAGGTGCAGGCAACGCGGATAAGATCGGCGCGGCTTGCGAAGCCCTGATCCTCTGCGGCTGCATCCAAATCCTCCAGCATCCGGATTGGAATCATCAGGCTTGTTCGCCGCCAGTTCCTACGGTTCGCCATTGCCTGCCCCTCCTCCGGAGCTTGTTTTTCCTGCGCCTCTAACGTGCTTGCCATGGTTCAAATCTCCTCACATAACCGACGTAGATAGCGATAAGCGCGAATGTACTTATGCCTTAATTATACCACTGAGACATAAGTAAAACGAGTATTTAATATGCAATAGATAAGCGTATATAATAACCGCTATGGATAAATCACGGTCACGAATAAGCGGCAGTACGGAGATTGAGCGGCTGGTTACGGATCATTGGCACCTGGTCGAGGTGACAGTACAGAAGGCACACCCGCGGCTGTCCGCATCCGACCGGGAGGAGTGCGAGGCCGCGGGGTATCTGGCGTTGGTGCAGGCGGCGCAATGCTTCGACCCGTCCAGAGGGGCTGTTTTCCAGACACACGCAATAAGCCGTATCCGGTGGGCAGTGAACGAAGCGGCACTGCAATGTCAGGCGGGTGTTTTCGCGCACCGCAGAATGGAGCGGTGGTCAGAGATTGCGGGCCTGCCGCGCCTTCTGGCGCTGGATTCACCGGCACCGGGCAGGAACGGCGGCGAGACGGGGCAAACCATCGGCGAGTTGATACCGGACGGGAGACGGGGGATCGAGCAGACCATCACCGACCGGGAAGGGCAGCGGTACCTGTGGCAGGTGGTCAAGGAAACGCTACAGGAAACACAGTGCGCCATTATTGAGGCACACTATCGGCAGAAAGTTCCCTTGCGCGAGATAGCCCGGGCGCAGGGCGTGAGTCACCAGCGTATCAGTCAACTACACAGGCAGGCTATTCGGGCGTTGCGGGAGAAGATGCCACACTCACTTGTAAACTAGAGTGGACTAAATCTTTAAGATGCAGGAATCTGGCTCTTTCACTCGAATACTGACGTGTCAGGCAATTTCCCCTTCTAGTTGCCGCGAAAAGGAGACCATCAAACCCTCATGCGCTTGCTACACTTCGTATCAGCGGAACTCAGCTTGACATCTCTCATTCTGCTTGCCGGTTGCGGTGGCGGCTCAAGTACCAGCCTAACACCCGCCCCTCCGCGCATCGAACTGATACCCGCTTGTGCTAATCCAGCGCCGATCGTTGGCGTCACAGACCCGCGTGTCCGCAACTATACAATTCTCTTTCGACCATTGATCTCAGGTCAAGCGCAGGCACGTGTTCTAGCAACGAAATACAGCTTTCGCACAATCGGTGGTGCCTCATCCAATGGTTTCACCGCTGAGCTAGACCCCGCACAAGTCGCCGCACTACGATGTGAACCTAGTATTGATCAAATGGCTTATGGTGGTCCCCTGCCTGGACAATTGAACCGAAACTAGAAAAGTCACCGCCCGCATACCTATGCCGAGGGGAAGACGTTCCGGCAGATTGCCGAGGCGGAGGGAGTGAGCCACCAGGCGGTGAGCCAATGGTACGGGAAGGCGATCAAGACGCTGCGCGGACGGCTGCCTGGTGCCCTAGCACATTAAGACTGAGTCAGTAGTTAGTACCACACCAGGACCACGTATCGCTGTATCGCTGTATCGCTGTATCGCTGTTTATTTACCGTGAGACATCTTTATTGTCTACCGGGGAAAGGGCGCAATGTCATAGGCGATACTGACAACCAGAGGATCACAGCGCAAAGAAGCCAGTGCCTTCGGGGAGAGTTCTGCCGCGAATACGGAAGACCCAGGATAGACATACTTCAGCGTGAACCCATGTCTTGCTTCCAGGTTCCGTGCTAGTACTGCGGAGATTTCACCCGGCGTGAGGACCACAACATACTGTGGCACTTGCGGATCATAGCTTCCTGTAAGGGGAGATGGGTTACTGCACGCGGGAGCAAGCACGAGAGGCCGCGGTATCGAGACAGTGCTGCTTCCTCCGCCACAACCGGCGAAAAGAACGATTGCTCCGAGCGCCGACAACCCGAGTATGCCTGTTCGTACTGCCGAAGCGAGTTGAGAGAATTGCATGCCTGTCTCCTTTTACTGTCGCCGTAGCATTCACCAGGAACGACGGTTCTACCTCTGAGACGAGCAAACCACCACTCCACCAGGCAGTGAGCCAGTGGCATAAATCGGCGCTGAAGATACTTCGCAGACGGGTGCCGAATGGCCTTACAAATTAAAGCATTAGAGACAATACAGAGACAAACTAAGCGGGATAATCACATACTTAATCTCGTTAGCGAAACATATTCAGCATCTACTAGATCCGCGTGTTCGCGGTTAGGATGTTATGGCGCTTTTGCGCCTTGATGTTCCCTATGGCGTTACGAGATTATTTTGGGATATACTATATTCATAGTCGAGTTGAAAAGCCCGAAAGTCGGGAGCGAAAACAAGACAGCACACGGCGACACTGCTTCATCAAGCAGCGTCGCTTTTTTCGTTTCTAGGGTTTATCCACCCCGATCTCGACTACCTCACGCCTCATCTTCTCAAAAGACGCATAGCCCTGGAAACACTTGCCAGGGCTATGATCAATCTGCTAACTTCAAAGTTTACACATTGTGGGCAGCGTTGTTCATACTGCCCCTGCACTTGTGTTAACTGCCCGCCTTTTTCTTGTTCATCTTGCCCATATCGTCGGTGGGCTTGTAGCCCACCGGCATCTTGGTCATTTTAACAAGCTTCTTGCCGCTCTCGTTCTTGTAGCCGGTCATCTTAGCCTGCGTGGGCGTGTAGTATTCCTTCTCGTCAGGGTCGATATACATCTTGCCGATGTCATCCGTGGTTTTATAGCCCGCAGGAGCGCTCGCTTTGTACACCAGTTTCTTGCCTGACTCGTTCATGTAGCCGGTCATGATCGCCTGGGCGGGGCTGTAGAACTCCTTTTCGTCAGGGTCGACATAGACGCCTTTCTCCTGCCCCTTGGCCTTGCCCATCTTGGCATCCATCTTCGCGTTCATCGCGTCCCGCTTGTCGCTCATCTTACTCGGGTTCTGAGACTGGGCAGACGCTACCTGAGCCGTACCCATCATCAGCGTGAGCACAGTTGCAGCCGCTGTGGGCAAAATCCATTGTGTCCGGTTCATCTTTGTTCCTTATGCAGTATATTGGGTCTGTCATCTTACTCTTTACTCTCTATCCAACGGCCCAGTACTCAATATCCAAATGTATAGTACCTAGTTCTCGACGGGAAAGATTGACTTGACCTGGTTCGACAGTTGGAAGCAGCAAGTAAGACACCTAAAGCGAGAAGCCTACGCGCTTTATCTCGCCTGCAAAGATCCGCGTGTCCCCTGGTACGCACGCGTCCTTACCGCGTGCGTTGTCGGTTACGCTTTCAGCCCCATTGATCTCATCCCAGACTTCATTCCGATTCTTGGGTACCTAGACGACTTGATTTTGATACCTCTGGGAATTGCCGCAGTCCTGCGGATGATACCACCGGTCGTTATGGAAGAGTGCCGGGGTCGCGCCGAGGAGATGATCACGGCAGGTAAGCCCGTCAGCCGGGTGGCGGGAGCGGTCATCATCCTGATCTGGCTTGTTTCTGCCGTGCTTCTCAGCAGTTACCTACTACGGAGATACGAAGACGGCCGCCTTGGCCGGAGCGCAGGACGTAGGGCATCAACGCCGGCAGCACGGAAACACCGGCAGCACGGTAACAGTGGCATAAAGCCACTCTGAAGACACTACGCGGGAATATGCTGGGTTCATTGGCGAACTGAAACCGTACAGAGAAACCGTACAAATATAATGCCGGTCATCGTCTGATCGTCTGATCCTGGTCACTCCTACGGGGGTTGAATAGCCGCACGGGCAAGCCGCTGAACCGCTGAACCGCTCGCCCGTGCTTTTATTCTTTTGGTTTACGAGTCTCAGGTCTTAGAATGCGACGGTGTACTGATTGCCCTGGGACGCCTGTGCCGCTATTGGGTCCTGGAGGAAGTAGACGCCCTTCCCGGCGTTCGGTGAGGCCGGCGCGTTAGGAGAGACTACCCCGAACTGCTCGTAACGTATCGCCGACTTCTTCTGCCACTTGGCATGTCCGTCGCAGAACAGCAGATTAGCGCCGTCCTGGTGGGAGTAATCGTAGGTGGAGTGGTCGAAGTTCGTTGCTAGCGTCGTGCTGCCTGAGACCGGGCGTGGCCGCTCTTGAGCTGCTCTTGTGTAGCAGATGACCTCATGTACATAAATCGTATCCGCGGGAGCGGGTATCACGGCCAAGGGCTTGCTTCCCGCGATGCCGTTCAGCAGGTAGCTGATATTGGAAGCATTCGGGCCGGTGATCTCGTCGTAGTTGTTCGCGCTGCCGACAACACCGCCGACGGTCACGGTCGAACGCGGCACGGCCTGAGGGCAGACATAGACCTGCGTGTTCTTAATGTAGGGCTGGATATCGCGCGCCCAGTTTCGGTAGGTAGCGGCTGTGCCGGCGACTGTTGGCTCCATATAACCAAGGGGCCGGGCGATACCGCCATCCTGTGACACGTTATTGGCATCACGGTGGTTGCCCGGCAGGGTCTCGTCGTAATCCTGGGTGTACATCGTCAGGCCGTTACCTATCTGCTTGGTGTTAGAGAGGCAGGCGGTCTGTCGCGCTTTGGCGCGTGCCTGGGCGAAGACAGGGAAAAGTATGGCTGCCAGGATCGCTATTATGGCGATAACGACGAGCAGTTCGATGAGAGTAAACGCGGAATTGCCGGAGAGCAGGGGAGCGGAACGACGCTGGTTCATGGTGGATCTACCTTCTTCTACTTCGAGGAATGTGACCGAGACAGATGCTTTAGCACTACAGATAGCAATACACATGCTTTAGCACTTAGGCACTACAGTAACATAGCCTTTGTTGTACGCGCAAGTTCGGACAACAACTTGGGTAGCTGCCGAGGGTTTTATCCCGAAATTCGTACCTTTTTTGCGCAAAAACTGAAAACTAATGAAAACTTGACGAGGGAAAACACTGACAGTGCTGTCAGTGCTCTGTTAACAAATGGCCCAATCACTCAAACCATTTCCCTATCTCGCATAATCGCGCTTGATCTGCTCCGGGTGCCCCATCCACCAGGCCGCGAGCCGCTGGAGGATCGCGCTTATCTCACGCTTTCTTCTTCCACTCCCGCCAAAACGCTACCGGGTCTTCGTGATAGATGACTA
>JAZKEA010000139.1:0-9625 GCA_040387315.1 Armatimonadota bacterium | reverse complement strand
AGGTACTTTTCCTGCTGTGAGGCAGTTATGTCCTGTCCGTTGATTATCAGAAACGTTCTGCAGACAACGTATCCGGTGCGCTTGTTGCCATCTACAAAGGGATGATTGCGGACTATGCCGAACGCATAGGCAGCGGCAAGTGACGGCAAATCAGGCGTAGGTTCACCATACGCCAGCAGATTTTGCGGTCTTGCAAGGGCAGACGAAAGCAGACCTGAATCACGGACTCCTTCACTCCCTCCGTGCTCGGCAAGTTGTCGGCGATGAATGGCAAGTACGACGTCCTCTCGGAGCCAGATTGGTTCCTGTGTCATACCTATTTAGCCAGTTCATGAAGTGCGTCATGATCTTCGCGCATCACCCGTTCGGCTGCCGCCATCTGGTCCGCAAAGTCCGGGTCATAGCGTGTTAACTCGATTCCCTGCGGAGTTTCCAGAACATAAAGTGTGTCGCCCTTTTCAAGGCGCAGTCGTTCCACAATATCCTTGGGGAGGATGATACCGGAAGAGTTACCAATTGTGGTCAGTTTAAGTGTGGTTGTCATGTGCATCCTGCTTTTAAAAATAAGATACTGTTATAACATAAATTATAACAGTATTTGCGCTGAACATGTACCAAAATAGCAAAAAATATCTAAACGAGTCTCTTGACTATTAATGTAGTCTTGGTGTAAAGTGTTAGTGACTACATATATAGTTATTAGTGGAGGTCCTGAAATGCGGTGCCGTAAGCATTACCATCGATCATCGCCCATGCAACAAGCGAGATTTCTTGCACTGTTGCTATTATTGCTATCTTTCTGTAGCAGCTGTCTGGCTCAAACAGAAGCGCCTTTGCATTCGATCTCGGGCCATAGGGGAGAGGTAATCGTTAAGGTAGAGAGTTTTGATGCCGCGCGTGAACGTATCCTCCAGTCGCTGTCAGTGCAGGGCGGCAGTCTGCTCGATGCGCAAACTCTGGTGAATGAGAAGGGGAGAAAGCACGGGTGGATGAAGGTGCGGCTGGCGGGGGATCGTTTGGGTGACGCCCTGCCTGTCATTCGTTCCGCGGGAAAGCTGTCAGCGGAAAACATCACCACTTGGGATCAGACATCTGAGTACGAGAGCCTTCAGCGGCGGGCTGATCGCCTCGGCGAGCACCAAACCCGACTGGCCGGAATCCTGTCCAGTGAGCGGCGTCTTCGAGGGAGTGATGTCCTCTATGTCCAGGAGCGTCTGTTCCGGGCGAGTGTGGATGAGGGCCTGCTTCTGCAGAAGCGAGAGGATCTCTCTCGCGACAGCCGTTTCTGCACACTGACCATCCGGCTCTTCGAGCCAATGCCGACGCGAATGGTGGACCGGGTGCGGCTGGATGTCGCCGGGCATTTCACGTCCGCGAAGGCGCGGGCTCTTAGTATCGTGGATCGGAATCGTGCTCGCGCCGTCACCGCTTCGGCCTATGTGCTGGTCTTTGCGCCTCTCTGGGTGCCTCTGCTCATTCTGGCAGTGTTCGCCGCCAAATTTTTCCTGAGGTTCGTTGCGTACCCCCTCTGGCAACGCCGTCAGGAAATACTGCTGCGGCTGCGTGCCGCTGCCGTCGTTCTATATGCCGGACTGCCGGATCGCTTCCGTCAGCCTCTTACGTCAGTCCATGGCGTGCTCAATTCCGGCCCTTCCCAACCCTCCCCGTTACCCTCCGAGGAATAATATTGGCCCATATTGGGAACTTCCTATTTATAAAGGTGTCAGCCAAATGAAGGCCGCTCGCGCAACAGGCAAAGAAGGATAAATGACCTTTAATGCCGAACAAAAAAGCCGCGATGCTTGCCGCGCCGAAGCAGAAATATTTTGCTCGTGCGCAGAACAAAGGGGGTTGTTGCTATGAGTCTAGCTGCTGCCGTTTCGTCGGCGGATTTTGATACGGAAGTGCTTCAGTCGGAGAAGCCTGTTCTGGTGGATTTCTGGGCTGCCTGGTGTGGTCCCTGCCGTCGTGTGGCTCCTGAAGTGGATGCCAGCTTGGCGAAAAGGTCAAAGTATTTAAGGTCGATGTCGATGCGGAACCGGATATTGCCCAGCGCTACAACATCCAGAGCATTCCCGCCCTCTACATCTTCAAGGGTGGACGTGTTGTCGACCAGATCCTTGGCGCGGTTCCGCGTCAGGTAATCTCGGAGAAGCTTGAAGCGCAGATCTAATCGACTGCTCTTGGTACCGAAAGCCGGGTGATTCAGATCACCCGGCTTTTTTTATCTTTCGCCTGACCAGGTCTCCAAGAAAGCGAATCGGTGTGCGGATCGCGTGAACGTTTGTAAAGCACGGATTGTTTTTGCCGCGGGCTATAATCAAGTCAGCAGTGAAAGAAGGGGATTTTGTTCAACTATGCCTGATTACGAGTTTGACCACGCCGCGCAGATCGTGCCCGATATCGCCGAGGCGATTGCCTGGTACCGCGAGCTCCTGCCGAATGCCGTGGTGCTCTACCAGGATTCCAGCTGGGGGTTTCTGGAAGCAGGCGGCGCAAAACTTGCTTTCGTCACCAAGGATCAGCACCCCAATCATCTTGCCTGGCGCGTCAGCAGCGAGGAACTGGAGCGCCTGGCCGAGCACCATTCCCAGGAGATCAAGCCGCACCGGGATGGCACCCGCTCTTTTTATCTGGAAGCGCCGGGTGGGCAGGCGGTCGAGATCATCGCTTATCCGCCGAAATCCGAATAGAGGGTCGTATTAGCGAGAATCGGGGCGGGTGCTGCCTGCCCCGATTCGCTGTAGTAGAGGCTGTTAATCCAGTTCGCCGTCCGCGAGGCCAAGAGGCAAGGCGGCGGGGCGCTCGACGGTGCTTTTCATGTTGTAGTGGACACCGGCATCGGAGGCGTCGTGGAAGGCGTGCATCGCCTCCAGGACATGGAAGCCGAGTTCCCCGTTTGCGCGGTGCTTCCGGCCCGACTGAATCGCTGATGCGATATCCGCGACTCCGATACACCGGCTGTTTTCCGCATAGCCGTGGGTCAGCGGAATCTCCGCATACTCCTTGGCGAGGCGTCCCTTCCAGCGAATCGTTCCGCCGAAGCTGTTGGGGTCCGGCACGTGAAGTGTTCCCTCCGTCCCAAAGATCACGATGTTCGGGAAGGGGAAACCGTAAACATCAAAGCTGGTAATGATCGTTCCGACCGCGCCATTGGCGAAATCCATCACTCCGGCAATGTGGGTGGGAACATCGACGGTAATCTTGGTTCCGTGGAGCGGCTGGCTTGTGATCGTCCGCTCCGGGAAGGTTGCTCGCGCGGACCCGGTGATCCGCTGGATCGGTCCCATCAGGACGGTCAGCGCGGTCAGGTAGTAGGGACCCATGTCGAACATGGGACCGCCACCGGCCTTGTAGTAGAATTCCGGGGCGGGGTGCCAGGACTCATGCCCTCGGCCCATCATAAAGGCGGAGGCGGCGACCGGCTCTCCGATCCAGCCGTCGTCGATCAGCTTGCGGCATGTCTGGATGCCGCCCCCGAGGAACGTGTCCGGAGCCGCGCCGAGCCGAAGCCCTTTAGAATTCGCAAGCTCGACCAGTTCGCTGCCCTCTTCGCGGGTGATGGAGAGCGGCTTCTCCACGTAGACATGTTTCCCCGCCTCCAGAGCGGCTTTGCAGACGCTGTGGTGGGCATTGGGGATCGTCAGGTTGACCACGATCTCGATCTCAGGGTCCGCGAGAAGCTGTTCCGGCGTGACCGCCTTGGCGATTCCGAACTCCTCGGCTTTCGCCTGAGCACGGGCAAGGTCAAGGTCAGCACACGCGGCGACCTCGACGATCTTGTTGAATTTCTTGGTTCCGTTGGTGAAGTAGATGCCGCTGATGTTGCCGCAGCCGATGATGCCGATTTTAACAGGGGTCATGCGAAATGTCTTCGCTCCTTAATAACGCGTCGTTGAGCCGTCGGGCGGCTGATTCTGCTTACGGTTCGCTTTCGCAGGCAGTCGCTCCTGCTTAGCGGGTAAACTTTGCCGGGACCAGCACATCGTCGTCCGTGTGCTTGGGGGAGAACGCGGCCTGGTAGGCCGAGGCGAGGCGGTGAACATCCTCTGGATGGCATCCGATCAGCTTGGACTCCGCGAGGTAGTGGAGAACGCCTCCCATCTCGTCGGCATCCATACTGGCTTTGTCCAGATCGTCGAGCTTACAGTCAACGGCGTCCTGAACGGCATCGTAACGCTCCCGGTCCATCGCGGCGATCAGAAGACATTCGCTGACATTAGAGCAGTTCCAGGAGATGACGTCGAACTCGCTGTCCTTGAGCTGGGCCCAGCCGCGGCGAAGACGGTCTTCGCGCAGCCCTTGAAGGGTTACGACATGGTCGGCAGGGCGCTGCATGAACCCGGCCTCCGGATCACACTCCTCGTCGTAACGGGCAGGGAAGCGCACCTGACGGTTCTTCCACAGGCTGATGACTCGCCTGATCGTGGAATCCATTTCCGGCCAGAAACTGCAGTAAATATCTTCGAGAAGACCGCTGTCATCGTGGACTAAAAGGGACGAATGCCCGAGGTCGGGCATAAGTCCCTCTTTTATCACGGAGCTTGGCGGGGTCGGAAGCCAGGTGTATACCGTTACCATAGAGGCTATTTTACCGTAAGCTGTCCCTGATACATGTTCATCCCACAGGTGAAGCGCAGCGGACCGCTCTTCTTCGGGGTAAAGGTAACCACCGTTTTACCTCCCGCGACCAGGGTTCTTTTGATGCCAAGACCCGGAAACACAAGTGTGTCGCCACAGCCCATCGCTTTGCCGCCAATAAAGGTCAACTCGACCGGTCTGCCCGCCGCAAGGGTCAGGCTGCTTGGTAAATACACCCCTTTATCTACCGTGATCGTCGCCTTCTGAACCGGTGCCGAAGCGGCAGCAGCTACCGGGGAAGGTTCGTTCTCCCACAAATCCGCGACCCTGAAAGTGAACGGCACCGTGATGACCTGCCCACGACGCTGGAACTGCGCCCAGATTTTGTAGATGCCCGCCGTCGGAAGGGCGATCTTGAAGGAAAACGTGGGTCCGGATGCGGTCGACATCGCGGACGTCAGCGTAAGACCGCCCTCCTCGATTTTTTTCGTGCCGGGGGCGACCGCATGAAGCGCATGCGTATGGACCACCTCCTCACCGTCCTGACGGATCGCCATGAGGTGCCCCATCGCGCCGAGGTACGGCTCCATATCCCGGATCGGGCGACCCTTCGCGTCGCGAAGTGTATAAGTCAGGATGGCGGATTTCTCCTGCCGCAGAACCTTCGGCTGAACAGCCACGGATATGCTGATGTCGCCGATGCGGCGTGTCAATGTCGTGTCCGGAGTCAGAGGGCGTGTGGACGATGCGGCGATTATTGGCGCTCCCGTGCCGCCCACCGTGAATGTCATCGGCAGTATCTGATTATCGCCATCGGACGGGGTGGCGTCCGCGTAGAGATGGTAGCGTCCCGGACGAGGAAAAGTGGTTCGAAGGCGGAAGACGCCGTCTTTACCGAGGTTGGGATGCTCGTGCGAGAACCAGGCCATATCCTCGCTGACCATCAGAAAGTGCATCTTTTTCTCATGGGTTAGCTCAAAGTCCCGAACCGTCTTCTTTGTGCCCTCGTTCACAATCCGGATGTTGAGGGTTGTCGGCGTTCCTGCCAGCGCGGGGGCATTTGAGGTGACACGAGCGGCGTAGGCGCTGCCCGCACTCTTTTCCAGCACCGCCGCGAGCTTTGTATACTTGGACGGCGACGCAATAAATGTCTTGCGGCAAGTCGCGGAGCAGAAGTAAAAGGTCTTGCTGCCGATCTTGTGCTTGAAGGGTGTCGTGTCTGAATCGACCGACATCCGGCAGACCGGATCTTTGACATCGTGCGCGAGGGCCGTGCCTGGCAGGCAAAGCAGCACAGCGCTTCCAAGAAGGCCCGTCAAAAGTGCACGGCGGTTTAAGGGGGTATTCATTTCCATTGTGTTTTTCTTTTTGCGGCTAAAACTGTGTCGAATAGCCGGTGACAAATCGAAGCGAGGTTCGGTCGGTTTTCGCGCCCAGTGCGCCGATATCCGACTGGATGCCGACGTCAAAGACCGCGCGTACCGTTACCTGCTGGCGAAGACCGATTCCGGCGGATACCACCGCGCCGCTGCCGTTCTTTTCTCCACTTCTGACAGCGATTTCGGCCAGACCTGTACGGTCGAAACGAGTTGGGTAGCCCAGAGGCCGTGTCAGGCCAAGAACCAGGGAAGGCTGGACCGCCCGTTCGCCGCTCTCGGGACGGAATTTAATGTTCGCGTCGGCATTCAGGTGGAGGCGGCTGTACTGGCGTACCGTGCGGCTCAGGATGCCCCGCAGCCGTACCTGGGGTCCGCGACTACCGCGGCCTGTGGGCAGGGAAACATCCGCCCGCACTGCGATCGCCGGTGTCCCCAGAGTCTCCCGGTTCAGGCTCCGAAACAACCCAACGCCCACATCGCCCGCGTCGGCACGGGTATCACCAGTTCCCGCACGACCCCCGATAGACGGATCGAAATCGATGCTGAAGTGGGAGTTTCGGGCAAAGCCGTAAAGATACTCCGCGGACAGGCCGAGTCCGACCGGTCGCTGCTTCGGAAACCCCAGAGCCGCCCCGATCTCAAAGGCGCGCTCTCGATATGCAATCGAGATCGCATCCTCAAAGAGCAGGGGGCGACCCGCATCGATATTGTCGTGATCGATAGCATGGGCGGAACCGGCAGCCAGAAGAACGGTCAGAAGTGCAGGACCAATATGCCTCATGGTTTTGCCGCCTCCTTTCCCGCTCCCTGCTTCTGGTTTGCTTCGCTGGCGAAGGGGTTTTCTACCGGACCTTCGGGACGGTAGTAGGTATCCGGCTTTTTGCCCTCGCGTGTCGACCACTGCGCAAAGGTCAGCGGCTTGCTCCTTTTATATTCCGGGTTCGCCGCCACAAAGGCATTAAAGGCGGCTTGGTTCGAGAACGCCTGCGACCAGTCGCTGCAGCCCGCGTGACTCGCCTCGGCCTCCAGGAACACGGCGTTTTTGCTGTCGGTGCGCAGGTTCCCTTCCGTATCCGAAAAGACAATGACCGGCTTGGCCGGGTCTTCCGTTGCCAGATGCAGGATTGCGCGTCCCTTGGTTTCCAGAGACATGTCGCGGGCACAGAGGGCGCAGCGGACCCGCATCGTCCAGCCGTCGGCGGTCACCGTGGACGCCTTCCAGGAATCCTTGCCCTCGGGCAGCGGCATCGAGCAGTGGTGACATTCGCTCATGTTCATCCAGCCCATGCCGCCAGTCGTCATATACATCAGGCTCTTGGTGCCGCCGGGCATCAGGCCCATTCCCGGCATACCTTCCATAAAGCGATGGTCGTGCAGACCACCGGGTTCCCTTGCATCGCCTGGTTTTTCGCCGGGATGGGCCGCTTCCAGGCATAGCCAGAGCGCCCGTTCGATCTGGGCATCCTGCTGCTCTGTCGTAAGACCGGGTGTGACGAGAATATCGTTCACCATGTCGTGGATCATGTGCAGGTTGTCAAAGACATTCGCGAGGTGGGGGAAACGCGCCGCGAAGCGGGGGCTGACCTCGGCGAACATCGGCATAAACGGTCGGTTCGTCCGGTAGAGCTCCGTCTTCCGATACTGCTCCCCGATGATCTCGTACGCACTGCGCTGCTGCTCCGGCGTCCGCTGGTACAGAGCGTCGTACATCACCCCCTGAAGCCAGTGATAGCCCCAGAAAAGCCCGTTCGTTTTTGGATAATTATTCCGAAACCCTTTGCTGTAGGACTGCCCATACAGGTATCCCATGTTCATCGGAAGCGAGGTGACCGCGTACGGAACCGTCGTGCGGTAGTTCTGGTACAGTCGCTCGATTTCAGCATCCTTCTGGGCATCCGTCAGATTATCGCTGGCGAGTACGTCCACGGTCTGGGCATGGAGCGTATGAGTCCAGTCGAAGACCTGCTCCAGAACCCCGAACCGACGTCCGAAGGTCGGAGACAGCGATGCCTCGGCGGGCATCAGGCGAGGTGGGTTCTTCAGCACCCGGTCGATCTTGCGATAGGTTTCGCCCTCCAGACGACCCGCCTTACCGGTCACCATATCTTCATAGGCCATCGCATGACCTACCGCGACGGCATTGAGGTCATAGGCCAGCGGCTTGACCGAGTAGACCGCGAAGTTGTACCGCCCGCGCTGGTAAAACAGGTGGTTGACATCCTTATTCTTTATCCAGCCGGGCAGATTCTGAGGTAAGGGTGGCAGGACCGGAGCGGGGGCGTCCGCTGAACCTTGCGCTGCCGTGACGGCAAGCAAAGCTCCTGCCGCCACGAGCGGGGCAAAAAAAGTGCGCTTCACAGGAACCTCCTATGCGCTTTTCGTGGTCGCCAGCAGCTGCGTCAGTGTCAGGGGTTTCGCTCCCTTGACAGCGCCGCCGGTCTTTTTAACATAGGCGTCAAAGGCGGCCTGACCGGAGAAGGCGCGGTAGGTGATCGGGCAGCTCTTATGTCCCGCATTGACGCCAAGAAAAACTGCGGATGTTGGCCCTGTTGACCAGCTGCCATCGGTTCGGGAGATCAAAACGGGCTTCCCTTTAATCTCGGAGGGAGCGAGGATAGTCAGGTTACCTTTGGGAAAGTCGGTTTGCGCTTCGGTCAGGGCGCACCAGACACAGCGGTACTCGATCCGTTTGCGACCAAAGCGGAGCGCCACTTCATTGTCCTGGGTCGGGGTATCCTGAACGACTTTAAGCTGACAGAGAGGGCAGTCCGCCTCATGGGCATCGGCTGTACGCGGGGCGGCCACAAAACCCGACCCAACGGCGACAAGAGCGGCAAGGGTGCCGACCGCAAAGCGGCGGCGGTTGAAAACAGGGGAAAAGGACATGGAATTTCTCCTCAGCGTAAACGGCATAGGAGAAGCGGCATTTCTAGATACACACTCTTCCTATGCGAACAACGACACAAACCAATGACTTGTTGTTACGCGACAGGAGGAGCACGACCGGCATTGTGGGCGTGGTGGGGGAGACGGAGGCGGGCCGCGAAAGGCGGCAGGGGAGAGTCGGCGGTCAGGTGCGCCATCGGCGGAATCGCCGCGACGACCGGAACCTCGGCTAACGCAATGGCAAAGCTCGGTATGGGTGCCTGCAGCGTATCACTGGGAACCACTGGAACACCCGGCTGTACGGAGCACTCACAGGGTACCTGCTCCGTCAGGGTATCAGAGGCAAAAGACGTTGATAACGGTGTGTGCGCCGACGCATTTCCCGGAGAACAGCAGCAGCACGCCTGGGGGCCATCTCCCGCATCCGGCATCGCCGCACCATGCCCCATAGGACATTCTGAGGGCGAGGAGACCGGCTGAATGGCGACCGGCAGAGCGCAGGAACTCGCGAAGGCAGGCAGGACCGGACCGGCAAATAGCACGGTAAGCCAGACTGCTAACAAGGTAATCGCTCGTATGCTGCGGGTCATTACAGGTTCAGTATACCCTGGCAGGGTATTGCCGGCAACATTGAGGGTGGGCCAAAAGGAACAAAGGCTCTGTTCGCAGGGTTGTTAAGGGTAACGCCGCTTAGAAAAATGGACTCCCTGTCCAAGTGGGTATAAACACCATATGAAGAATGAATCCTCTCGATTTTCGTTATTCGCGGCAGGGAGCGG
>JAZKEA010000138.1:8588-12773 GCA_040387315.1 Armatimonadota bacterium | reverse complement strand
GACAGGCTCGTTCATAAACTTTCTGCGACCGGATCGCAGTCAGCCTGCGATCCGGTCGCGCCTATACGAACGGGGTGTGTCAGAGCCTCAGCACAAAGTTGTGGGGCAGGAAGTCACCGTCGTAGTAGGTGCCGGAGATATTACCGCTGTCGCTGACGCCGTAGACCAGGGTGCCGAAGACCGCGCCGGGAACATCGAAGGTCGTATACAAGCCCCTGGCATAGACCAAGCCGTGTGCGTTGAATGCGCTGTCCAGGTAATACCCGACGACGGTTCCTTGATTATTGATGGCGGTGGAGAAGGTGGCGATGGCGTCGCCCGGTACCGTCAGCGTGGTATAGACCCCTTTTTCATAGAGGAAGCCGTAACCTGTGAAGTCCTGATCGTAGAAGTATCCCGTAATCTGTCCTGAATTGTTGATGCCGGACGGTATCGTCAAAGCAGCGCCGGGCACATTCGGAAGAATTACATAGACGCCTTTATCGTAGACGTAGGCATAATTCTGGAAGTTCTCGTCCTGATACGTGCCAATGATCTGCCCCTTTTCGTTGATTCCATTCGGAAAGACGCCGAACACAGCTCCGGGAGGATCGGGGAGCGTGGTGTAGATGCCCTTCTCATAGACGAACGTGTGGACGTTGAAATCGCTGTCCTGATAGCTGCCGACAATCTGCCCCTGGTTGTTGATGCCGACGGGAAAGGTGGGACCAACCAGCGCTCCGGGAGCCGCGAGAATGGTATACACGCCCCTCTCGTAGAGAAATCCGTGGGCGTTGAAGTCACTGTCGAAGAGTATGCCGACTACCTGCCCCCGGTTATTGATACCCAGAGCCGCGCTGTCGAGCACGTTTGGTACATCAGGAAGAATGGTGAACTTTGCGGAAGCCGCTGATGCAGGCGGGGCGGCCTCTGCCTTTGGAACAGCCAGGGTTGTGAGCATCAGAAGACACAGCAGTCCCAGCATCAGGGGGGTAAAGCGAGAGCGGGATCGCAGCAGCGATCTGTTGGAAGTGTTGAACACGATGTGTTCCTTTCTCCATCCACGGCATTACCGGAATGGACCAGCGAAAGCGACAACACTCGCCGTCTTTGGGCTCCGAATTAAAATCTGCCAGTGGGCGAAATCGAGGCAGGAGCTCCGTAAGAGACCACCCATAGCCTTATGCCCGACCGGGTACTATTCCTCTTTTGTGTATTCCCTGTCTCCCACTTGACCGAGATTTTCCGCCAGGCTCGCAAAAGAAAGAGCCCCCTCAGTCTTTATGACTGAAGGGGCTCTCAGGTTTGGTGTTGCTCCATTATACGCATCCCGTTCAGCATTCAAACCTGTTTTTTCGTTTTTTCCTGACAGTAATTTACGGCAAATCCCGGCAGGGCTGTCCCCACCTCTCGCGTGTTTCAGCGACTGGTTCGTGTGCCGGTTCGATGGCATCGTCTGTGCGGTAGTGTCCCTTATTGATCCGGTTCAGTTCACTCTGGAGCAGGAGAATGATGCCCGGAAGGAACTCAATCGGAAGGTGAACCGCTGCGCTGGCGTCCGGTCCCGGTCCACTGGTAGCGATGGTAATGCCCGTAAGATCTGCAGACAAGTCCACGGAGGGCAGCTGGGAGAGTTTTGCCATGTTTGTTTGATTGAGCACACATTGAGAATTTAACCAATCTATCTGTGAAAAAAGAAAGCTGCCCCGGTCTAAAATACCAAGACAGCTTTGCCTTTAAGAGAACGAGCCGAACGAAAAGGGTCTTAGACTGCGGCGCGGCGGCTGTTTCGTCGCCGTGCGCGTAGCATAAGACCGCCGACCGATGTCGCCGCCATACCCATCGCCAGCCATTCGGAAGGCTCGGGAACCGCGTTTGGCGTCACCGACGACGAGATACCGCCGATACGGATCTGCCGCACATCCTGTATCGAGTTCGTCGGCCCCAGTATGTCGATGAAGCTGATTCGCTGACCGGCGATTGCCTGCACGCCGAAGAAGTTTTGCCCGTTACCGGACACAAAGTTCCGGTTGCTCACCTGACCGTTGTCCTCGGTCACCCGCACCGTGAACAGTGTGCCGCCTGCCAGAAAGTTCGGGTTTGCCTCAAAGAGCGAAAAAGTTGTCCCGGATGCCACGGACGTCCTGAGCGAGGTGAACAAATTGTCATTTGCGACGATACGTGCCTGCCCGTTGGAGTTCACTGAGAGCGGCTCCGACGCCGTAGGCTGGGTGAAAGTAATCAGGGTATTCGACTGATTGGTCGTACCCGTAATAATGCCCGCCGGACCTAATGGCTGATTGGTCGTACCCGTAATAATGCCCGCCGGACCTAATGGCTGATTGGAGGACAGCAGCACGTTTTCGTCGGGCTGAACCCCGCCCGCGCCATCATAGAACACAATATCGGCCTGGGCAGCCGGTGCAAAAAATCCGAGAGTAAGAGCGCCTACTGCCGTGGCTACGGCGGAGCGATAAAAGGAGCGGGTCATGGGTGAATCTCCGATGGGATGGTAAGTGTAAAAATTACCTTGCTCCCCCATTATGCTCACGACACTGGTGGTTCAAACCGGTAATTTTGCCAACCGCAAAACTACTATATAACCGTCTTCGAGCGGCGCGGTCCCGAACCCGCTATGGCCGGTGGGCGTGCCACGGCCTGTCCTTCTTGACACGGATTTCGGTTTTGATTTTGTCGTGAAAGTCGGCGTGGTGCCTGCCGTTCAGCTGGCGGTTGCGCTCTGTGATCCCCCTCACCTGGATCTCCCGGTCTACCGCAAGGCGTGCGGCGGCAAGGCTGGCCTCCTCCGCCTCCTCGCGGCTGCCAAACCTTTCCGCAAGATGCTGGCGAACGCGGTCGCTGGGCAGATGCGTAATCATCCCCGTAAAGAAGGAATAGCTGCCCGACCAGTGATGTGCTTCGTCTCTCTCCGGATCCCCGGATTCCGCCCGGACACGGACACGAATTTCGATCCCCCTGTACGTCTCGGTCTGATACCGGTCGGAGGAAACAGACGGGTTCGCCGAAGACGTTGATTCAATTACCATAGTTGATTCCTTACCAAGTGCAATTCTTACCCAGAATGACGATTGCGTACCAACGCGGAGTCGGCAGGGCCTATCATGCGGCCCACAAAGGCGAGCAGTTCCCGGGGGTGAAACCTTTCGGAGAGGTACACCTCCGCGTAGCTGCGGTAACTCTGATAGCCCCCATGATGAGGGCCAGGGGGCTTCAGAACAATCACCCGCGGACGTGCCCGGTCCTCTATTTCTCCCAGGCATCTCATGTGCCGTTCCTCAGACGCTCGTACCTCATCTTCCGAACCCAGGTCCAGAATGACACTGTCCGGTCCCTGCCCGGTTAGTGCGGTGATTTGTGTTATTTCCCGTGCGATGTCGGCGTCAGCGGCAGCGACGGTGACTCTGTATCCCTCTGGTTCGAGGGTGTCGCGCGGCCGTTGAATAACTTCCGCCTTGCTGCTGAGCACCAGAATATGCTTTGCCATAAGAGAAGCTCCTTCTCGTCCACCGTACCGATGCCCCCCATCAGTTACTGAGGCGACGGTATCGGGGGGCCGGATGCCGGATCGGGGCGGAAGGGATTTTCGCGTCCCCCTTTCCAGAGGTCCGGGAACCGCTTCCATCTCACGTGCCCATCGCCGTAGAGCCAGTTCGATCCGTCCGAATGCCGTGTCAGATCGAGATCCTTGGCGGCTGCCGCTGTCGGAACCGGCGTCGCCGCGGGAGGCCAGACATTGGGCGTCCCCTGCCAGGTCCAGAAGTAGAACATCCACCATGTCTTCGGGCCGCGGGCCTGGTTGTTGCGCTCCGCCAGGAGTATCCAGGACTCCGGAGCCGGGATCGCGCTCGCTTTGAGATCGAATTCCGACCAGCCGTTCACCGAGTACGAGGCGACGTACTCTTTCCGGACATCCACGTTAGGATGGTTCGGATCGTCGGGGGCCGGTGAGGTGTCCGAAGGGCAGCGCAGAATCCCCACCGTTGGGACATAGGGCTGAAGAACGATGCGCCAGTCACGCTCCGGCGGCCCGCTGGCTTCCCGTGCCTGTGGCGTTTCGGGGTCGGGCGGCTGACCGGCGAATCGTGCCCGGTCATTGTCGCACGTCGGGTACACGCCATCGTAGTCGCTGAGATACTGCCCAAACGCGAGGCCGATCTGCTTCATGTGAGAAGCACAGGTACTTTG
>JAZKEA010000138.1:7293-8578 GCA_040387315.1 Armatimonadota bacterium | reverse complement strand
TTGCCGTGGTTTCTCGCCGCTGTGGGAGTGGAAAGGGTTCAGGAACCACGTCAGCGCCACGACAATGGCGATAACCGTGAGCAGTTCGGTCAGCGTATATCCGGAAGCGGCGCGATTCCGCGGAATCCGGTGGGGTAACGTAAGATGCGTCATTGCATTCTCCGTAGTCTCTCTATTGCAGCACCCAGGCGGGGAACGATTCCTATCCGCCCCTGTAGGGAATATTATAGCATTATTGATGACTGCTGAACGGGAGTGACGAAATGAACATAGGGATTATCGGGGCAGGCTTTATCGGGGGAACCCTCGCGCGGCGGCTGACGGCCCTCGGGCACGAAGTGACAATCGCGAATTCGCGCGGGCCGGAGACGCTGGGGGATCTGGCAGCCGAGACCGGCGCACGAGCGGTAACCGCTGCCGAGGCGGCGCGGAGCGGCGAAATCGTGATCGTCACCATTCCGCAGCGGGCGGTCCCGGACCTGCCCGGCGACCTCTTTGCGGGCGTGGGAGACGAGGTCGTTGTTGTGGATACCGGCAACTACTACCCGTCCCGCGACGGGCGAATCGACGCCATCGAGGACGGGCAGGTCGAGAGCGCGTGGGTCGCGGAGCACCTGGGACGACCGGTCGTTAAGGTCTTCAACAATATTTTCTCTCAGAGTCTGCTGGAGAACGGAAAACCGGCAGGCACACCGGGACGTATCGCGCTTCCTGTCGCGGGCGGCTCGCCGGAGGCGCGGCAAAAGGTGATGCGTCTCGTGGACGAACTCGGTTTCGATCCCGTAGACGCGGGCAGCCTGGAGGAGTCGTGGCGGCAGCAGCCGGGCACGCCGGTTTACGTGGCGGATTTAGACGCGCCGCGGCTGAAGGAATCCCTCGCCGAAGCGGACCGAAACCGTCTGTCCGAGTACCGAAGCAAAGCCGACGAGGCAGCCCGTGCCTTCTTTACGGCCCAGCCGTAAGTCGCAAAACCCCTCTCCGGCAAAGCGTGCGTCACCCGCCGGAGAGGCGTTCATTCCATTTCACCGCCCCCGGCACTGCCGATACCCGTGCCGGGGGCGATAAAGATCCGTGCCTCCCGGATAATTTCCTGTTCTGCCTCGGCTTGGGTGTAGCCTCGCCACTCCAGATCATCGTCCAGGCTGAACCAGGGTCCGAAATCCGGCGGATAATCAAGCTCCGCTCCGATGTGATAGAGGACGCGGCACCCTTTGATGGGCCCGATGGCCCCGGAAACGATATCGGCGGCAATCGCCTGCGCATAGGTGCGGAGACATTCCTCACG
>JAZKEA010000138.1:6943-7283 GCA_040387315.1 Armatimonadota bacterium | reverse complement strand
AGCCAGTCCGGACTCGTCGAGAGCCCGCTGGAAGTAGTAGTCCAGCTCCTGCCAGTGGATCGGCGGCGTCAGACCCGCCAGGATGCTCATGCTCTCGGTACTGTTTCCGGCAACTAACTGAGAGACAGCCCAGTCAACAACATCCTCTGAGAAATACTTCGAGGTTGACGAATGAAGATATTTCAGCGCGAACAGTTTCGCAAGAGAGTCAGATGTTTGTGGCATCGCGTGCCTCATTACTTAGAAGTGACGGAGGCAAAAAGAGGCAATTAGGCCGATGCCGAACAGAGCAACGCTGGTTACCCGATACCAGCTCTCGGACTCGATGCCTTTCCTGCGA
>JAZKEA010000138.1:3252-6919 GCA_040387315.1 Armatimonadota bacterium | reverse complement strand
CTAGTGCCGCCTTCACACTGCCCATGGAGATAAAGCCGCGCACCGAGGAGACCAGCCAGACAAGAAGCAGGTTCACCACAAGCGGACACACCCAGAGGCAAAAACGTGCGCACGACAGGTTTTTCCTTCGCTTGCTCTGCTCGGCGGGATCATATGAATCAAGCGGGTGACCCGCTTGATGGCTCGTCAGGTGTGATACCGGTGTCATGATCGTCTCCTTTGACCATCGCCCTCCCTCGGGGCAAGATTAAAACCTCAGCTAGTCTGTCTATAGCGCCACCGTACCACAAGCAGCCACTCCGAAGCAAGCGGGCAGATCGGGCAGCAGGGGCAGAACGGTTTATGCCTGGCAGCCTGCATCTATACGAGAAGGCGCGAAGGTCTCAATTTATCCGCCGTTGTGAACCAGTCCGGCAATCACGTTCTCAATCATTGAGAACTGCATTTTGCTGCAGACGGCATCGGCACCGGCTGCCGTCAGAGCGGCGTTGCCCGCTTGGTGCGAAGATACGGCGATGATAAACGGACACCGCAACGGCTGCGTTCGCAGTGCCATCACCACTTCATCCCCCTTCCCATCGTCCAGGTCATAATCTACCAGCACCACATCAAACGTGTTGTCTGCCAGGGCTTGACGCGCATCCACGACACTCGGAACAAGGGTGACGTCATGCGACGCCAGGACCTGCGCCATGGCAACGGCGGCAAAACGCGCATGATTCTCGACATAAAGGATTCGCATAACGGTAAGGGGTTTCGGAAAGGCTTTGGCGCACTTATCCAGCGGATATATGAGAGATGGCACCCAGCGCTTTTGCCTGCACGAGGAGGTCCTCAAGGGTCGCAGCATCAACGAAGTCCGGGATCGTTACTTCGACCGGCTCGTCCCGCCCACCCGGATTCAGCTCGATTATCGCATTGGTCACAGAATGTGCCTCGGCGAGTGCCATGCCGAGTTTCGCTTGCAGCAGCTTGGTAAAATTGATTTTCTGAAAGCCTGCTTGGCAACCGGTGATGATCATCTTTTTCATTGGTTTGGTTATTCCAGAAAGAGCCCTATTGCGATAGTGAGCTATGATAACACTCGGCTCGGTATCGCGGGAGGCTGCCGCAGAGCGGTTTCCCTTCCTGGCGCAGACATATTCGGGCAGGCGTCGCGCCATCAAAGAGTTCACGCACCAGGACCCGGATTTCGTCTTCTGGATCTACCCGGATGGCAGACTGCATAATGCCCGTGACTCCCATGCGAAGAACGTACCCCGCGGCTTCGCCCACATTGTAGACGACGAACCCGATTACGGCGGTTTCCTGCGGGGCCGCGTCGCCACGCTTTTTGAGGACCAGCTTGTCGCCGTCTACTGCCGCAAAGAGGCCCTGGCATCCCCCGGCAACAAACTGACACAGTTTCTGCGCGGGGCAGCGCAGGTGCCGGTAATTCTCCGCGACAATGCCCTGGTGATCAGTGACAATGGCGATCTCTACGGAACGATGGCAGACCTGCAGGCACGGGAGGACCCAAGAGACCCGCCACCGCTATAGGCAGTCAAGCTAGGATGCCCACCCTACTGTCGAAAACTACTGCGAGACGCTATCGCGGCTTTCCTGGGCGAGGTACTCATGCCAGAAAAAGTGAGCACAGAGCCAGAAAAGACACGGGATTAGAAGGGTGAGAATCTTCCGGTAGCCGCGTGGCCCCGGAAGCACGCCCAGCCACCAGCTTGCCACAAGTAGGGAGAACAAGACAGCACTGAGTGTCCAGAGGACAGCTGCCCACTTGAGCAGGCGAATCCTATTAACGCTCGTTTCCCTTTGTTTCTGTTCCGTCACCGGGTTCGAACCTCTGCCTGGTCCTCAGTCAGCTCGCCGGTATTCGCGCCCTTGTGTCTGACGGTGAAGAGTCTTGGTACGAGCCCAAGGAAGATCGCAAAACTCGCCAGAGCCTGAACCAGGGACGTCGCCGCAAGGGTCTGTGGAAAAAGATACTGGCTCATCACCACGAAAAACCCCGCCATGCTGAGATAGAGAGTCCAGGGAATCGCACGCCAGCCGAAACGGGCGATGGCGGAAATCAAGAGCGCAGCGCACCCGTTGACCAGCAGAACCGTTGCTGTGTAACGCACATCCGGCACGTGCCGTACCCACAACTCGAAAGCGCCTGCCGCGCCAATCACTCCCACCGCGAAGAGCAGGTAGGGCCACTCGGGTTTCAGGTCGCGGGGTTCGGTCGCCTCTTTGCTAAGTGTAATCATTCAAAATGATCCCATGTTTAATGGCCGATTTTCCTCGTGATTCGGACGAAGAGCCAGTCCCGTTGGATATACCGCCCACTGTCCTGAAACCCGCAACGGAACATGTCCACCGTTTGGAAACCCCATTGGTTGGGCGGAAGTAATTCGGCGGAGGTGGTTACCAACTGACGGTAATTCCCTCCCTCTGACCTAGAGATTTGGGTGCTCTTTCCGCAAAGTGACAGGATATACCAGCCCAACAGCAGAAAGAGAACCAGCGCGATCTTAAAAGTACGAACCACGATTACCGAAAGCATAAAAACCTCCGTGACCTGAGAAGCGAGCGAACGGACGAGCTTAGCACACCGTACCACAAACGACTCAGGGAAGATAGAGGTACAGCATTCGGCGGGCAGGGTATCCCGCGGGAATTGCGGAAATAGTACGTGGCGCGGGCCGATTTTCGTTCGGGTTCAACGTTATAGGTGCGAGGCTTCTAGGGGAGACGACGAAGTCAAAGGAGCGTGGTCATGGTACGTTCACAGCGGTCTCGCCAAACGGCATGGTTGGCGGCAGCAGGCATCGCCGGAGTACTCGTGGTTGCCCTGGTTGTTTTGCGGTATGTCGCCTTTACCCGCCCCTCCGCAGGCACGGCGGGCAACGCAGCGACGGCTCCGCTAATTATGCGCTTCGGCATGTTCCGCTCCGGGTCCGTTGGTGGGTACTTTACCCCGGTCGGGCAGATGACATTCCGGCTGCCGGAACCCTCAGACACCAGTTTCGTTTATGGGCCGGTTCTTGGATTCGCGAGCGTGCTGAATCTTTCCTCTGATCAGCGAACACGCATTTGGGCGATTCAGCAGGAGACACAGCGGGGCCTGAAGGCGGACGAGCAGCAATCCGCCCTGAGGATGAATGCTATCTTCAACAACATTCGGCAGACGGGGCAGAGTTTTCGGGGAGTACTGCCGTTCTCGGACCCGGTCAGCCAGAACTTTAGCCACTACGTCCACCGCACCACCGAACCGTGGCGGCGTCAGCGTATGGAGGATCTGTTAAGAACGATGAGGCGGGAGTCGATCGAGGTCTGCGAGCAGTGGGCTCAGAGGGAAAAACGCGGCTCTGACGCCATCGAGGCGTTGCTGACGGGTTCGCAGCGGGCTTCTCTGCGCCAGCTTCTGGAAAATCGGAGGGTCTGCAAGCAGCTTTCCCTGGAGCCCGCGGATCGCTACGCTGCTCTCGGTTTGTCCGACGACCAGAGGGCGCGACTGTGGACACTTGCCGAGCAGGTAAAGCGGTCGGCGAGTATGCCGCTGAACAGAACGCCGTTTCCCGTGCCCGTGGGTCCGATCCGCTTCGGCACCCTGACAGCGCCGCAGCGGATGACGGCACAGCGGCAGCAGCGAGTGGCAGCTATGGCCGCCTTCCAGCAAAACCTA
>JAZKEA010000138.1:0-3242 GCA_040387315.1 Armatimonadota bacterium | reverse complement strand
TAACGGCGTCCTTCGGGTCGTCCGTCGCTTGCGACTGGTCCGGCAGAAGGCCCGGAAAAAGGCGCTGGCACTGCTGACGCCCGCCCAGCGGCAGGAGATGCGGCGCCCTCTGTAAAGCGCGGGTGTGGAGACTAGCGGGCGCAGCGGAAACCGGCATATATATATCGCTTTGCCGTCACCCGCGCACTGAGCAAATCGGGACCTACGCCGTTGTCGAAGGTCATCGCTCGGCTATGCGCCCCAAATCGCAGGAAGTCGATAAGAGTCAGCTCCCGGAATCCCTGGCGCACGAGGGAGATATAGGACTGACCCTCAATCGCCGGACTTTGACCGACCGCATTCGCCTCCGCGATCCAATTATAGCTGGACCAAACATACTGAGTGAGGTCCGGATCGTCGGTCGCGGGATACCGTTTCGGCGCGTAGTTCGCCTCATGAAGCCGCGAGTTAACTAACTCAGGCGCGTTGGTCAGCACGTTTCGGACTCCGAAAACGCTCCGGTCCTGGCGAAAGGAATCGATCGGTCCCACCTGCCCCCACCGCCACGAGTGCCTCGGAATTTCCGCCAGAACCTGATGTATTTCCATGACAACTTGGGCAAGTTCCGGCGTCACGGGAATCACCCTACCCGGCCCAACCTTTTTTCCGTCCCGCGATCGGGGACCGTAGATCAGGTCCGCGGCCTGGCTTGCACGTCCCGTCGCAAAAAAATGGCGTGAGTGCAGACTGGTAATCAGGTCTCTGACTACCCGGTCCTCGCGGGCGGCAGTCGCGCTCATCTCCTCGACCCAGGCGGTATCCCGAGTATAGGCGGCGCGCCGCCACTCTACCTCGGTCGGCAGACGCGATCCGCGCGACGAGGCGAACCGGATCGCCTCATCAAGGAACATTCCGCAGGCAGGACGGTCTGGTCGACGCCTGGGGGCCGTAGTATCCTGATCCGTCCACCCAAAAGGAAGGGGGCGGCCGCTGCCCCGCAGCCAGGTGCTGTACTCGCCATTGGTCACCGGCTGAACTGCTATATAAAAGCCCGGCGTACAGGCGGTCGTGGTTCCGAAATCTCGCTGGAAGTCCGCCCCGGCTTTGCCATCTAAGGCCACCGGTCCCCCCGGCACCCAGACCATTTCCGGCGATCCCTGAGGAAGAGCGCCTGCCCGGTCACCCAGACGGACAGCGGACCGGTCGGGAGCGAGTCCCACATCGCCGGTGATAACGTTCAGACGGGCGAACGTCGTGAACTCGGGCGGCGTGCCCACTCCGCCTCCCACCGTCACCATGCCAACAGCCGCCCCGCTCTCCGCGTCGACAACTATCGCGCCAGAGGGAAACGGCGGGCTGTTTTCTCCCGTCGCGGCAAGCGAGAACGTGTCTTTATTCCGGGTAACGGGACCGACCGCGCCTGTCCAAACAGGCACACCGGTTCCCGCAGCACCGGCTACCGATGCCAGCCAGAGGACGCGAACTGATGTGCCGGGGGCGACATTTGCGCCCTGGAGAAGCGGCAGCGAACGGGCGTGATACCCATCGGTCTTGATCAGTGCGTAGGGAACAGCGGCATTATTGTTCCGGTTGACACGGGCTCCGACCGTCACTGCGCCTTTCGCATCCGCGCTCTCTCCGCCCTCCGTGCCGGTAAGCGTGGTGGAGAGAACGCCGCCGCTTCGGGCCAGTTCGGAGACACTGTAGGGCACAAGGATAAAACCGTCGCAGCGAACTACCAGGCCGGTCGCAAACGTCGCCGTGCCACCCTCCGCCGGGGTGAACCGGACGCGAACCAGCGCCTCTTCCGGTTTCTGCGCGGTGTGATGCTTCCAGCGGGAGAACGGGGCAACGCTCTCCAGGGGCAGTTTCCTGTCCCCTGGTTCGGATTCGTGCTCCAGGGGCTGGGCAGGTGCTGCATTTCCTGCATCCGGGGTGACGACAACACCCGGAGGTGGGGTATGGTCCTGTGCCCGAAGCGGCAAGGGAGAAACAAAAAAAGACGCTGCCACCAGAGCCGTCAGCGCACGGCAGTCCCAAAAACAGTGAATCGACATCAGCGGTGACTCCTGCGAATTCCTCTAACTTGAACCCATGTACTGATCCAATTGTACCTGGAACCGTCTGATCTTAGCGAAACAGAGGGTGGCAGGCAAGATTTGAAGAACGGATGATTTTCACTCCCTGGCGCTGATTCCGCACGGCGCGGGAGTCCCACTACTTCTCGTGCCTTCCAACATAAGAAACACACAGTATTTTTAACAGGTATCCCAAGCAGCGGCGGTCACCGTGTATAATTGTATGTCTGGTCCTTGTGTGCCGGATGACAGGGGCAAATGTTCGCCCGCTGCCGTGCCCTGAGGAACGCGAAAAAGTGCTGCCGCTCTCCCGCCCTGAAGAAGCCTGGTTCGCTTATCTACGACAGGACAGTCTCCTCCCTGCCCGCGCCGGGTCTGCTGACGCCGGGCTGCGGGAAGCGTTCGCGCTTTCCGTCGCGGTGCTGAATGCCGCCGATCAGGCAATTGTCTGCGCCGACACGGCGGGAATCGTACGATTCTTCAATTCCGCCGCCGAGCGAATGCTGGGTTACTCCGCGGACGAGGTGGTCGGTCACCTCAGTTCCACTGTCTTTCATGACCCAGATGAGCTGGCACGCGATGCCGCCTCAACGAACTGGGGCGGCAACGAAGCCCCAAGCTCGCGACCAAGATCGGCAGGATCTTGCGACGGGCGCGCAACACAAGACAGTACCATGTTCTGTGGGACGGCAATGTCACGCCCGTTACGCTCCATCGCACCTATATCGAGCCGCTTTCAGGCGAGGAGCAGATTCTGCGCAGGCTCCCCGGGACGCCGGTGCGCGCGGATCTCCCCAACTTGTCCAAGGCAGGCTGATGCGTGTCCGGATTGCAGCACTCGCCATTTTCATGTTGCTTGCGACGGCTGACGTGCAAGCACGCGTCTCGATCGTCGTGGACAAGAACAGCCAGACCATGACCGTCGCCGTCGATGGCGTCGAGCGCTATCAATGGCCAGTCTCGACCGGCAATCCATCACACGAGACGCCGAATGGCCAATTCCGCACTTTCCGAATGGAGGAGGATCACTATTCGAAGGAATTCGATGATGCGCCGATGCCGCATTCGATTTTCTTCACCAAATCGGGCCACGCCATTCATGGCACCGACTCCGTCGACCGTCTCGGCTCGCCCGCCTCGCATGGTTGCATCCGCCTGCCGTTCGCATTCGCTCCGCAGATGTTC
>JAZKEA010000137.1:0-2485 GCA_040387315.1 Armatimonadota bacterium | reverse complement strand
ATGCCTGGAACAACTGGCGCATCTACCTGACCGAGTTTGCGCCGCAGCTATTTCGGTGACGTGAGCGATGCTCCATCAAGGTGGATTAGAGGATCGGAGAACGCGAAACATGGTTAAAACTTTGACAAAGGAGATGTGTGCGGGGTTGCTCTCGACCGTCGCGCTGTTATCGACGATGGCGCTTGCGGCAAGCCCTTCCCCATCAAGACCAAAAGTGCGTCCCGCCACCGCGGATGCCGACGGGTCTGCGGAGTTTCACCGGTACATTCAGCCGCTGCTGAAGAAGTACTGTTATGACTGCCATTCCGGCGAGGCAAAGTCCGGAAATGTCGCCTTCGATGAGCACAAAGCTTATGCCGCCCTGACGCAGGATCATAAGCTGTTCAGCAAGGTTTTCAAGAACCTGCGCAGCGGGACGATGCCGCCCGCCGATATGCCTCAGCCGACGCCTGCCGAAAAGGAGCGGATCGACCGCTGGATCAAGTCATACGTGTACCGCATCAATCCCGCAAACCCTGATCCGGGCCGTGTCACGCTGCGGCGACTCAACCGGGTAGAGTACCGCAATACCATTCGGGACCTGACCGGAGTAGACTACGATACGCAGACCGAGTTTCCGCCCGACGATGCCGGTCACGGTTTCGATAATATCGGGGACGCGCTCACGATCTCACCGCTGCTTCTCGAAAAATACCTGAATGCTGCCCAGGCCATTGTCTCGCAGGCCGTGCCGACAACCGCAAAAGTCGAGGCCGAACAGGAGATAGCGGGACGAAGTTTCCGTGCTGAGGGGACGGCGGGCGAAACGGTTCCCGCCGCGACTGCCGACAGCTTCCGTTCCCTGTCCTACTACGAGCCGACGATCGTCTCTCATTCCCTCCCTATCGAGCGTCCCGGCAGCTATCAGCTTGCGCTGGACCTATCGGCCAATGAGAAGTATGTCGATAACCAGTTCGACTACAACCGGTGCCGGCTTATCTTTCTCGCAAACGGCAAGGAAGTGTTCCGCAAGGAGTTTAACCGCGAGGGCGGTAAGCGCCTTCATTTCGCGTTCGACCAAAAGCTTCCGGCGGGGCCGCTGAAGCTTTCCTTCCAGGTGGAGCCGCTGACGCCCGGCGTGGAGCAGATCCGGTCGCTGACGCTACGGATCAACAAGGTGACGGTGCGCGGTCCCTACGGAGGTCAGTATCAGGTCGAGCCGCGGAACTACCGAACGTTTTTCCCTCGTCCCGTCCCGGAAAGCGCCGGGGAGCGACGCGTCTATGCTCGGCAAATTCTCGGAGATTTCGCCCGCCGGGCGTTTCGCCGTCCCGTGGACACACGGACTATGGACCGGCTCGTGGCCCTCGCGGAGGACGGCTACGTCCGGCAGAACCAGACCTTCGAGGCGGGCGTCTCGCAGGCGATGGTGGCGATACTGTCGTCGCCCAGGTTCCTGTTCCGCGAAGAGGGGATCGTCGCCCCGCAGAACAATAAGCGCATCGCGCTGATCGACGAGTACGCGCTGGCATCGCGGCTTTCTTACTTTATGTGGTCGTCGATGCCCGATAACGAGCTGTTTCAGCTGGCGTCCGAGGGGAACCTGCGAAAGAACCTTCCCGCTCAGGTGCAGCGGATGCTCCAGGACTCGCGCTCGGAGGCCTTGACCCGCAACTTCAGCGGCCAGTGGCTGCAGACCCGCGACATCGAGACCGTCCCGATCAACGCGTTTGCCGTGATGCGGCGCGAGATCGATCCGGCAACGGTCCCCGCCGCCCCGGCAGGCGCGCAGGCGAAGGGACAGATGCCGCGCGTCCGTCTCAGGCCCCGCGTTGTCCTTGATGATCCGCTGCGAAAAGCGCTGCACCGCGAGACCGACCTTTATGTCGGTTACGTGATGCGCGAGGACCGGAGCGTCCTCGAACTGCTCAACGGCAACTATACGTTTCTCAACGAGCGGCTGGCCGACTATTACGGCCTGAAAGACCTGAAGATCACGGGCGACGAGTTCCGCAAGGTGACTCTGCCGCCGGGCAGCCCGCGCGGCGGGGTGCTGACCATGGGAAGCGTTCTGGCAGTGACATCAAACCCGACGCGCACATCGCCGGTGAAACGCGGCCTGTTTATTCTGGACAACATTCTGGGTGCGCCCGCGCCGCCGCCGCCGCCGAATATCCCGTCGCTCGAAGATGCCGCCGCGAAGCTGACGGACCGCAAGCCGACATCGCGCGAGGTCCTCGCCGCCCATCGCGGCAAGCCCGAATGTTCGTCGTGCCACAGCCGCCTCGATCCGCCCGGCCTGGCCTTGGAAAGCTTCAACGCGCTTGGTCTGTGGCGCGACAAGGAGTACGGTCAGCCGATCGAGACGACGGGGACACTCATTACGGGCGAGTCCTTCAAGGACATTCGCGAGCTAAAAAAGATACTCGCCACCCGGCACAGCACCGACTTCTACCGCTGCCTGACCGAGAAGCTGCTCACCTACGCGCTGGGCCGCGGGCTGGAG
>JAZKEA010000136.1:0-3437 GCA_040387315.1 Armatimonadota bacterium | reverse complement strand
GATGAGGGGCAGGACGTGCTGACCGAAGCGTTCGTGGAGACGTCGCCGGATGGCGTCACGTATACAAAGGCGGCATCTTTCAACGCCGCCGGTATCGCCGAAGCCTCGCTGAATAACAAACCGGTCCGGGCGCTGCGGATTCGGCTGAATCGTAACCGGGGGATTCCCTCGCTTTTAGTGCGGGAGATCACGATAAAGTCTGCGTCTCCGATCACGCATGTGCAGATGGGACCGGGGCGCGGATTTATCGAGCGGGCTCCGGACCCGGAGCTCACTGCGTGGGCGGACAAAGCGGAAAAGCAGATGGAGGCCTACTGGGCGGATACCGCCGCCCTACTGTACACCGACAAGTTCATCACACCCAACAAGGTCAATGTGGTGTATACGACTGGTCCCGGCGTGACCGGCGTCGCGGCGACCGGGGGGGGCGTGCTGACCGTCAACACGAAGTGGTGCCGCGAACACCCCGACGACACGGGCCTGATGGTCCACGAGATGGCGCATGTCGTCCAGTCGATGATCGCCTACAACCCGGTCTGGCTGATCGAGGGGATCGCCGATTATATCCGCTGGATCAAATTCGAGCCGGAAAACTATACGCCCAATATCAATGTCAGAACCGCCTTCTACAAGGATTCGTACCGGACAACGGCGACCTTCCTCGGCTGGTGCGAACTCAACTATGACAGCGGCCTGGTGACCAAGCTGAACCGGGCGACACGAATCGGGACGTACCGCGACGACCTGTTTACCAGATACTGCGGCAAAGATGTCGCGACGCTCTGGTCCGAATTTATCGCCGCCTATCAGGCCGACCCGAAGACGATCATCACGCCAAAGGTCGCCCCGGCGGATCGTCCACGGACGCTTCCCGTTGTCAGGGCACAATCGAGCGTTCCCGCCGATCTGACCGCCGCCTTTGACAGCGTCGGCGTTTACAGCGATGGCGCGAAATTCGCCGCCGACGGCGGATTTGATGCGGGCGGGGCCGCGTACTCAGGCGCACTTTTGGGCACTAAGGTCACTTATAAGGACGTAACCTTTACTCTCGGAAAACCGGGTGTGCCCAATGTGGTCTCCGGTGGTGGCGCGGCGATTTCGCTGCCTGCCGGAAACTACAGCTCTCTGTGGCTCCTCGGCGCGGCGATTGAAGGGGGGCAGGTCGCGCAGACGTTCACGGTGACGTACACGGACGGCACCACAGACACGTTGTATCAAAACTTCAGTGACTGGTTTCAGCCGCAGCGGTTCCCCGGCGAGGCCCGTGCCGTCCGTATGCCGTATCGCACGCTGGCGGACGGCTCCCGCGACCCCCGTGTCTTCTATGCGTACGCCTACGGGTTTCCGTTAAACGCGGCAAAAGCTCTCAAAAGCGTGACGCTGCCGGACAACAAGTTCGTGAAAGTCATGGGTATTACGGTCGCGAAGTAATAGACCGTTATCGGACGCTTTTCGGAGGGCAGCAGAATGCAGCAGTACAGCGGAAACGGGCGGTACATTGAGTTTCGCGGCGAACCGATTCTTGTTGTCGGGTCTGGCGAACATTACGGCGCGGTCCTCAACCGCGACTTCGATTATGTCCCGTATCTGGAGACGCTCGAACGGGACGGACTGAACCAGTGCCGTGTCTTCTCGGGGACCTACCGCGAGGTCCCCGGCGAATTCGCGATTGAAGATAACAACATCGCCCCGCGCGGCGAGGCGTTCCTATGTCCCTGGAAATGTGTGGGGACCGATAGATGGGATCTCTCCGAATGGGACGATGCCTACTGGTCCCGTCTCCGGGATTTCTGCGAGCAGGCCGCGCGGCGCGGCGTTCTGGTGGAGTACGTCCTTTTCTGCTTCTGGTACAACGACAATCTGTGGAAGGTCAGCCCGATGCACCCCGACAACACGATCCAGGCGGTTGGTCCACGTGACCGGGCGCGGGTCTTTCGTCTGGAGGAACCAGGCCTGCTGCCGTACCAGGAGGCGTTTGTCCGCAAAGCGACTGCCGAGCTCTCCGTATTTGATAATGTCTACCTGGAGATCTGCAACGAGCCCTACTCCCGCCATGACGGAACGATGGACGACGACTGGCACCGGCACCTGACCGCGATCGCGAAAACGGAGGACCCGAAAAAGCTGATCGCGGTGAACTACCAGAATAAGTACCAGCTTCTTCACGACCTGGACCCGCTGGTCACCATCGGCAACTTCCACTATGCCGAGCCGCGTGCCGCCCGTGATAATTACCATCTCGGTCTTGTCCTGGCTGATGATGAAACGGGATTCGCGGGGCAGCCAGCCACCCCCTACCGGCGTGAGGCATGGCGGTTCCTACTGGCAGGCGGCGCGATCTTCAGCCACCTCGACTACTCCTTCACCGTGCAGCATCCGGACGGAACCGCGCCTATCGGCGGCAAAACTCCGGGCTATGGCGGCGCGGACCTGCGGCAGCAGCTCGGGTTCCTTCGGCGATTTCTCGAAGATGCCAAGGTGTGGGAGATGAGCCCGCTGGACGATATTATCAGCAGTCTGCCCTCCGAACTTTCGGCTCAGGTGATGGGGATTCCCGGCGAGCGGTACGCCCTCTATCTCGAAGGCGTCGCCCCCTCCGGCGGCGACCTTCAATTCCGAATCGGAACCGGGGAGTTCACCATAACCTGGCATGATCCGGTCGCGTGCCGCCCAATAGGACAGGCGGTGAACCTCCAAAGCGGCGGCGACCTGAAAGTTTCCGCACCCGGCGAACATTCCGGAGAACTGGCGCTCCTGATCACGCGAACAGGCAGCGATTAACTTTTTTTGTAGTCGATCCCGGCTTGGTGTGTCGTTTTTTCACGTTCCTTTCACGTAGGAGGGTTAAAATTCTCCAGCAGGCGATGCCGGTGCTCATTTTGGCGTCGCGGATTCGGAGAATTCAGACCGTGGAAACAGACCGTACCACAGCAGAAATGGACGCCGTGCTGGCGGAGGAGCTTCATTTTGTTCGGGCGGTGATCCATCGCCCGCGGATGTACACACTCAATGGCACATTCGATGAGATCATCGCTTTCCTGGAGGGGTATCACAGCGGAGTGGCTGCGATTGATCCCTCCGCACCAGGCGTTGTCGCATGGCAATCTTTTCGGGGATGGCTGATGCGGAGTCTTGGCGCGAACTCCTTTTCGGTTTTTGATCGGTTCAAACTGCATTATGTCGCCAGTGACGATCTCGGCGAGGTTCTGGATGGGCTGGTTGCCCGGTTCCAGAAGGTCGAATCCAAGAGAAACTACCGGATGTAGATTTCGTGTTTCCCCATTTAATGGCGACTGCGACTGAACATTTTCCGTCGTCGTGCGATACTGTTCCGGCATGGAAACTTACCGTGCCTTCGCGTGTCATTTTGAACGGGAGATTTACATGAAGACAAAGAAATTAGTGGCGACGATCACACCGGTTCGCTCACAGCTGGA
>JAZKEA010000135.1:0-11698 GCA_040387315.1 Armatimonadota bacterium | reverse complement strand
CTCGGAAGATGTTGGGACCGACCTTGGTCACATCCGGATTGGTCGAAGACGGCGTAATCATAGGTATGCCGGCACGCTCCAGGATCGGAGCCGCTCTCAGAGAGCGAGAGGAAGCGACCTCACCGAGCACCGCGACAATCGCGGGATCATTACTGAATTTCGTCACGACCGTGGCGGCCTCTTCAGGCTTGCTCTGGTCGTCCTGCGTCTCGACGGTGAACTTCTTGCCCAGCACGCCGCCTTTTTCGTTCAGCTGTTTGATGGCAAGCTTGATACCCTCGTCGGTCTCGATACCAAAGGTTGCCGTTTCACCGGTCAGCGAGGCGTAATGGCCTATCTTGATCTCGCTGCCTGAAGTGTCCTGCGATGCAGCCGCACCGCCGCCTCCGGACTCACCACCCTTCGGTGTCGTACCGGGGTCTTTGCACCCCGCCAGACCGAGAATCGCCACAAGTGCCAGACCGGGAGTGACCCGGCGGATAAACGAAGAGCGTGAAACGCGCAATTTGGTTGAAGCCTCCACCATAGTTTTGTGAGAGTATACAGGATTATTTCGTCCGGCGAAGAAAAGCCTTGAAAATCAGCCTTTTAGCGGATGAATGAGCGCTGCACTGCGCCAATGCAACATCATGAGAAGATAGGAAAGAAGGGAAGCCGTTATGCAGGCGGCCTCCGGCAGAGCGCTGCCAATCCTATAAGAACACAACATCATACGCCATCTTGGAAGTGCATTCCTGCGGACAGCGATCTTTAGTCTGATTGACGGCTAATCAGGAGTGAAGGCAGGCGTATTGATGCGTGGCGAGTCCGTTCAAACCCTAAACAGCAAATACCGCCTGTTCGTTATCAAAGATCTGGAAAACCTTCACAAGTCCGGTGATGCTGAAAACCTTATATATCTGCTCGTTGGGACAGATAATCTTGATGGCGCCGCCCTTCTCCGAGGCGCGTTTCAGTCCCCCGACCAGCGTTCCCAATCCCGTGGAATCGATATAATCCACACCGGAGAGATTAATTACAAGCCGTGCCTGTCCATCATCGATCAGGGTGACCAATTTTTCACGCAGTTTGGGGGCGTTGTAAGAATCTACCTCTCCATTAAGATCAAGAACAGGAGTCCCCTCTACCGTTCTAAGACCAATTACTAAATCCGCCATTCGCAAACGCTCCTTTCGCCCATCGTAGAGACATAGTTCTGTTTGCAGCAATCAATTTTGCTGGAGGGCCTAATTTTTGTTTCTTACTATGCCGCAAGCCGAACCCCGCTGCCAAGCGCGCGAAGTAACAGATGACACTATCAGAGCCATTATACCAACAGTCAAACCGGAAACGAATTGCCCGATGCGCCAGGAAGCAGGATCAAACTTCCACTGCACAACACTTGTGCCTTCCTCGATTAATACACCACGGAAAGCGCCATTGATATTGAGCGGTTCAGCCAGTCTCCCATCTACGGATACGGTCCAGCCCGGATAGAGTGTGTCTGCCAGGGTGACGAGTCCGGCAGGGTGCGTCTTTGGCAGCCTAATCTCTACTAAATCCGAACTTATATCAGCGACACGAACGGGCAGTGTTCCGGAGTTTGACGGCGGATTAGACAGGGCCGTTGCCGACGTTACTTCCACCAGCGGAATGCCATCCCAATCCGGTGAATTGAACCGGTGCGCTCCCTCTGCGGCGCTTTCAACGGGGTTCCAGTTCGTCCAGAGGGCCGCACGCGTCCCGCTCGATTCCTCATCGGGCTTCACGATCCCTGCCTTGCCGGGCACCCGGTTCCACACGGCAAGATGATTTACCGCCAGGAAATCAAGCTGAGCCTTTACGAGGTTTAACTCCCCACGCCTAGCGGCAGCTTTTATTGGACTCATAACACGGTCGATGGAGGTGAGACGAACGGGTTCGTAACCATCGGGGATGAGCCATCCGCTCATCACGGAAAGGTTTGGAGCGAGACTCTGAAGAAACGCTCTCCTCCCACTCTCCTCCGCGAGCGCCTCGTAGCTCCGGTAGGAGACAAAGGCACCCCAAATCTCACCCTCATTTTCTTGGAAGATGCGCCCGGCTGGCAGGGTGTTTTGGGGGCCGGAGCGCACGGCGTCCCTCCATGCCGTGCCATCCATCACCGGGTTTAACGTTCGTGAAAATGTGACCACATCCAGCATGGTGAACCCGAGCGCCATTATTGTGACAGTTTTACGAGGACGAATTTTCAAGGTCGTCCGCAAGTGGTCGAATCCGACTGCGGCAAGACAGGAAACGGCGAAGGTCGCCGGAATAAGAAACCGGGCAGCATCATGGAAGCGGTTGATTCCTGGCAATATATAAAAAGCGATCTTGAACAACCCAGCATCCCGGCCAACAGCGAGCCATATCCCAATCAAGCCGACAAAGAACCAGAAACGGGACTCCCCTTCCCGAAATTTGCAGATGGCTCCTCCAAAGAAAAGCAGGAATGGAAGTATGCCAGCATAGCAGCAGGGCTCCCAGAAGTTGCCCCTGCCAACATAGGGGCTGTCCGGCGAGGCGGGATTACCATAAAAGTTCGGAGCGAGGAAGTTGGTCAGAACGGCATATGGCGGCAGAATGAAGCGGTTTGCTTTCTCCAGTGGCAGATCGGGACGAACCGAGTGCCGGACCAATTCCAAAGTTGGCAAAAGCTGCGCCGCCGCGAGTCCGATGCCCAGTACAAAGCCAAGCAGCAAATAGCCGACTATTTGACGCTTGCCGTGTTTCATGCCCGCCAGTCGCCAGAGCGTCCAGGAAGCGGCGAGATAGCACTGGAGCAGGAACATCTGCGGGTGGGCGGCGAGCAGGGTCAGACCGACCACAAGTCCCAGCAGGACGCTTCTCCGTGCGGTCGCCCGCTGGAGGATTCCTTCACAAGCGAGCAGAAGCCATGGCAGCCAGGAGGCGGCCTGGACCATATTAGGGAACTGCATTTTGGAAACAAGCGCTCCCCCGAATCCCCACGCGACAGCGCCTAACAAAGAAGCAGAACAGCTTCGACCTCGCATTTGTAAAAAGGCATAAGTTCCCACCGCCGCCCAGAAAATAGGGAGCGCCCCGGTGATTCCAGGAACCTTTTCAGGGGAAAGGCCGAACAGCAGAAGAGAACTGGGATAAAGGGGCCATGCCTGCGGATTCCCGACGAACGGCGTCCCACAGAGGATAGTGGGATTCCAGAGCGGGATTCGCCCCGCACCGACCGTCTCCCCTCTCTGAAAGTGCAGTAGGGGCGTGAAGTACAGACTGATATCCCCGAAGAACAGGATCTTGTCCTGGAAAAGCAGTGGCCAGAAGAGGCATGCCGTGACGCTCGCGAGCAGGAGAACGGCACAAATATGCTTTTTTGCAGGGGAATGGGACACGAAGAAGCGTAGCATGCACCCCCGGCACCGTCAAGATGCGTCAGCGGCAGAGACGGTGTTCCCAGCCAGACTTTGTCCGGTCGGGCAAATGTCCAGCACGACACAGCTTCGGCATTTGGGATTGTGGAAGTGACATACCTGCTGCCCGTGGAGCATCAGCACTTCATGGTTATCGTAGACCTGCTGAGCGTCCCAATCGGGTGGAAGCTGTGCCGCGAGCAGCACGTGTGCCGGGCCGACGCTGACACTGAGAGGGATCAAGCCCAGACGCTGTGCAACCCGGTGATGATGGCTGTCCACGGGAAGCGCGGCGATCCGCAGGCGCGAAAACAGCAGAACGGCGGCGCTTGTCTTGGGGCCGACACCGGGAATGCGCTCCAGCCACTCGCGCGCTTCGTTAGCCGGCAGGTCGGCAAGGAAATCCAGGCTGAGTTCGCCCCGCTCCTCACGTATCTGGCGGAGTACCGCCTGAAGCCGGGGCGCTTTTTGTTCCGGCCAGGTGCACGAGGCGATTGCCTCCTCGACTTCACTCGTCGGCGCATCGCACAGCGCATCCCAGCTGGCAAAACGCTGCCTTACTTGCCGAAACGCCCGTCCCGAGTCCGCGTTTTTGGTCCGGTGCGACAGGAGAGACGAGACCAGTTCGGATAATGGGTCCAGATTGTGGAAATAAGCGATCGGGCACCGATATTCTGCACAAAGGCGCTCATGGATGACAAGCGCCTTTTGCTTCAAATCACTTTTGGCGAGATCTGCATCCAAACGGGATTGGGTTGGCATACCGCCTTATACCCAGACCTTGCCTCAGTCGTTTTTTGACTTTTCCTCTGTACGCATCGCTGCCAGGGCGGCTTTCTGCGTCTCGCCGATCTGCGCGAGCTTCTTTTCCCAGGATTTGGCGTACGGGCGAAGCGTTTCCACGAGGGCTTCGGCGATCACCACATTTCGGAACCACTTGTGGTCCGCGGGGACCACAAACCAGGGCGCATTTTCGGCCGCGCATCTCCCAAGAGCCTCTTCGTACGCTTTTGTATAGTCATCCCAGAGTTCGCGCTCGGCCCAGTCGCCGGGGTTCAGCTTCCATGCCTTTGCAGGATTTGCTTCCCGGGCCAGAAGCCGCTCTTTTTGCTCGTCCCTGGAGATATGCAGATAAAACTTGACAATGATCACACCGGAATCATGAAGAAGCGCCTCGAACTGGTTGATGTGTTCGTAGCGGCGTTCCCAGATATCTTTCGGTACAAGATTGTGAACCCGCGCCACGAGAACATCCTCGTAGTGGGAGCGGTTAAAGAAGACGACTTGTCCTTTTTCCGGCACCTGCTGGTGAACACGCCAGAGAAAGTCATGGCGCGTTTCCAATGGACTTGGCACTTTGAAGGACGCGACTCGCGTGCCAACGGGATTCATCGCGCCTGCGACTGCCTCAAGCGCCCCATCTTTCCCCGAGGTGTCTCGTCCCTGGAGTACGACGAGAAGCGCCTGGTCCCCTGCCGCATAAAGGAGTTCCTGAAGGTCTTCAAGTTCTTTGGCGAGTTCGGAAAGCCGCGCCTCACCCATCTCTTTCGTCATGTCACCGATGACTTTTGTCGATGTTGAATCCAGATTGATCTTTTCGTTTTTGTGCAGTCGTTTCACCAGCATAGCAGTCACTCCTTTGCCACATATCCTAAAGGACGATACCCGAAAAACGAAAAAGGCGTCGTCTTGAAACAAGACGACGCCTTCAGAGACTCCCGGACAAGGATTCGAACCTCAGTTTTCAGGGCCAGAACCTGACGTGCTGCCGCTGCACCATCCGGGAACATCATGCGACCGAACGATACTGTATCACCCTCCGGAGACTCTGTCAATAGCGCGGCGGCTTGACAGCGAGGTTAACGGCGCGTTAGAATTAGGCGTTCATTCGATAGATCTTTGGGAGGATAGCGGATTGCTATCCTTTTCTTTTTGTGGGTCGTAACGCGGTTCAAGATAGGGAGTGCGAAGCAAGCCAATGGGCGCAGTTGTCGTGGTAGGGACGCATTGGGGTGACGAAGCTAAAGGCAAATTTGTCGACCTCATCGGACAGGACGCCGAGGTCGTGATCCGCTATGGCGGTGGCCCGAATGCCGGGCATACTGTTATCGTTGGGGATCAGACACACAAGTTTCATTTGATTCCGTCTGGCATCCTGAATCCGCGCGCGGTCTGTCTGATGGCGGATGGAATGGTTATTGACCCGGAAGTCCTAGTTCGCGAGATCGAGGAGCTGAATAGCCGTGGCATCTCGACCGAAAATCTGAAGATTTCCCACAATGCCCATGTGATCCTGCCGTACCATAAGCGTCTCGATGTCCTTGAGGAGCAGGCAAAAGGCGCGAAAGCGATTGGGACGACCGGACGCGGTGTCGGCCCCTGTTATGTCGACAAGGCAGCCCGTCTTGGAATCCGCATGTTCGACCTTGCCCAGGGGACGACGCATCTCCGCGAGCGACTGCGGGCGGTCCTCCTCTACAAAAATGCCGCACTGACAAAATTGTACGATGATGCACCGGTTGATCTGGATGCGCTCGTGGAGATGATCACTCCGCTTGCTGAGCGTCTTCGCCCTTTTGTAGCGGACACAACCACACTCGCCGGAGACGCGGTCGCGGAAGGCAAGCGAATCCTGTTCGAAGGAGCACAGGCGACTCTGCTTGACATCGATGGCGGCACCTATCCCTACGTGACCTCCTCGCATCCGATCTCGGGCGGCGCGTGTATTGGAACCGGGGTGCCGCCAACCGCAATCGACCAGGTCCTTGGGGTCGTAAAGGCCTATACGACGCGCGTCGGCGCGGGCACCTTCCCCACCGAGCTTCTCAATGAGCAGGGCGAGCGCATTCGCGAACGGGGACACGAGTATGGAACCACGACCGGTCGCGCACGGCGCTGCGGCTGGCTGGACGGTGTCGCACTTCGTTACTCGGTTCGTGTCAACGGACTGACGGGGATCTGTGTCGGGCACCTCGATGTCCTCGCGGGCTTTGAAACTGTCCGCGTGTGTGTCGGTTATTTGAAAAACGGCAAACTCCTGCGGGATTTCCCTGCGGGCGATGTCTCCCTGCTCGATGGCTGCGAGCCGATCTATGATGAGCTTCCCGGCTGGCCGGAGGAGAGCGTAGAAAATGTGGCACAGTTCGAGGATCTTCCCATGGAGGCACAGAACTACGTCCGTAAAGTAGAGGAGATAGCGGGGGTTCCGGCGCGTTTCGTCTCAATCGGCCCCCGGCGAGATCAGACTCTCGTGCCGCCGGGAGCGCCGGCTCCAAAGGCGCTGTTTTCTCTGGGGCGTCCGGTCCGCATGGGAACCGCGGTTCCCGTGTTATAATCAATAAATGCCTGGATTTGGCGAGCAGGCGACAGAGCCGCCGCTGATTGCTGTCGTCGGCCCGACGGCGTCGGGAAAGACAGCCGTTGGAATCGCTCTGGCGCATCTTCTGCGTGGCGAGATCATCAGCGCGGATGCCGTCGCGGTTTATCGGGATTTGAATATCGGCGCAGCCAAGCCGGATGCAGAGGAACGACGTCAGGCGGTGTTTCACCTTCTGGATGTGGTGGAGCCGGATGAGGATTTTACACTAGCGGACTTTGAACAGCAGGCAAACGCAGCAATATCCGAGATTCGTGCACGAGGACGTGTTCCAATCCTGGTCGGCGGCACCGGACTATATGTCCGCTCGGTGACGGCGACTCTGACGGTTCCAAACGTTCCCCCGCAGTCAGCGCTCCGTGAAGCCCTCTGGCAAGAGGTCGAATCGCAGGGAGCCCCGGCACTGCATCTGCAGCTGGCGAACATCGACGTTGTGACGGCATCGAAAGTGCATCCTGGCGATGCAAAACGTATTATTCGCGCTCTGGAGGTATATCGTACGACGGGACAGCCGCTGTCTGCTTTTCACACTGCGGAGGGGGTACAGGGCGTGCCGCGCCCGAATACGCTTCTGTTCGGACTTCGATGGGAGAGAGAAACGCTCTATAAACGCATTGAAGAACGGGTGGACACGATGATGGCGAGTGGTTTTCTGGAGGAGGTGCGTGAACTTCAGAACAGGGGGTTCGGGGCAGGCTTGAAAAGCATGCAAAGTCTGGGATACCGGCATCTCCTTAGGCACCTGTCTGGTGAAGCGTCTTTAGAAGAGATGGTGGCGGAACTCAAGCGCGACACGCGCCGGTACGCTAAGAGACAGATCTCGTGGTTCAACGCTGACTCCCAGGTCCGTTGGATCGATGTTCCGGAGAGAAATATGACGACGGAGGCGGTAGCCGCCGTCATTTACGAGCAAGTCAATAGGTCAATAAAGTCACCGCCATGAAAGGATACGTCGAATGAACAAAGCATCGGCGAACTCACAGGACCTGTTTTTAAATCAGGTCCGCAAAGAAAACATCCCCGTTACGGTCTACCTGATCAACAGCGTTCAGCTTCGCGGTCACGTCCGCGGGTTTGATACGTTTACGATTCTGCTGGAGTCTCCGGGACGCCCGACGCAGCTTGTTTACAAGAGTGCGGTCACAAGTATCGTCCCGATGCGGCCCGTGCGGCTGCACGACCCGGCGGCGATTGATGCCGCGCGGCAGGGCGACTCTGCAGGGGATCAGGGTGGTGGCGGTGAATCCTCCTCGACCAACGACTAATTTCCGCATATAGTAACGAATTATGGAACTGCAATTTACCAAGATGCAGGGTATCGGCAACGACTTCGTCGTTGCCGATTGCCTTGTCCCGGATGCCCCGACAGAAGAAGCGCTTCAGGCCGCTTCGGTTTTTCTTTGTGACCGGAAGTTCGGTGTCGGAGGTGACGGGGTCGTGCTCGTTCTCCCCTCCAGCGTTGCCGATTTCAAAATGCGGATGTTCAACCCGGACGGCACCGAAGCGGAGATGTGCGGCAACGGCATCCGCTGTTTCGCCAAATTTATCCGCGATCGTGGTTACTCGGACAAAACCGACATAACCGCCGAGACCCTGGCGGGTATTCTAACCCTCACCGTCACTGATAGCGATAGTACGGAAACCCTGGTTCGGGTTGATATGGGTGAGCCCATTCTTCAGCGGGCGGATATTCCGATGCTCGGTGAAGTCGGCAGCGCTATCAACGAGACCATAGAGGTTTCGGGAGAGAAGGTGGCTATTACTGCGGTTTCGATGGGCAACCCACATGTCGCCTTTTTCGAAGATACCGCCACCGACGAGAGAATCGGTCATCTAGGTCCGTTAATGGAAAAGCATTCGCTGTTTCCCCGGAAGACCAACGTACACCTTATCGCAGTTATCTCGCCAAGCGAAATTAAAATGCTGACCTGGGAGCGCGGCGCGGGCCGAACTCTCGCGTGCGGTACTGGTGCGTGCGCCTCAGTCGTTGCGTCGGCGCTCAACAAGCGAACCGGTCGGAGCGTTCTTGCCCATCTGCCAGGCGGCGACCTGCATATAGAGTGGTCCGAAAAGGACAATCACGTTTATATGACCGGACCCGCAACCGAAGTTTTCACCGGGACGGTTACGGTTAAGAACAGCTAAGACAGACCAACTAACGTTATAGAATCGTGCCGTGGTTTTTTATCGGTGATAAAATCCGGCACAGTTTGCCCGTTAATCCGTCAATCTGATTACCACGAAGGGAATCGAATCATGCCAATTCGTCTTACGCCCGGACAGCTTGTCCGGCAGTATACCGGCGACGAGAGTATCGTCATCAACAATAATTACCGAGGAGCAACAGTATCGTGAGTACCGTGCAGCGTGCCAAGAGGCTTGACCTCATCCCCCCGTATCTTTTCGGCGAGATCGCCGCCGCCAAGCGAAAGGCCATCGCGGAAGGACGCGACCTGATCGATCTTGGCATCGGAGACCCCGATCAGCCTACCCCATCCGTCATCATCGATAAGCTTTATGAGTGCGCTCAGGACCCAGAGACGCACCGCTATGATGAGAGCAATGCGGGTGACAACCATTTTCTGGAAGCCGCCGCCGCCTGGTTTCAAAAGCGTTTTGGTGTCACACTCGACCCCACTACCGAAATGCTGCTCCTGATCGGCTCTAAAGAGGGTCTTGCCCATCTCTGCTGGGCCTATGTCGATCCCGGTGATTATACACTGGTTCAGGATCCCTCCTATACCGTTCCCAAAGTCAATACGATGCTCGCGGGCGGTACGCCCTACTCCATGCCGCTGACGGCAGAGAACAAGTTTCTTCCGGATCTTTCCGCCATTCCGAGCGATGTCGCGCGTCAGGCGAAGATCCTGTTTCTAAACTATCCGCATAACCCGACGGGAGCGATTGCGACACCTGAGTTCTTTGCTGATGCCGTCCGGTTCGCCCGCGAGTACGATATCCTGATCTGCCAGGACTGCGCCTACGCCGAGGTCGGTTACGATGGCTATCGGGCTCCCTCGATTCTGCAGACACTCGGAGCACGGGACGTCGCTATCGAGACGCACTCACTCTCGAAAACGTTCAATATGACCGGATGGCGCATCGGATTCGCGGCGGGAAACCCTGACGCCATCGCGACGCTGAATCGACTGAAGTCAAACGTGGACAGCAAGCAGTTCGCGGCAATCGACCGGGCGGCGGGATGGGCGATGCTCAACGCCAATAATGACGCCACTCTTGCGCTTTACAAGCGCCGCCGTGACGTGCTCATCGACGGTTTGAACAGCCTTGGCTGGAAGCTGGAAAAGCCCAAGTCGTCGTTCTTTATCTGGCTGCCCTGCCCGCCCGGATACACCTCGATGACTTTTGCCAAGGAGCTTCTGGAGAAAGCGGGTGTGCTTGCCATCCCCGGACTCGGCTACGGCGAGAACGGAGACGGCTATGTCCGCCTGTCACTGACGTTAATGGGTGACAAAAACGGCGAGCGAATGGCGGAGGCCGTGGATCGTATTCGTCAGAATATTCAAATCCGCTGGTAGATCCGCACTGAGAAAAATCAGGAAAGTAGAAAACGGAGGGCGTGTGGCTGAGCCACACGCCCTTTCTGTCACGATACCAATGGAAACGGAAGGAAAATCGCAGCATTTCGCAGGTTCGCGTCTGGACCGAATTCCGGCTGCGGCGCTGCTCATGCTGGCTATCGCCTCTCTGCAGATAGGCGGCGCACTGGCCGTTAACCTTTTTGCGCGCCTTGGCCCGCTTGGCACGGTCTGGCTGCGCGTCACCATTGCGGCAGTTATTCTCCTTGCTGTCTGGCGACCGCAGTTTGATCGCAATCTTCGCGTCAATTTTGTTCCCCTCGCCCTCTTTGGCCTGTCCATCGCGGCTATGAACGTCTGCATCTATCAGGCTTTCGCCCGAATACCTTTTGGTATCGCCGTGACTCTTGAGTTTCTTGGTCCGCTGGGGCTGGCCGTGTATCTTTCCCGACGGGTACACGACTACCTCTGGGCAGGTCTTGCTTTCATCGGGGTGGCCCTGTTGACGCCACTAACTGGAAACGCATTTCCTGACCCGATTGGTGTGGTGTACGCGCTTCTGGCGGGAGTCTGCTGGGCCGCTTATGCCAAACTCGGCGCAGCGGTGGGTCGAGTGTTTCCGGGCGGGACGGGGCTGGCGCTGGGAATTGCCATTGCGGCATTGCTCCTGCTTCCGATAGGGATACGAAGTGCAGGCCCCGCTCTCCTTGAGCCGCCGGTCCTTGTCACGGGTTTGCTGATCGCGCTCGCTTCGACGGTAATCCCCTTTTCGCTGGAGTTTGAGGCGCTCCGTCGTCTTCCCGCACGGACCTATGGTATCCTGGTCAGTCTCGATCCTGCGGCGGCGACGGTCACGGGTGCGGTGCTGCTTCATCAGCCGCTGACGCTCCGGACTATTGCCGCGGTGATCTGCGTTGTTTCCGCCGCACTCGGCGTTACGCTTGCCAGTCAGCGAAACCCGGAAAACCAATAGGATTCTCGCGGCGGAAACGGAACATCGCGCCCAGACAAGCAGTACAATAAAAGGGACGTCAATGCTGCTAAACCATCCCGTATTCCTCACAAATCTTTCTATCTGCTGTTCAGGGCGGAGAATCTGTCTATGAACCGTTTAGGGAGCGCTTCCAGTCTTAAAAGCGTCGTCATTACGATTGCCTTTATCTTTCTGTTTATCGTGGCGGTACTGCTCGACCTGCAGTATCTGTACCTTATGGCAGTAACGCTTGCCGTGCTGCCGGTCGCGTCGTATGGTTTGGCCGCCTTTTTTGCGGCACGATTCATCGCGACGCGGACCCATGCGGCGACGATTACCGAGGGCCGCCGGAACGCGGTGATGCTTCGTATCGGGACGAAGACAGGTCTGCCGCAAACCGCCCTCCGTGTCGCCGATGTTGTCC
>JAZKEA010000134.1:431-13261 GCA_040387315.1 Armatimonadota bacterium | reverse complement strand
AAGCCTGTCGCAAGCGCTGCGGTGGCATCATCCACGGGAGCTGGTCAGTCCGGACCCGCGGGCTCTCCGAGTGCGGGCGGCGAAAGCCGCGCCAATGCCGCCGAGCGTCAGGTGTTTGTCACCCAGGCGGATGCCCCACCCTGCCCGGAGTGCGGATCGATCACCAGCCGCAACGGGGCCTGCTATCGCTGCAACAACTGCGGCACCAGCATCGGCTGCTCGTAAGATCGACGGATAAACAGGCAAAGGCCGGAGCAGATGCTCCGGCCTTTTCTGTCCATTCCACAATTTTTCTGAAGTGCGTTAAACGACAGAAAATCACGGAGCCGTGATAAAGGGGGTTGTTTTCATTGACAGCCTGCCTCTCGCCTGATACAGTAGGGGAGCCAATTTATCGGGGCGTGGCGCAGCTTGGTAGCGCGTTGCAAGGGGGTTGCAAAGGTCGCACGTTCGAATCGTGTCGCCCCGATTTACCGGAATTTCAGGAGCCTGTTGTCGATGACAGCAGGCTCCTTGTTTTTGTCTGGTTACCTACCGTTTATGCTTCGTCCTCGCGGTAGCGATGAAGACGAACCTGGTCGATATAACTGTCCACTTCTCCGTCTTTGAAGCCGAGACGATCCAGGCCCTGCCGGATCATCTCGGTTCCCGCTTCAAACTCGGCATGGATTACCGCATCCGCACCGGCTTTACGGATAAGCGGAATATCGATGCCACGGTGGACGCGGGCGACCACCGGCAGGTTTGGCGCCATCCTTTTCAGCAGCCGGACAGCCATATCCGTGGTTGCGGCTTCCGGCAGCGCCACGACAGCAAGCGCTGCGGTTCCTGGCTTGGCCTGTGCCAGAACAATTTCGCTGGTAACATCTCCGAAAACGACGCGAGCGCCATTTTCACGCAGCCGAGGTGCGACGCTCACATCGAAATCAACCACCACATGCGGCACGTTCTTTGCCCGGAGGGCATCGGACACGTACCGGCCCACCCGACCGGCTCCGAGAATGATTACCTTCTCTATCGCTCGCGTAGAGTCGGGCGCAGCCATTGCCGCCTCATGCTCTTCGCCAATGGGCTGATCTAACAGGCGGCTTAACAGTGGTATACGGCTGGCTGCCTGGTAGATACTGCCTGCGGCTCCGAAGACAAATGGGGCAAAGAGAATGGTTATCAGCGCGGATGACAGAATAACACCGGCAATTCTGGTGCCGATAAGTCCCTGGGAAGAGCCGACGGTTGCCAGGACGAACGAGAACTCCCCTATTTGGGCCAGCCCGAAGCCGGTCAAAACGACCGTCTTTCCCTGCCATCCCAGCAGGCGCAGAGGAATCATGGTGACAAGCGACTTGCCGACCAGGATTGTCATCACCACGGCGGCGACGGGTATCCAATTTGCCAGCAGAAATTTCGGGTCAAGCAGCATACCAATAGAGACAAAGAAGATTGAGGCAAAAACATCGCGGAGGGGGCGAATCTGAGAGAACACCTCCTGGGCAAAACCGGATTCGGAGACAACGATACCCGCGAGAAAGGCGCCCAGAGCAAGCCCGAGTCCCAGCTGCTCGGCAGTGTAACCTGCGATCAGGCAGAGGCAAACGACCGTCAGAAGAAACAGCTCCCGTGAGCCGGTCCGGGCGACCTGATTGAGCAGCGCGGGGGCGCCTCTTGTCGCCATAAGCACCGTTATTCCGAGGAACAGCAGCGCGTTCAGCAGCGCGACACCGACTTTGGCAAGTGCCCCTACCCCCTCGGTCTGGAGAGACGCGAGGGCAGGGAGCAGAACGATCATCAAAACAAGAGAAAGATCCTGAACAACGAGGATTCCCAGCATCACGTTTCCGTGAGAGGATCCCAGTTCGCCCCGCTCCTCCAGAACTTTGAGCATGACCGCGGTAGACGAAAGGGCAATGGCACACCCAAGAAACAGGCCGCCGTAGACACCCCATCCAAAAGTGAGCCCGAGAAGTACACCCAGAATGATGGTGCCAACCATCTGAGCGCCGCCCCCGATAAGCGCCGTTTTACGAACATGATTGAGCTCATCGAGAGAGAATTGAACGCCGACCGCGAACATCAGGAGTGCGACACCAAGATCCGCAACGGTTCCAACAGTGCTCTCCTGGGCAATGAAGCCTGGTGTATGCGGGCCAACGGCGATTCCCGCGATCAGATACCCAATTAGCACCGGGAGTCGCAGAGCGCGGGCGATCAGCCCACCGATCAGCGCCGCGATCAATACAATCCCGATTTGCCCGAGGAATTCGATGCCAATAGGGTTTCCGTGACCAGTGTTCAATAGCTCAGACGCTCCTTAAGGAAATGTTGGTAACTGCAATGGTAGCCTAAGAGTACCGCCCGTCAGTCACGAGAACCAGAAAGCACAATGTCAATTGGACGGAAGAAACACCCGTGCAGGCAACGAACCTTACTGTTTTCGCTATGTGGAGCTGCGTGGAGCGCTGATTACATCTACAGAGGCCGCTTCGAGGCGTTGATTACCGCGAGCGCTGCGTCGGCGACCGCTTCAGCCACCTGTGCCTGCCCCCTGTCAGAAGCGAGGATTTTATCATCCTTCGGATTTGTCAGGACCCCCATCTCGATAAGCAGAACCGGTACCTTGGAGAAGATAGAGCCTGTCAGAGCGCCTTGCTGCGCTCCGACAGCGGTCTCCGTATCCGGCTTCAGTCCTCGATCTGCGAGAAGACCGACAAGCCCTTCGGCGTACCGTTTATGAAAAATCTTCGCCGCGGAGACGCTTGCAGTGATGACATTCGGCGCTGGTCCCCGTGTACCGGCGTTCCTTCCCGGCTTATTCGGAGCGTAGACAGCGAAACCGGAACCGCCCTGGGAGTCACAGTGCAGGCGAATCATCAGATCCGCTTTCGACTTGTTCGCGATCTCCGCGCGAGAACGATTCCGAACAAGCTCCCCAGGACGGCTCTTTGTCAGTACTACTTCTACCCCGGCATCTTCCAGGCGCTTCTTTGCCCGGATCGCAACTTTCCAGGCAGCCTCGATCTCCGTAATCCTGCGTCCCTTCGTGCCGCGTCCTACCTCAGAGGGATGTCCGGGATCAAGACAGATAATCGGTTTTTTATCCAGCATAGAGCTCAAACTCGCTTTTTTGTTTTGCCGAAGGCATGCCGGTCAGACCAGAGACCAAGGATTGCCCGTGCGATCTTCTCGGAATCATGCCGAACAACAGCAGACTCAGAGATGAAATTGCCGGTAATCGGCTTGTAACCGAGCGAGGTTATTTCCACAACATCCGGCTCGACAAACTGCGAACCGGTCTTTTTATAACGGGCCAGCAGCTCTTCGTCACTGGGGCGGGCCGTGTTCATGAGAACAAAATCGATAACCTGTTGCCCGGCAGGCAGCTTATGCTGACGAACATGATCCTGTATCGCCTTTACATGGTCTGAGGCCGCGAATCCGTCCGTCTCGCCGGGCTGTGTCATCACATTACAGACATAGACCTTGGGCGCTTTTGAGGCGGCGACTGCAAGAGCAATCTCACGCACCAGAAGATTGGGAATCACGGAGGTAAAGACACTTCCCGGTCCCATCACGATCACATCGGCGCTGCTGATCGCCTCGATGACGACAGGAAGCGGCTTCGGCGTGTCGGGACACAGCTTGATAGTGCTGATTGCGGCGGGATCATGCGCGATGCTGGTTTCGCCGGTCACTTCCCTTCCGTCCGCCATCTCTCCGACAAGCAGAACGGATTCTACCGTAGACGGCAGTACCCGCCCTCGGATAGCCAGAATACTGCTGGTCTTTTCAATCGCCTGCTCGAAATCACCGGTTATGTTTGCCATCGCGGCAATCAGCAGGTTCCCGAAGCTATGACCGGAGAGGCCGTCTTTGGTATCGTTTGTTTCAAAACGGTACTGAAAGAGCTCCTGCATCAACGGCTCGGCATCCGCGAGGGCGACCAGGCAGTTTCGAATATCACCGGGGGGGAGCATTCCGCCCGCCATCTGGCGCTGAAGCAGGCCGGACGAACCACCGTCGTCGGTCATCGTCACGACTGCGGTCAAATTCGCCGTGTGACGCTTCAACCCACGCAGCAGCGTAGACAAACCAGTGCCGCCGCCAATGACAACAATACGTGGTCCCTGCGACAGGCTCCGCTTTTTCTGAATGACATCCGGAAGATCGTAAAGCTCCTGTTCGGGAGAGACCACACTCATAATATTACGCACTAACCCCACAGCCGCGGCAAAGATAATGCACAGCCCCAATAGAATGAGCATTCCCCCAATCGGTATGTACACCTGAGGCAGGTCAAGCTGAAGTCTGGTAGCGTCTTTGACTAAATCAGCAAGCCGTAAAAATAAATCAAGAGAAGCATCCAACTGCATCAAAATAATGACGCCAAGCAAGACCGGGGTTAACCCAACAGGAATCAGCAGCATCCAGCGCTTCACGTGCAGGCCCGGCGTCAGCCACTTCAGGCCGTGGATGACCCGGACGCGCCGACGCCGACGCATCGACGCGGGAGAGGAAGGTTTGAGGTTGGTGACGGTTGCCATAAGTCGCTATTTACCGTCCCGTTCGCGGTCACGATCTACATCCCGATGCTGCGTCAGCACGCGGTAGCCGCGATCCGAAAGGAACCGCGACAGCTTTTCGGCGACCACCACGGAGCGATGCTTTCCCCCGGTGCAGCCGATAGCAATCGTGAGATAGGCCTTCCCCTCCTGGACATAATGTGGCAGAGACCATCCGACCAGATCATACAGACGATCCAGAAACGCCGTCGTTCGTTCATCCTCCATCACATAGCGCTCCACTGCCGGCTGTCGGCCATCACAGGCGCGTAGTTCCTCTACATAATAGGGGTTTCTGAGGAAGCGTACATCGAAAAGGAGGTCCGCATCGAGCGGCGTGCCATGCTTGACACCGAACGAGGCCACGGTCACCGTCAGGGGGTGCTGTCGCGGCGCACCGACATCTCCAAAAGCGTCCGTGATCAGACCGCGCAAATCAGAAGGAGCCAATCCCGTGGTATCCAGCACAAAGTCCGCGTTCTCGCGGAGCGGGCTGAGCATCTCACGCTCCGCTGTGATAGCAGGCAGAATCCCGCTTTCCTCAGAAAATAGAGGATGAGTCCGTCGTGTTTCCTTAAAACGCTGCACCAGAGTGGTGTCGCTTGCTTCGAGAAAGAACAGGATAGGCCAGGCCGTTCCGGACTTGCGAAGGATCTCCATAGCAGGAAGCAGATCCGCGGTATGTCCGCCGCGCACATCACAGACCAGGCAAAGCGGAATTTGGGAAGCGTTCCCGTTCCCACGATCATGCTCATCAACAATCAACGGAAGAAGACGCGGCGGAAGATTGTCCACCACCCGCCATCCCATATCTTCAAAGTAGCGCGCGGCAAGCTGCTTCCCCGCGCCGCTCATTCCTGAGAGCACGACGATAGAGGGAGAACCGGACGGGAAGGGGAAGGCTTTGTCGATAGTCACAGAAGAAGTTCTCAGCGCTTGTCCTTCGTTTCAACAATGAACGAATTCAAAATGCCGGAGATCAGGCTAAGGACAACCGAGCCAAACAATGCCGGAACAAATCCTTTGACGATCAGACCGAGGTCAAGAGCCCCGACGAGCCAGAACATAAGGGCGTTCAGTACAAAGCTGAACAAACCCAGTGTCAGGCAGTTGATCGGCGCGGCAATCAAGCCGAGGATGGGACGGACGAACGCGTTGACCAGAGTCAGTACCGCAATCGCGATGAAAGCGGCTGTGGGATCTTTCAGCCCCAAACCGTTGACCCCAATGCCTTTTGCCGCCATCACGGTCAAGTACAGAGAAACAGCCCCAATAATCCAGCGCAACAACAGACGCATTGTGTACCCTAATCCTCTTCGCGATCAATAAGCGCGGAAGCCGTTTGTAAACCTGATTATAGCACGTGCGTGTTTTACGCTATAGCTTGCCGGGTACAAATGGAATATAGGTAGCTTACAACGAAGGAGTATATAAAAATGAACAATCCACTTCCCAACAAAGATCAGGTAGAAGGTCAGCTGAAACAGGCTGAGGGCAAGGCCCAAGACGCCAAAGGCGATTTGACCAACGATGTTTCGGACGATATCGCGGGTAAAGCCAAGCAGGTCGAGGGCAAGGCCCAGGAACTGCTCGGCGATGCAAAAAAGGCGATTCACAACGCGACGCGGTAAGCCGATTCAGATAGCAGACAAAAAATAAGCTCCCTAGGGGAGCTTATTTTTTTGCTTTCGCCAACGAGGTGACCTCAGTTTTTAGGCAGGATAGCCTGACCGCTCGACGTGCTGCCGCCGGATCCAGCACCCATCTGCCGCGAAAACGTCGGTATCTGGATGATGTTGAACAACGACGCAATGTCCGCAGGGTCTAGATACATCAGGTGGATGACATCCAGATGCCGTCCTCCGCCCAATACGCCTTCTGCTGTGATCAGGCGGTTTCCATCCTGATCTGCAATCAAGGTTCGCTGCGTCGCCCCTCCTCCGGAACGTGCCTCGCCGGGAAGGGGTGGTTCGCTGACCTCGGACGCCTGCCGGGTGCGGCGCGGCTTGATGAAATAGACCCCGGACTCCTTCGTATAGGTAAGCGGAACCGACGAGCGATTCAGGAGCAGTCGCAATGCGCTTTCCAGCGGCTGATCCGTCACTTTTAGGCTTACGTAACCCTGTACCGACCCGTCCAGGGAAAAGTCGCTTTTGGTCTGCGCGAACAGCTTCTCCAGCGCCTCTCGCAGCGGCGCATTTTGGAGATTCAGCGTGACCTTCGTTTCTGCAGGCGCTGGGGGCTCTTTCTTCCCATCGGAAGCCGGTGCCGTGGGCTTGCTTGTCTCGCCGGTCTGCGCCACGACCTGGTTCGGCGCGAGCGCCGCAGCGAGAACAATGCCTGCAATGGCTGTTGACTTAATCCAGAGTCTCATAGCAATATTTTACTCCTTCCTGATTAGACGCGGGCTGCCGACACGATGTTTCCCCGGCATGGAGGCTACTTGGCCTTGGCAGCCTCACTGGGCTTGGGAGTGGGAATGAATTTCAGCGCGAGACCGTTCATGCAGTACCGCAGACCGGTTGGCTTGGGGCCATCATCGAAGACATGACCGAGATGCCCGTCACAGCGGCTGCACTGCACCTCGGTACGCTCCATTCCATAGCTTCGGTCGACCACGTTTTTGACCGCTGTTTTGTTGATCGGCTGATAAAAGCTCGGCCAGCCTGTACCGCTCTCAAATTTGGTTTCAGAGGTGAAAAGCGGCAGCCCACAGCCTCCGCAGACGAATGTCCCCTTGTCATGCAGGCTGTTATAGGGGTGCGAGTACGCGGCCTCTGTCCCCTCGTGGCGCAGAACGTTGTACTGCGCTGGTGTTAGCAGCCTGCGCCACTCCCTATCCGACAGAACCACCTTGCCGTTCTTGTTTGGCTTTGGCAACGGGGCGTTTGTACGAGCTGTGGTCTGTACCGCAGCAGTCGCGACAGCCTCCCTTCCCGGCAGGGACGTGAGCGCACCAAGCACTGCCACCCCAGCGGCGGCCCCAAGAGCGGCAATTTTCAAGTTTGGATTCATGATTTCAGTTCTTTCTAATCTTCTTATAATCCGGCGTACCAATCGTATCCCTGCTCATACCAGTAGTCCGTCGGTCGTTCGCTGGTATAAGCAATACTTGTAATTAGTTTTATGTTCTTGATGCCGTATTTATGCGGCACCACCAGACGGAGCGGCGCACCATGCTCCACGGTAAGTGGCTTCCCATTCATGTGCGTCGCGAGAAGCGCCTGTGGATGCAGACAGTCGGCGAGATGCAGACCGACATAATAACGCTCGTCCGGATAATCCGCCGGTTCTGAAACCATGGAGACATAGCGGGTGCCGGACAGGGGGGCATATCGCTTCGCAAAGTCTATAAATCGAATACCGGACCAGTTCACCACCGTACTCCAGCCCTCGATACATTTGAGTTCGGTCGTCTGCTCTGCATGAGGAAGTCCCTTCAGATCCGCGAGCGTCAGCGTTTGTGATGCGCCTCCTGCAAGTCCCGTCAGCTTCAGCTTCCAGGCGTCTAGATCGACATAAGGAGTTTCGCCTTTGTAGTTGTTGCGGGGTTCCCGTGCCATGGATCGGGGAAACTCCGTCGCCAGGTGGGTGGGTCGGTAGAAGAGCCGCTGCGCCACCACTTCGTTGAAGGCGAGAGCTTTACGAAGCGGTGTTTTCGCCCCCTTATCTTCAGCCGCATATTTATTAAAGGCAACCAGGCCGCCCACTCCCGCACCCGTAGCCAGCCCTGCCCATAGAAACGAGCGGCGCGACAGGCGGCGCATACGGGCCTCGATCTCAGCATCGGGTCCGGTGGCGACGATGTCCTCGTCACTATTTGATTGTCGCTCGTTCATCGTTTGGACACCTCATAGCCTGTAATCATGGCGCGGAAGTTGTTCCAGCCCGCTTTCGCAACCTGCGCGATATGCACAAAGAAGAAGGCCAGAAGCAGCATCGTGAGCCAGAAGTGCTCCAGGCGCGCTGTCTGATATCCCCCCAGCAAGGCGACAAGCCAGGCCAGCTGGACAGGCTTGTAGATCGCAAGACCGGTGACCACCATTCCCGCCCCCATCACAATGACCGAGGTGTAGGCGATTCGCTGGGCATGATTGAATTTCCCCGGCGGCAGCGGCTTGCGGTAGAGCTTCAGGTCGTGCAGAACAACCTTGAATGCCTCCACAAAGGACTCGCGGCGCGGCAGCAGATACCGCCACTCGCCGGAGAACAGCAGAAACAGAATATAGGCAACCCCGTTCAGCGTAAAGAACCAGGCAAAAGTGAAATGCCAATTCATCCCTTCCGCCAGACGAAAACCTACTGGTATGTCGTAACGTTTTGCTTCGGTCACTGGGTAAGATTCCGAATTCGGCGTCTCGCTATAGACCGGCGCGGCTCCCCATTTATACAAAGAGATACGGTCGGGGACCCGAAACGCGAACTTTTCGGAAGGGTAGACCGGATAGGCCCAGAGAATCAGCAGTCCGCTCCACATCATTACCATCAGCACCGGGAAGTTGATCCAGTGCTGCCAGCGAATGGCAAGCGGATGTTTCTTTACCAGGCGAGTCGCTGTCGGCGCGGCGGGAGGGGTCAATTCACCGGGTTGTGTTACGGTCGGGTTCATGGTTTGTTTTTGGTTGCCTTATCCACTAAGCACCCTGTAATAGTACGTATTTTTCGGCCAATAGGTTCACGATTTACTCTTTGAACTGTCTCTACTCCGTAAACAAATAGCCAGGCATAGTTAGTTCCCTGAACGCCGTTCCGAATAGGGAGATATGCCTGCAGCACAGCAGGATAATGATTAGTTTTGGATAATATTGCAAGGCAGGCAAATTAACCCACTATCCCAGGAGAACTCAGGATGACTATCCACAAAAATTTGCAAAAGACACTGCTGCCCCTTGTGGCTGCATTTACCTTTACGTCCGCCTTAGTTGTCACCACTTCGTATCCGGCAAGGGCACAGAACGACCAGGTGGCGATGTCAGCCGCATTATCTGCGATGCAGAAGTACACCCCCGCGACTACCCGGGTCGCGATTCTGCCGGTAATCGACAAATCCGGGGAAAAAGACGATCAGCGCCGCGATCAGGCGAACGCCGTTAAAATGGAAGCCTACGACCAGTTCTTCCAGCGGGGATTTCAAATAATCGACGAGGCGACGGTTGCCAAAGCAATTACCGACTCCGGGATAAACTTCGACGATCAGGAAGAGCATCGCAAGGATAACCTTTATAAGGTCGGCAAGGCGCTGAACGCGGACCTGGTAATGTTTGTTGTGGTGGACCAGGCATATTCCAAGCTAAAGCGCAACCTGTTCAACGAGCAGCGCGAAGGTCTGGCAAAGACAAGAACCTGGCTTGTAGATGTCAAGGATCAGAAGCCCCTGCTGAGTGCCTTTATCCGCGAGGGTAAATCGACGGGGAATGCGGGACTGGGAAGCAAAGGCAACCGCAGTCATATGGGAGCCGCCTGCAGTAATGCCACCCGCGACACCCTGAACGCTGTTCTGGACCCGTTCAAGCGGGACAAGGAAAAGAAGTGGCCCGGTAACAAGGCGAAGGGCTAATCTGCCCTGCCGTTAAGCGCCGCGCAGATGGTCGAAGACAGCCTGCGCGGCGCTCTTGTTCATACCGGGCGCTTTGGCGATATCTTCTGCCGTGGCGCGCTTCATCTTTTCGACCGAGCCAAAGAACTTCAGCAGTTCCCGGCGTCGTGCTGGCCCAATTCCGGGAATTTCGTCCAGAATCGACATCTGCGCGGCGCGTCCCCGGACGTTCCGGTGGTAGGTAATAGCGAAGCGGTGGACTTCGTCGCGGATTCGCTGCAGAAGAAAGAGCGCGGGTGAGTTGCGCGGAAGCTCGATAGGCTCATCGCGACCCGGAACGAAGATCAGCTCGAACTGCTTGGCGAGGCCGATCATCGGGAAGTCATAGCCAAACTGCTTCATCGCGGCTTGGGCGGAGGATAGCTGCCCCTTGCCACCGTCGATCAGGATCAGGCTGGGCTCGGGTGTGAACTTCGGGTTCTTCTCCGCCATCTGGTTAAAGCGCCGACTCAGCACCTCGAACATCATCGCGAAGTCGTCAGGGCTTCCTTCGCTGGTCTCGATCTTGAAGCGTCGATACTCGCTTTTCTTAGGCTTTCCCTGCTCAAAAACGATCATCCCACCGACTGCATGGCGACCCTGAACATTCGAGTTGTCATACGCTTCGATGCGTGTCAGCAGATTGTTCGGCATCTCCAGCGCGAGGGCGAGCTGTCGCAGCGCCCCATCGACACGGCTCTGCTCCGCGGCGCTATGCGCCTTGATCTGGTCCAGCGCCAGCTGGGCGTTGGTCGCGGCAAGCTCTATCAGCTTTCGCTTTTCTCCCTGCTTGGGAACCGTGATCGTCACCTTGGCTCCCTTTTTCTGACGCAGCCAGGACTCGATAATCTCGGACTCCTCGACATAGGTCGGCAGCAGTATCTCCGCGGGAACAAAGGCGGCATCCTGGTAATACTGCTTCAGAAATTCCGAGGTCGCCTCCCCGATACTCTCTTCTGTCCGTTCGCCGCCCTCGGTCCCCTCCAGCAGAAAATGCTCCTGTCCGATCAGCTTGCCGCCTCGTATAAAGAACATCTGGACACAGGCTCCGGCATCATCGGCAACCACCGCCATGACATCCTGATCTCCGAGTGTCGTGGAGATTACCTTCTGCCGCTCGACAACTGTCCGGATCGACTGCAGCTGGTCGCGGTACTTGGCAGCGCGCTCGAACTGCAGGTCTTCAGCCGCCGCCTCCATCTTCCGCTCAATCTCCTTGATCAGCTTTTCCTGTCGCCCGGAGAGAAACAGATCTGCGTCCTTGACACTCTGGTTATACCGCTCCTGATCCGCCATGTTCGCGCAGGGAGCTTCCGGGCAGCGGCCCATATGGTGATAGAGACAGGGCTTCTGCTTTTCCGTGTTGGTCCAGTACTTGCGGCAGGTGACGAGGGGAAACACTTTGTAAACCAGATCCATCGTCTGGTAAACGGCGTGGGAGTTTGTGAACGGCCCGTAATACTTATTGCCGTCGGCCTGCTTGACCCGGCGCGTGATGAGCAGGCGCGGAAACGGTTCGCTGGTTGTCAGCTGAAGGTACGGATAGTGCTTGTCATCGCGCAGGCGGATATTGTACTTGGGTCGGTGCTTCTTGATGAGGTTGCACTCTAAGATCAGCGCCTCCAGCTCGGTGTCGGTGACGATCCACTCCATGTCCACGATATTCTCGACCAGACGCCGCGTCTTGGGAGAGTGGTTCGCAGATTTCTGGAAGTAGGAGCGGACCCGGTTCCGCAGGTTGATCGCCTTTCCCACATAAATAATGGTGCCGTCTTTATCTTTGTAGATGTAACAGCCCGAGTTTGTGGGCAAGTTCTCCAGATGCTGCGCAAGCGTCATCTTAATCGGGGACGCGGCAGCAATCGGAGATACGGAGAGCGGCGGTGGGATCGGGTTCTCTTCAGGCGTGGGCGGCGTTGACATAGCAAACTTATTATATCGTTGCGCAGCGCACTACTCTCGTCTCGCCGCGCCTACGAACGATGTGGATGACGAAATGAGGAATATTTGCAGCCCATTTTGCAAAAGTTGCTACTTTCGCATTAATACGGTATTATCCCCTTGTGCCGGGCGGGGAATGCCCTCATTCCGCCAGAACAGAACGTACGCATTAAACAGTTTCAGCCTCCTTCAACGCTTCGTATGCCAGCCTATCAGTCGGCCTACTCCCCGTTCCTGGTTTCTGTTCTTCCTGTTTCCTGTTTACTGTCGATAACGCGCACCGAGAGCGCACGCTCAGAACAATCGTCATCGAGGGCGAACGATCTAAAAGGCGCACCGTGTCCTTGAAAATGGATGTGGAGCGCTAAGGAACAGAAGAATGAGAATCTATGTAGGCGGCCTGCCTTACAGCGCCGACAACGAAGAGCTGCGACGGCTTTTCTCCGAAGCGGGTAACGTTACGGAAGCGACCGTTGTCGAAGACAAGTACTCCGGCCAGTCCAAGGGCTTCGGCTTTGTCGAGATCCCGGATGATGCTGAGGCTCGCGCCGCAATCGCCAAGTTCAACGGATACAGCATGGGCGGCCGCTCACTGACCGTGAACGAAGCCAAGCCGCGTGAAGAGCGCAGCGGTGGCGGCGGTGGCTACGGCGGCGGCGGTGGTCGCAGCGGTGGCGGTGGTGGCTACGGCGGCGGCGGTGGTCGCAGCGGTGGCGGCGGTCGCTACTAAGACCTTTAGCTGAACTTAACCGTTTAGC
>JAZKEA010000134.1:0-421 GCA_040387315.1 Armatimonadota bacterium | reverse complement strand
GCCCCGCGCTTTTGTTTGTCTGGTGCGTCGGGAAAGCGGTCGGTCTATCCTGTTACCACGCTCGCACGTACTGTACAGGAGCCGGTATCTCCTGCCTCAGTTCTTTGGCGGCCCGCGACGGCCAGTAGGGATCGCGAAGCAGTTCACGCGCAAGAAGTACCATATCGGCCTGCCCGGTTCGGATGATATGGTCCGCCTGAGAGGGCGACGTTATCATGCCGACAGCTCCCGTCGGGATATCAGCCGTCTGCCGAACCTGATGCGATAGATGTGTCTGGTAGCCCGGACCAACAGGGATATTTGCTTTAGCGACATTTCCGCCGGAGGAACAGTCGACCAGGTCAACCCCCATTGGCTTCAGCAGGCGCGAAAGTTCCGCCGTCTCCTCAGGATTCCAGCCGCCTGCCGTCCAGTCCGTGAC
>JAZKEA010000133.1:0-7738 GCA_040387315.1 Armatimonadota bacterium | reverse complement strand
CGAAAGAAATAATTCAAAACAAAGCAACCTGACGGATCGCTAGATTAACACATCGTGAGTTGAACGGCAGTCAAAGCTATGGGTATCGGAAAAGACCGCAAACGTTTCGTCGTCTGCCAGCGCCTCACGCCAGTCCACAGGCCAGTTCGTAGAGCTTTTTATGCTTACCGCCGCGGGACATCACTGCCAAGCGAGCGAACATCCACCAGCGCAAACGCTGCGTATCGATTTCCAAAAGCTCCGCCATACGGGCGACGGTTCCGAGGGGATGGGTACGCAAACGGTCCTCGCAGTTGAGGAGGTGCTGCGTGGCGTCGTAGGCGGGGTCGCCGACAAAAGGCATGGGATCGATGACCAGCCACTCCTCACGGTCGGTTCGAAGAACATTCCAGGCATGCAGGTCAGTCGCGAGCAGCACCGCTTCCGGAGCGGTCCAGGGCAGCTCCTGAAACAGGCGTATCCCCTCCCGCAGCAGCCCCGCATCCGGGCAATCTGCCAGGTCCCGGGTCGCCCCCTCCGCCGTGCCATCGGTCACCTCGGATAAGGGGCGGAACGGGTGCGGATCGGGCGGTGTGCGCCAGAGTCGGCGCAGCAGCGACGCGATTATCTCATCCTGCTTCGGCTCCGGAAGCAATTCGGCAAGCGGCGTTCCCGGCTCGCACCGTTCCAGAAGCAGCGCGTTGTGGGTTTCGTGGGGACCGTCGGCCTCCAGAAGCCGCACTGTGGGCCGCCCGTTCCAGAAACGCAGACCGTCGATCTCGTGCCGGGACGGCATCAGCGGCAGGCCGATTTTCAGTACCACGTGGGTTCCGTCCCGGCGCACGGCGGGCGCGACCCACGAGCAGCTTGCCTGGGCAAAAGGGGCGCTCCTGTCGAGGTCTATCTGCCAGCGATCTACGAGTTCCTCAATGATATTGGGGAGCCGTTCCAGCCAGGCGGCGACAGTCGGATCGGCGGCGACAGCGGCGAGCCCGGCGGGAATAGTCAACGACATCGGGTTTTCCTGATTTATCGGGAGCAAGGGACCTACCGGGCGCAGCGAAAGCCAGCGTGGATCTGTCGCCGCGCGGAAACTTGTCCAAAGAAGACTCCCTGTCCCGAGCCCGTATCGTAGGTCATACCCGCGTTTTTATACTCGCCGAATTGCCAGAATCCCATGAGCGTTAATTCCCGGAAGCCGCGGCACGTAAGGGACAGGTAGGATTGGTCCTCCAGCGCCGGGTTGCGAGCGACCGCATTGGCCTCTGCAACCCAATCGGTACCACGCCAGCGGTACTGTGTCAGGTCCGGATCTTCCGTCGCGGGGTAGCGCTTTGGAGCATTAAGCGCCTCGTTAAGCCGGGAGTTGACCAGCTCGGGTGCGTTCATCAGCACGTTCCGTACACCAAAAACGCTTCTGTCCTGACGAAAGGCGTCGATTGGGCCGACCTGACCCCACCGCCATTGATCTCTCGGTACCTGCATCCTCGCCTGTCGTATCTCAGTGACCACGTCTGCCAGCTCCGGCGTCAAGGGAATCAGGATACTCCTTGGAACGGGGATTCGGGCGGCTTGCGCCCGAGCCCTAACCTCTGAGCTGGCCATAGAAACTGCGGTCTCCAACGCAACGAAATAACGATTATATAACTCGTTAAAATAAATCCTATAATTCTTCTCGTCTTGGGCAGAACTCTCTTTTATCTCCTCCACCCAGGCGGTATCTCTGGTGAACGCGGCACGACGCCATTCCACCTCGGTGGGGAGACGGGAACGGCGCGAGGCGGCGAAAAGGGTGGCTTCCGGCGGAAACATGCCGCAGGCGGGGCGATCCGGTCGGCGAGTCGGCACGAGAACGTCCTGATCCGTCCAGCCGTACGGAAGAGCGCGCCACTTGCCCCGCAGCCAGGCATTGTACTCCCCGTTGGTCACCGGCTGTACCGCCATCCAGAAGCCGGGGGTGCAGACCGTGCTGGTTCCGTAGTCTCGCTGAAAAGTGGCCTCGGCTTCGCCATCGAGGGCCACCGGTCCGCCGGGAACCCAGACCATCTCCGGCGAGCCGTTGGGGAGTGCGCCGGGACGGTCGCCTAATCGGACGGCGGCCCGGTCGGGAGCCAGACCGACCTCGGAGGAGATGAGGTTGAATCGAGCGAACGTGACAAACGCCGGCTTCGCGCCTGCCTCTGTCACCACGCCTGCCGCGGCTCCGCTTTCCGCATCCACCACGACCGCGCCGACAGGAATCCCCGCGCTGTCTTCCGTCCCGACGATAGAAAAGGTGTCTTTGCTTTGTTCGGCAGGACCGACGGCTCCCCGAAGTACGCGAATACCGGACGCTCCGGACGCTCTGGTTCCTGTCCCGAACCACAGCACGCGGATCGCATTTCCCGTCACGACAGTGCCGCTGTCGAGGAGCGGCAGGGACCGGGAATGGTAACCGTTTGTCTTGACCAGGGCATAGGGGACCGTAGCGTTCGTATGCCGATGAAGGCGCGGCACTGCCGTGGAAGATGGCGCGGGCGGGGCCGACGCCGGGGAAGTGGCAGCTCCGTGTCCCTGTGCGCCGCCCCGGTTCAAAGTTTCGTTTACCCCATCCACACCGGTCAGAGTGACCGAGAGACTGCCGCCGTTTCGGGTCATTTCCCAGACGCTTTGGGGCAGGAGGATAAAACCGTCACACCGGATCATGAGCCCCGTCGCCACAGCCTCCGCGCCGCCCCCGGCGGGGGTGCACCGGACGCGGATCAGAGCGTCCTCGGGCTTCTGAGCCGTGTGATGCTTCCACGTGGAGTAGGGAGCGACTGTCTCAAGGGGCAGACGGCGGTCTCCCGATTCGGAATCGGTGATCGCACTGTCCTCCCCGGCAGACTCTACCGGCGGCGCAGCGGCAGGGGGAGGTTCCTGGGTCTGGACTTGCGCCCGAACCACAGGAGGCAGGGACAGCAGGACTGCCATGCCAATGACACAGACCCAGCATCGACGGAACATGCGGACCGACTTCACCGGCGACTCCTTTCAAACGGGGTGACAGCGCACAAACCCCTTTACCTCGATCTCATGAACTGACCTGATTGTACCTGGGAAGCCCCCCATCGAGTCTCGATAGGGAGGGCGCTACCTATTTAAACCTGGAAAGTTGTAAAACCTCGGCGGTTTCACTTACAATAGTTAGGATTTCTAGGACCATCCGCGTCCACTCTCCCGCTGTTCCGAAGACCACATGAAACTATATAATCCCCCGGCTATCCTTGCTTGCTTTGCTCTATTGCTTGTCACCGCTATAAAAACCGTGGAAGCACAGGATCCGGCCCCGCGCTACAAGCTGACCGATCTTGGGGCGATATCCGGCTTTCCCAACAGCCGGGCCTACGGCATCAACAACAAGGGACAGGTGGTCGGTCAGGTGGCGAAGCTGGAGCCGAAAATAGACGCGCATGCCGTGCTCTGGGAAGACGGCAAAGTTCGCGACATCACCGGGCCAAAAGGCCTTCTTTATACCGTCGCCAATAGTATTAACGATCTCGGGCAGGCAGCAGGGGGTTCAGAGATCAAGAACTACGGGAGCGTCGGCATCAATTTTATGGGCCTTTCCGATCAGGCATTCCTGTGGACGAAAGGAAAGACCACCACGTTATCCCCAAATCGCAGCCATGCGTATGCAGTGAACAATAAGGGGCAGGCTGCCGGTACCGCAGACGGTCTTTCTGCCGTTGTTTGGGAAAGCGGGAATCCGGTGAAACTGCCAACGCCCGCGGATACCTCCAGCAGCATCGCGTATGGCATTAATAGCAAAGGCCAGTCCGTAGGCAGTGTCATCGTGAACCGGGGCAAGCCACAGGCGGTTCTGTGGACAGAGGGCAAAATGGTGCTTCTCGGCACACTGTTCGATGATGACCAGGGTATTGCGTGTGCGGTCAATGACCGGGGACAGGTCGTCGGTTCCACTGGTCAGAGTGGATCGTCAACGAACACGCCGTTTCTCTGGGAGAACGGCCAGATAAAAGTGCTCAACCCGCTTGAGGGCGGCACCCGCCTCAATCAAGCGCTGGGAATAAATAATCGCGGCGTTGTCGTCGGCTGCGGAATGAAGAGCGGTGTCTATCAGCGGGCGGTTGTCTGGGACGGGGGCGAGACCCATGACCTCAATGACCTGATCGCGCCCGGATTAGGATTGGTGCTGGCAAAAGCGACCGCGATCAATGACCGGGGCCAGATCGTTGGCGAGGCGCTTGACGACAAAATGCGCGCCCACGCCTTTCTATTGACTCCCGTCAGCCCCGCCGGCAGCAAATAAAGGAAGCGGTCGCGTCCCGGAATAATAGTGACTGGAGCGGAACGTGTCCGCCAAAATCATCTCGGAGATGTGACCCCTCATGCGATGGCTGCCGGGCGTTCTTGCCTGTTTTGTTCTCTCGCCGTACTCGACCGTTCTCGTGCCCCCGGCATACGCCGATGCTCCCGCGCCGCCCGCCCCCAAAGCGAAGGCGATCGACGCAGACGATGATGACGGCGATATCGACGCCGATGATCCCGCCAACGAGGAGCGCTTCAATCGGGAACTCTGGGAGTCGATTCGCAGGACGCCTTACTCGCTCGCGCTCGCGCATATCAACAGGAAGCGTGCCGCGGCCAAACCCAATCTCGCCGCGGCGAATGCTGCCATCGAGCTGCCGACGGGCTGGAAGATCGCCCCGGCGGGAATATCCGTCGAAGTGGGCCGCTTCCCCTACGAGGCCATCGCCTATGGGGACCGGATCGTGGTGCTGAATACGGGCTACTACACCGGCACGAGCAAGCCCGAGGTTTCCCTGGTCGATCCGACGACCGGCACGGTGCGCGCCTCGCTCTTCTTCGATGCCCTCTTTCCCTCCGCTCAGATTGGGATGGATGGGGACCTCTATATCAGCGGGGGCATCAGCAAAAAGGTTTTTCGGCTCAACAAGCGGTTCCAGACCGTCCGCACCTACACAGCGACGGCGGGCTATATGGGGGGCATTGCGCCGCTCAATGCCACGCATATCGTGGTCGCATCGCTTGTTGCCGCGCCAACCGCTGACGATTTCGACAAAGGCAAATACCAGCAGGGCAAGCTCTCGATCCTGAACACGGAAACCGGAATGGTCGAGAAGGAGGTCGAGACCGGCTATTTCCCGCAGACCATCCGTATCGTCAACAATAAGCTGTATGCCGCGATCCTGGGAGAAAACACGGTCCATGTCTATGACCTGGCGCTGCAGCGGCAGAAGATCCTGACTGTCGGCAATGCTCCCCAGGATATTGCGGTCGATGGCAGCAGGCTCTATGTCGTCAATCAGAACTCCGACAGCGTTTCGGTGATAGACACCACAAGTGATACCGTCACCGAGACGATTGACCTGAACGCCAACGGGACGCGCCACGGCGGCGCTCCGACATCCTGCGCCGTGGATGGGGACCGTCTTTATGTGACCCTCGCGAACATCAACGCCGTCGCGGTTCTGGATCGGGTGTCGCACAAAGTCCTCGGCTATATGCCGACGGGCTGGTATCCGACCAAGGTGCTGGCGGATACCAATAACCTGTATCTCCTGAGCGCCAAAGGAATTCGACCCCGCAAGGCGAACAAATTCGGCCCACAGCCGACCGGCGATGCCCGCAGCGGCCCCGACTATGTGCTGACCCTGCTGAAAGGGTCGCTCTCCACGGTTCCCAAAACCGGGATCGGGGACAGTCTCCCCGCGTGGACCCGGCAGGTCCAGGAGGGATCGCCGCTTTTCAGTCCCGCCGGGGCCGCGAAACTGCCGATAAAGTATGTCTTCTATATCGTGCGGGAGAACCGGACCTATGACCAGGTCCTGGGCGATCTTCCCCGCGCGAACGGCGACCCGTATCTGACCCTGTTCGGCAGGGATGTCACCCCGAACGCCCATAGGCTCTCGGAGCAGTTCGTGACGCTCGACAACTACTACGCGGACGGAGAGATCAGTGTCCTGGGCCATAGCTTTACGACGAGCGGCTATGCGAGCCCGTTTCTGGAGTGGCTGGGGAATGCCGCCTACTCCGGCAAGTACAAGGGGTACCCTTTCGGGATGGTGCCCGCGGCGACCTCGCCCGCCTACCTCTGGGATGCCCTGGATGCCCGCAAGGTGGACTATCGTATCTACGGAGAAAACTACTTTCTCTACACGCGCGGCTTTAAGCTGATCAGCGAGGAGTTCGGGCCGGACAGCGACCTGGCGAAGAAGTTTTACCGACAGATGATGACGCTCGCCTCGCAGACGGACCGTGGCCGCGCCTACTACGACTTCGCCAGCAGTTACTACGGACATGCCGCGACGCCCGAGGCCGCGGAGACTCTTCTGGCAAAACCGGATTTTGCTGAAAAGCTGTCGCAGTTCCTGTGCGGCGATGCCACCCTGGCGGCGGCTCTCGCCGAGCGACCAGTCCTGCGGCGCAAGTTCGCCGAGTACCTGTATCGGTATCCGTCGAATTACCGCTCCTGGGATATGACGGTCTCCGACATGACCCGTTTCCAGGCATGGAAGACCGATTTCGACGCGCAGATAAAGCGGGGGAAGGTAGCCAATCTTCAGTACCTCTGGCTGCCCAACGACCACACGGCGGGAGCGACGGGCAAGCCGCTAAACCCGACACAGTTTGTCGCCCAGAACGACGCCGCTCTGGGACGGATCGTGGAGACCATCGCCCACAGCCCGATCTGGAAGGAGAGCCTGATCCTGGTAACCGAGGACGATGCCCAGAATGGCCCCGACCATGTCGATGCCACGCGCACCATCGCGCTTGCTATCGGCCCGAACGTCAAGCGCAATACCGTGATCAGCGACCGCTACGACCAGCTCAGCCTCCTGCGTACCATTGAGGTGGTTCTGGGTCTGGACCCGATGAACCGCAGCGATGCCCTGGCCGTTCCGTTCCTGAGCGTCCTCACCGACAAGCGCGACGAAAGAAAGCCCGAAAAGCCCATCGCCTCGCCCCACCTCGCCGACTCCGATAGAGAACTCTTTCAGAAGACGGCTCGCTAAGCGGGGGTGAGGGCAGGTCCCATTTAATGGAGGAACCGGAGATATGCGATAACGCAGGCGAGGCTGGGAAGTTCAGCCGAGTCCTTCTGGTTCCCCCATTTATGGGGGTTAGGGGGCCCGTAACCTTCTACTTATCGTCCAGGTCGTAGCCAAGGATCGCGACCAGCTGAGCGCGGTCCTCGGCCTGTCCCGCAGTGTAGTCATCCGCCTCCATAGCGGTGTGCGGTTCGGGATACGCGCTTTGAGCGGTTGCCAAGGCGCGATGGTAGACCGCTTCCACACGCGCCTTGTTCTGGCTATTGACCCCGTCCGCGACCAGTTCCGCGAGCCGCTCACGGTACATTTTGGCAGTCGCGACCATGCCGTAGATGGACGAATCCACGGTACGGATCTCCTCTTCCGCCTCCTCGTACCGGTCGTCGGCGAGCAGCTGCACCGCCCGTGCGACGGCAGGGGCACGCTTCCGCTCCAGACCTTCCCTGAACAGCTCGTAGTCGCTTTTTGCCATAACTGCCTGCTTTCCTGGTGTATTGACTAACGGCTGACCTTGAGCAGCCGGGGCTCAATGGACGGCAGCCGTATCTGCCGCAGATCGATCTTCTCACCGGAGATAAGATCGGTCGCTTCGGTTACGCCGGGCAGATCCAGCCGAACCGTCTGCACCTCCGGCAAAAAGTTGATCAGCGGGATCAGCAGGTGGTTTCCCTGCCTAACGGCGGTGTACTCGACGCCCCAGGCAG
>JAZKEA010000132.1:3274-3864 GCA_040387315.1 Armatimonadota bacterium | reverse complement strand
GGAACGGGAGCCGTGGCACTCTACGATATCTCTGCTAACACCGTCCGTAACTTTGGAGCCGTTGGTACGCTCACCAATGCCGGGGCGGTTGTCGTGGGTGCAAACCAGACAATTGGAAACGCACAGCTTGGCGGCAACAGTCAGGCAGTTCTCTGGGACAATGCGACCGGGGCGGGAACCAGTCTGCACGGCTTTCTCCCTACCGGCTATACCGGCAGCACAGCGATCAGCATGGATAAGAACTTCGCCAACGGTCCCCTTCTGGTTTCCGGTACGACGGCTTCAGGCGTAACGGATCGCTACGCGCTTCGAAACTTCTCCGGCGATTTGGTGGAGATCGATGCACCCGAACTGGCGAGCTTCAAGGGCGACTATACCCAGACGGGCGGGGTAGTATCGAATGCTGGAACGATCCAGTGGATCAATCCGTCGGGGATTTACAATCTGAACGGTGGTTCGCTCTACAGTAGCGGAAGCATTCTGGGAGGCATCAGTAACGGCGGTGGAACCCTTTCGGGCGGCATGGGAAGTGGCAGCGGCGGTGGGATCGGCGCTTTTTCGGCAAGCGGCGGCTATACCCAGGGAAGCGG
>JAZKEA010000132.1:1195-3264 GCA_040387315.1 Armatimonadota bacterium | reverse complement strand
GTTTACTTTCGGCGGTCCGGCTAGCCTGGGAGGCGTGCTGGAAATTGCGCTGACCGACGGTTTCACGCCCACCCTGGGACAAAACTTTACGTTTTTCACCTCCTCCAGTCTCACAGGTGCCTGGGACCGGGTAACCTCGCCTAACAATCTCTGGGAAGTTACGTATAACGCAAACAGTGCGACTGCAACCTATCGCGGTACCGTACTCGCCGGTGCCGCCGCGCCGGAGCCATCATCGCTTGCTTTACTTTCGTTTAGCGCACTGGGCTTTATAACTATAGTGCGTCGCAAAAATAAGGGAGCATAAAAACAAAACGACTCAACCCATGGCGGACAGGTGCCGATATATACTTCCGAATTGGAGTTTTCGTTGGCACTCAGTTTAGCTTTTGTAATCGGCGTCTGACACGAAAGGCCTTCGGTCGTGCAGCAGGATGCAAAACGTACCTAAAAGCGACAGCACGATTCCAAGAACAAAGAACGAGTTATAGCCGCCGCTCTGCTCCCGCAACAGGCTGACGCAAAATGGCGCGGCGGCACGGATTCCGTTGACTGTCAACGACTGAACTCCGGCAATACTGCCGTAGCGCTCCGCACCGTAACGCTCCACCGTCAGCGCGGCGCGGGACGGTGTACCGGCTCCCGCGCTCATACCGAACAGGGTAACGAAAGCCAGCAGCCCGGCCATATTCGGTGCGAAAAAGAAAACGGCAATAGCGAAGGACTGCATAATGAACAGCCCTGCGACGACAGTCCTTCCTGAAAGGCGATCTGTCAGCGGCGCGAACAGAATACGACCGGGAATCTGCATGAAGCCCACACCCGCCAGAGCGGACGCCGCTATCTTCGGGCTGAACCCGCGCTCTATCAGGCAGGGAATCAGATGGACCGAAAAGGAGACAAAAATAAACGTCGTCAGCAGGAAAGCGATCGTCAGCCACCAGAACCCCGAATCGCGGAGTGCCTCGCGAACTCGGTCCATCGAAAGCCTTTGGGCAACGTACCCCGTGGTCGAAGCGCCCGCCTGCGGAGGGTCTCCGTCCGGCAGGAGGTTTCGGTCCTGGGGGCGTCGGCGCAGGACAAGGGCATGTGCCGGAACTGTGAGAACTGCCAGGAGGATCGCGAGCGTTACCAGTGCGGAGCGCCAGCCGAAGGCTTCATTGAGCCGCTGTGTCAGGGGCACGAAAACCGGGCTCGCCATTCCGCCACCCAGGGTGATAATGGTGAGGGCATGGTTCCGCCGCCGCTGAAACCAGGTGGCGGCGACGGCGAAGGCAGGCTCGTACTGAACGGCCGCGCTGACCAGTCCGATACCCGCGAAGACCCAGTAGAAGCCGGTAAGGGTAGACACACCGGACCAGAGGAATACCAGCAATGCTCCCAGGAGAGATCCCAGGGTCATCAGGCGTCGTGGGCCGTGGTGGTCCAGCCAGATCCCGACCGGTATCGCCGCCAGACCGCCAATAAGAAGGGAAAGCGAGAACGCGCCGGTCATTTGAGGGCGCGTCCATCCCATTTCGGCTGCCATAGATGTCTGCAGCACCGAAAAGGCGTAGTACAGAATGCCCCAGGACACCATTTCCGTCACCGCCAGGGTTCCGATAATGCCCCAGCCGTAATAGAAACCCTTGAATAAATTCTGCCTGAGCATTATCGATGGTGTCCGCTGCCTCTGGGAATACTGGGAATAAAGGATCACTACAAGGGTACCGGCTTAAACTGGGGGAAGAGAAGTAAATTGTCTGCCCAAACGCGAATTTAAGGTGTATGAACACCATTCCCGTTCCCGAACCGCGTATTGCCCGCTTCGAGCAGCTTGCCTACGGCCTCTTTCTTCACTGGGGATTGTACTCGCAGCTGGGGCGCGGCGAGTGGGTCCAGCATCTGGAGAAGATTCCGGTCGAGGAGTATGCGCGTCTGAAGGACACCTTCACCGCCGAGGATTTCGACGCCCGCGCCATCGCCCGAACGGCGCGAAAAGCCGGAATGCGCTATATCACCCTGACCACAAGGCACCATGACGGCTTCTCGCTCTACGACACGCGCGGTCTGACGGATTTCGACGCGCC
>JAZKEA010000132.1:0-1185 GCA_040387315.1 Armatimonadota bacterium | reverse complement strand
CTCGCCCGCCGGGCGGGATCTTATCGCGGAGTTTGTGGAGGGATGCCGGGCCGAGGATATCGTGCCGTTTTTCTACCATACGACTTTGGACTGGCGTTTGGACAGCCGTAATTGCTCGGAGGAGAAGTTCAGCGAGTACCTGGACTATCTGAACGCATCGGTTGAGGTGCTCTGCCGGAACTATGGGCCTATCGGCGGTCTCTGGTTCGACGGCAACTGGTCGCGGAAGACGGACTGGAAGGAAGATCGTCTTTATGCCACGATTCGGCGCTATCAACCGGAAGCGATGATTATCAACAACACCGGGCTGAGCAAGCGCGGTGAGCTGGGGCATCCGGAGCTGGACAGCACGACCTTCGAGCAGGGGTTGCCCTCCGCGCCGGATCGAGCGGGCCTGCCTAAGTATGTGGCGGGGGAGATGTGCGAGACCATGAACCGACATTGGGGCATTGGGAGCCGTGACTTCCGGTATCATTCACCCGGCGATGTGATCGAGCATCTGTGCGCCTGCCGCAAAGTGGGCGCGAACTATCTGCTCAATGTCGGCCCCACCGCGACCGGAGCGATTCCCGCCTATGAAGCGGCGGTACTGGAGCGTGCCGGGGAGTGGGTTGAACTGGCGGGCGATGTGATCTACCGAGGCAAAACCGTGCCCGGTGTGCATTGCATGGGCAAAGACTTCGTGCTCGAATCGGACGGCAGCTACTTTTACTTCGCGCACAACCTTGGCGAAAAGGGGGATGCCAACGTGACCCTGGGCGGAGGCGGGACCGGCCCTCGCGCTATCCGTGGCCTACCGGGCAAAATCACGTCTGCCCGCTGGATCGATTCGGACAAAGCCCTGGAATTCACCCAGAACGGCGCGCTGGCGGCGTTGGAACTGACCGGCTACCCCTATGGTACCAATCTTGTGGTTCGGATCGCCGAACTCGCCGTAAAGGGAGAATAATAACGATGTCTGCTATTGATTCCGGTGTGGATATTGGGCACGTTCATCTGAAAGTCGCGGACCTGGACCGGGCTCTGGCGTTCTACCAGGGTGTCCTGGGCTTTGAGCTGACCCAGCGTTACGGTACGCAGGCCGCTTTTCTGAGCGCCGGGGGCTACCATCACCATATCGGACTGAATACCTGGGAGAGCGCGGGCGGATCGCCACCGCCGCCCGGCAGTACGGGTCTGTTCCAT
>JAZKEA010000131.1:0-2734 GCA_040387315.1 Armatimonadota bacterium | reverse complement strand
ATCTCCGTAAAGAACCTGGTTGCGCACGAACCACCAGCCAAGGAAAAGCGCCGGAATTCCCAGGATGATCAGAATCTGCTTTATCCAAACGGATCGAGAATCTCCGCGCTGACGGGCTGCTAAAGCAAGAGCAAGAAACGTCGCGGGGAAAAGGCCCAGGCAGGTCAGTTTACTCCCGACTCCGACCGTTATCCATAAAGCCAGTAGCAGCGTTCGCTTCGTGCTGAAGCCGTTCTCAGACTTCCCACAGCGCGCGGCGCTGCCGCGGGTCCCGGTGACGATAGCACCGACGATAGTCGCGAGAGCGCCGGTGGCACCGAGCATGGCAAGATTCTCGTTGTTGATCGCACCGCCAAGCGATGCTCGCATCGGTACCAGAGCAACAAGCGTCGCTGCGAATAAAGCCGTCTGCCGGGGCATCAGATGCCGCCCCGCACGGTAAATAAGCCATACCGTGCCAACCCCGCAAAGCGCGGTCAATAACCGAACCGCTCGGAGTCCGCCCGCGTCACCAACAAACGGCCTCATGGTCGCGACAATCGCGCCCGCTGCCAGATGATAGAGCGGCGGATGCACGGAGGTATCGTACGGTATCCGGTACGGCGGAAGTGCGGCATGTTCGGCGATAAACAGAACGACCGCGACATGGCTGCTCTCGTCGGGGTGATAGTTCCCCCATGCCCGTCCTTCCATACCAATCGGCACGGGCGTCGAAAGAGCCCAGAGAACCGAGAGTGCGCCTGTCATCAACAGCAGAACAACCAGAAGCCGTTGATTAACCCCGCGCAGGAGGGGGCTCTGGCGAGACAGACCTGGTTTCACGTCAGGTCCCAACATCTTCGCGCAGGAGTCGCAGGTGACGTACACCTCGCAAATAGCGGCGCATCATACTGTGCTCAAGCCGTCGCGCCGCTTCCAGAACACGGTCCAGCAGCGCAGGCTGCACCCAGACTATTTCCTGCCCGGTACCTGCTAATTCTCGTGCGGGAGTACGTGACGCAATCCGTTCAAATATGGCGCGTACCGCTAAGGCATTCGACTCGGACGTCCCCCGCTCCCGCACCGCTTCTGATGCCCGTCGCCCCAGATTCAGGCGAGTCTCCGCACGAACAATCAGATCACTCAAACAGCGTTCCCAGTCTCCGGAATTTGACGCGAGCAGGCACTCATGCTCCTTTACCCCTTCGGCAAAACCGGCAGACAGGCTGGCAATTGTCGGAATCCCCAACGCAGCAGCCTCCAGGTACTTGACTTCGCTTTTCGCGTGACTGAAGGCGCGGGAGGTATCCAGCGGCGCGAGATTGATGTCTACGCGGCAATGTGTCATCAGTCCCGGAAGGTCCGGCCACGGGACAAAAGAGTGACGCGCAATACGCCCGGCGTCCGCGAAAGGCTGAAGCACCGGTGGCAGGAGAATCGGTCCGACCACCAGCAGACGAGCCTGCGGAAAGCGGGAAAGGACTGAGGCGAGCGGCACCGCGACCGTCGCCAGGTCCATATTGTGTGTGGCGGAGCCGGAAAGGTAGGCGATCGTTACCGGAGTCCCTGCTTCTGACTCCGATAACGACGGCAAAGGCGAAACAGCACGCAGCGCCGTATCGGAGTGCGCAATCTGCACCGACGAGAGGAAGTTACGGATAACGAATACCGGGTGGGGCGTTGAGGAAAGGGTGCTTTCTACGCGCTGAGCCAGATATTCGGTCGAGACAAGAGCCGCGTCACAGGCGGAAAGCATCCTGGCGAAGTCTTTCGCCGCGTCGCGGTGCTGACGATAACGGATCGTGTCATCCGGGAAGTGCATACCTATCTGATGACCGAAATCCGGTGTGAATAACAGGTCGTCGGTGCTCCAAACAGAGACCGCCCTAGCGCGACGTGCTGCCGTAACAAATCGCTCTCCTGCCCCGGCAAAACCAATCCGGTGGAGCACTACGACATCACCCCGACGCATATCTACATTGTAGGGCGCATCGATGGACACAACACGCGCTGCCACCCCCTCACCAAGGTGCAGTGCCTCGGCGATATTCACCGCGCGATACCGCGGAGAGGCGGACTCGAGCGAGCCTGAGACAACAAAGAGGATTCGCAGTGTCATACCTCGGCAGGTTTCGGAACTTTATCCGAATTTCCCCGGCTAGTGGCCCGCGGGGAGATCAGCTGCTTGAAGGCGCGAATCGCAGGCTTCTCTATTGCGCCGTGATAAACAGATCCTGCGATAACCGATGCACCTGCGCAGCACAAGAAAGCCGCCTCCCAGTCGGAGGCAGGGGCAGCCTTGGCGATTATGCGGGACACCAGAGAAATCACCGGTATGTGCACCAGGTAGATCGAATAGCTGGCGTCTCCCAGAAAGACGGGAAAACGCGGAATCTTAAGATTACCGGCGGAGCTTGCGGCGGAGCTTCCCAGGACAATCAAACCAAAGGGGATGGCAAATAGATACCGATTCGCTATATCCACCGAAGAAACGAAGAACGCAATCAGCAAGCCGATACCTAAAATGACGGTAACAGAAGGGTTAATTGTGCGAAATTTGCGATAGAGAAGGGCACATACCAGTCCGGCAATAAACTCAAGGTTAATCGGGTTAAACAGAACTTTGAAAACTGGCCCCAGGTTCTCTCCAAATGGCGGTAACAGCATCACTGCAAGCCACAGCGAGCAGAAAGCGGAAAACACCTTGTTTGACACGAAAAACAACAGAAACAAAATGTAAAACATCAGCTCGTGA
>JAZKEA010000130.1:6399-8209 GCA_040387315.1 Armatimonadota bacterium | reverse complement strand
TATTGCGAATCCCCCTGGTGAACTTCAAGATGCCGAGATTATTCTGAGCCTGGGCGACTTGCGTCTCAGGGTGTCGCCGTTTGGGGCTGCGCTGCGTGGACTCTGGCGGGAGAATGCCGAGGGCGATGTTGAGAGCATTATTACCGGCTATTCCGGTGCGAAAGCAAAGGTGGGCGGTCAGGGGGATGTCCTGATCCCGTTTCCGGGTCGCGTCCGCGAGGGGCGTTACACTTTCGAGAACCATACCTACCAGATGGAACGCAATGACAAGGATGGCCCCAATGCGATCCACGGTTTTCTGCGTCTGGTGACCTGGGAAATCGTGGAGCAATCAGAGGTTGAGGCAATGTTTGCCGTCTCGCTGGAGGCAAACGCGCATCCTGGATACCCCTTTGCGTTGCGGGTCACGGTTCGCTATACGCTGAATGATTCGGGTATGACCTGCCGGTTCACAGTGGCAAACGCGGGGGAGCAGACGGCTCCGGTAGGCGCCGGTTTTCATCCTTATTTTACGGTCGGGTCTGAGCAAATCGATGCGGATACGCTGCAGGTGCCTTTTGAATCTATACTGGAATTCGACCCGGGGATTCTGCCGACAGGACGGGTTTTTTCCGTCGAAGGTACGCCCCTAGATTTTCGGGAGCCGCGCTCGATTGGTAACACAGCGTTTAATACCTGCTACCTGAATCCTGTGCGGGATTCGGCGGGACATCTGGTGATTCGTCTCGCTTCCTCAGGCGTCAGTAGGCGTCTTGGTATCTGGATGGATGAGGCTTTTAACTATGTTGTACTCTATTCCGGAGACCCGCTGCCGGAATCTCATCGCCGACGCTCGCTTGCCATCGAGCCGATGACCTGTGGCTCGGATGCCTTCAACCACGAGCAATGGGGGCTTGTCGCGCTGCCTCCCGGTCAAACTATGTCAGGTTCCTGGGGTGTAGACGTCCGTTAGGGGACACGGGCGGCGAAACGCTCGGCGGCAGCCATCGCGGCGTCAAGGCTGGGAACGGTTTCGGTGGGTATTCCTGAGATATGCCGCTCCAGTTTTGCCATACGATCCGCCTCCTGTGGCGTATGGCGCGCACCCGTTTCGTTGCGGAGCAGAGTCGCGGTTTCCAGAAAGAGACGGGACAGCGCCGCTTCCTCTACCGCAAGAGCGGTTTCGGCGAGCGCTTCCAGAGAGGCCGCGATACCCGGTTTTTCCTCTGCCTGGTGATAGAGCACGAGGCTCTGATAACTGTTGTGCAGGGCCGAAGAAATGTCGCTAAGCGCGAGCTGTGAGCGACCAAGCTCCAGCAGGGCAGGCGCGATGATCCGCTGATCGCCGATCGGCTGAACAATCTCAAGCGCCTCGGCACAGAGCCGCATCGCCTCTGCCGCGTCGTTCTCGTTCAGCGTCAGCTTGCCCAGATTGATGAGCGCAAGGGCGCGGGCGCGAGGAATCCCAAGACGCTTACCCAGCGCGTAGCAGCGCTCGAAGGCGTCCCGCGCTGCCGCGAAGTCGCCCAGCGCCTCACAGATCGCGCCCTGACCATTCCACCAGGCGGCCGCTGTCGCCTCATCGCCCAGGCTCAGAACATTGCGGATACTCTCCTCCGAAAGCTGTCGTGCCCGTGCGTAGTCCCCGCGAGACATTTCCAGCAGTGCGAGATTGTTCAGAAGCACGGTCTCACCGCGCCTATCACCCAGATCGCGCCGCAGGTAAAGCGCGTTTGTATAGCAGATATCGGCGGTTACCAGATCACCACGAATAAAAGCCAGGGCACCCAGTCCGGTCGCGGCCGCGATCTGCACCAGCGCGCCGGGAATG
>JAZKEA010000130.1:0-6389 GCA_040387315.1 Armatimonadota bacterium | reverse complement strand
AATAAAAGCAAGAGCCCCCAAGCCGGTCAAGGCGCGGGCTTCGTTGGCAGGGTCTCCAACAGCACGGCTGACTTCCGCACTTTCTCCGAACCAGCGCCGCGCTTCCTCGGTTAAGGCATTTTCGTACGCAAGGTTGCCTGCGGCGAAAAGCAGGTCAGCGGTGAGAGCCTGATCGTGGATGACATCTTTGTGCGCGACCGCCTTACTCAGGTACTGCAGTCCTTCCTGCAGGTAGCCTTGCTGCTTCCAAAAATTCCGCAGCGTGACACCGAACCGGGCGAGTGCGGGGACTGTCTCCTGGCGTGCCCCCGCCCGGTCCATTGCCGCCCGCAGGTTTGCCACCTCAGTCTCCAGCGCATCTTTGGCTTTCTTTTGCCCTGCCCCACGCAGCAGGACATCCTGCTCTTTCGCGTACTCCAGGAAAAATTGGATATGGGCGTCGCTCAGATTCCGTGCCTGAGTCTCTTCTGCCCGAAGAAGCTCCTCCCCGTACTGTCGCAGACTTTCCAGTAGATAATAACGCTTTTGACGAGATGAGCCTGTTGGTTGAACCGGGGCGTCATCCGAATTTTCGTCGGTTGGGAGCGGTGCTTCCTCCCGCAGCAGGCTGCTGTAGCGCAGCCGCTCTAGTATTGGCATCACGGGCGCGATGCCTCGGGTGCTGCCGCAGACCTGCTCCGCCGCCGCCAGGCTAAAGCCGCCGACAAAGATAGAGAGACTCCGGAAGAGGCAGCGCGCCTCCTCGGTCAGAAGGCTATAGCTCCAGTCAATCGTCCCTTTTAGCGACCGCTGTCGCGGGGTAAGATCCCGCGTTCGGGTCGCGAGAACATCCATGCTGACGGCAAGAGCGTCCCGGATCTCGGTAAGCGGGAGGGAGCGCATCTGCGCGGCGGCGAGCTCTATGGAAAGAGGAAGGTTCTCGACGCGGGCGCAGATCGCCTCAACTGCGGGTCGCGTGATGCTATCCAGGGTGAAATCCGGCAGCACCTGCTGTGTGCGCGCCTCGAACAGGGCCGCACAGTCCGTGGCGCGCAGCGGGGGCACCGAGTACTCGTATTCCATGCTGAGCTCAAGCAGGCTGCGTGAAGTCACCAGGACCCGCAGGAAGTTGGTCGCCGTAAGCAGCGCAGCGATATCCTCCGCGGCATCGACGACCTGTTCGAAGGTATCCAGAACAATGAGTGCCTTCGCCTCGCGAAAGTGCTGCGAAAGCTGCTCGAGTGGGGTCTGAGAGGGGTCCGGCGTGAGGCCGCAGGCTCGGAGAAGTGTTGGCAGCACCAGGGAGGGTGTCGCAAGAGGCGCAAGATCCAGAAACCATACCCCTTCCGGATGCATCTCCAGCACATCCGAAGCCACGCTGAGTGCGAGACGTGTCTTTCCCGTCCCGCCCATGCCCGTCAGCGTGATGAGACGTGCGCCGTCCTGAGTCAGCAGGCTGCGTACCGCCCGCGCTTCCGCACGCCGTCCCACAAACGATGTCGTGCTGGCGGGCAGGTTGTTCGGATGGGAGGATGGTGTTCTGAGTTTTGGAAAATCGACTAATAGCCCCGGAGCTAAAACCTGGTATACCTGCTCCGACTCGCTGATGTCCTTTAACTTATGCTTACCCTGGTCCAGAAACTCGATATCACTCGCTTCTGACTGTCTGTCGGTAAAACCATCCGGGCGCTGCAGCGAGTCGCGAACAATAGCTGATACAAGAACCTGACCGCCGTGACCGACATCTTTCAGGCGCGCGCTTCGGTTGAGAGAGGGACCAAAGTAATCGTTGTCGCGCGCCTCCGCCTCACCATAATGGATTGCCATTCGAACCCGAATCTCGCCGACCGGTCCCCACTCCTGCGCAGTCAGGGTGCGCTGCGCCTCTACTGCCGCAAGAACCGCGGTCTCCGGCGTGGGAAACGCGATGCAGAACGCATCGCCGATGGTTTTGAAAACATCCCCTTCCCGCCGCTCTGCGATGGCAAATAACAGTGCATCGTGCTGGGCGAGCGCCCGGCGCATGGCGACCGGATGCTCCTCCCAGAGACGGGTGCTGCCTTCGATGTCGGTGAAGAGGAAGGCACGAACCAGAATTCCGTCCGTCTCACTCTCCGCTTCGAGGATTGCAGAGTCTGGTGGGGGTGCGATCTGGTCAGTGGGCATGCAGAAACTCTTTCTGACGCAGAGGCAGGACTGCTTGAAGCCCTGTCTCTGTATTAGTTTGTGTCAGGCGGAACGACGAGTGCGGCGAATACGCCGTACTTTCGCCCCTGCGGCAGGCAGGCACACTAAACCCAGAAGGAGCAGTGAGGCGGCTCCCGGCTCAGGTGCATAGGTAGAGGGAATATCGAATTCAGCTTGCTGCGCGCCGTTGGAACGAAGCTGTACGCCATAGTTTCGCCCAATCGTACCCGGTACATTAATCGCAAACCGGAACTCTTCCGAATCGCCGAAAGTCAGACCTGAAAAACTGTCGGTCTGTATCGCCGTGAAGACCAGGGAACGGAATCTGGTACCGGTGCTGCCAATACGGTCTGTGAAGTCTGCGGTGAATCTACTTGAACTCGGCCCAAAAGGAAACAGAGAGTCAAAGTAAAAGTCTGGTGCATCCTGCAGTGTATACGTAAGACTCCGGATTATGAATGGGGAAGTTGGTGGACTTATCACATCATTCTTCAGATTGAAGGTGAGGAGAAGCTGGGGATCGATTGTCGGAGTGACGACAAACGCAGTGCCGTCTTCCACATTGGCGAATGCGGTTTCCGCTTTGCTCAGCGCTGCATCAGGGACAGTTAATTGGGACGTTGGTACGCCACCGATGTTCTCTACCGGTTCCGTAATCATCGACACTCCGCCATCATCATTGTGGTAGGTCACACTGATGGTGTCATCCTCAGGCGTTTGCGCGAGCGTGGGCGCGGCAATAACACCACACAGGATGGATGAGACAACCGCGAGGAGTGCGGTGACGCCCGCAAAACGGTGCTGGGGCAAGGGACGGCTGGAAAGGCGAGAAAAATGGAACGACAATGGGTACCCTCATTATTCTTTCGCTGGCAAGTGCCTGAGGCGAAACTACTGTAAGCCCAATCTAAATCGGTGAGCCAGGTCTGCTTGCGAACGCGCGTCTTTGAGCGGTTTCTCAGGAAGGTTCCTGATCGGCTGCTTAACTTCCTACCCTCAGGGTAATATTACTCTGTTTTCCCCGCAGAAGTATACTTGTTTTTGCCGTTGAATCCGATGCTGAGCGATAACCGCAGGCGGGCTCAGCCTTCGTTAACCTCATGATGATGGCGACAGCGAGCCTCGTAGTGTTCTTGTGCCCCGATCAAAACGGTAGGGGCTGAGGCGGGGGCGGGCCGTCCATCTATCAGGCGCTGTGAACGGGAGGCGTCCAGCCCACATTTGGCGCAGATCGCGCGCAGCTTCACAACCTCGTCGGCGACCGCCATCAGTGTCGGCATAGGGCCGAAGGGACAGCCGCGAAAATCCATATCCAGTCCGGCGACAATGACCTGATGGCCGTGGTCCGCGAGCTGCTGACAGACCTCCACGATTCCGGCATCAAAAAACTGTACCTCCTCAATGGCGATAATGTCCGTATTGGGGTTTACCTGACTCAAAAGCCCTGCACTACTTGCCGCGGCGACTGCCAGATGGCGAATGCCGTTGTGGGAGCGGATGACAGTATCATCGGACCGGGTATCGACCGCAGGCTTGAAAACCTGTACCGAGCGGCGCGCGTAAAGCGCACGACGCACACGTCGAATGAGCTCTTCTGTCTTACCGGAGAACATTGATCCTGTAATAACGGTCAAAGAGCCGGGAGGCAGATCAAGGCGGCAGTGGCTTGCCGCCGGAACCGGCGGATATTCAGGGAAGAGCGAAGCGTCAGTCATGTCTCGGCATTATAGGCAACGAGAAACGACGCGTCAAGATTTTCCGCTCTTAAGAGGGCCTCAGGACAAGGACCATGTTTAAGCGATTCTGGCGGTATTTGAAAGATCGACTCCCTGCCAATAGCTCGGAGGCTCTGTTGGCAACAGCGCAGCGTGAACTCCAGGAACTGCGCGTCCAGCACAGGGCACACACCGCTCAGGCAATGACTGATCGCATTAATTCTCAGGCGCTCATCGAGTCAACGGAGCAGTATATCGAGGAACTCAAGGCTAGCCGGAAACTGTCCGCTGATGAGTACGAGGCCCGCCGAGTTGGTAAAGACATAGCGGAATACGAGGAGTATCTGGCTATAAAACGGCGCAGGATGGAGCAGGCAACGCGCACCATTGATGAGGGCAAGACGGCCCTGCAACGCGAAGAGGAGCGCGTTCGCGAGGAGACTGCCGAAGTGCTTCACCTTACGGCACGATGGAAGAAAAGTGCAATCTGGCGGAGGATGCGCCGTGAACTGAAAGAATCGTCGACGGTTTTCGATCGTTATCAGGCAAACCCCTGCGTCAAGACATTCGCCCCGCTGCGCAAGATGCAGGAGGGCAGCCGCCAACACGTGGCTCAATGCGAGCAGGCTTGTGAAAACCTGAAGCAGATGGTTTCGGATCTTGAAACTATAATAGAGAAACTCCGGCGAAAGGCAGCTGCCGCACAGGCAAAAGGCGACACTATAACGGCAGAGAGCGTGATGCGGGAGCAGGCGTCCTTCGAGCAGACTCTGGTGTCCGTTCGGGAATCGGTTCAGCAGGCCAAAGAAACGGTTGTGGACTGCCATGGAGCATACGCGCGCCTGGAGGCGTTTCTGGTGCGCGAAGCGGTGCGTTTGGCTGAGGGAGAAGATTGACTATCCGGAGAAGAGTGCTCTCCATTTTATATCTTGCTAGTCGCAAAAGTGCGTGGTAGCATATTTCCGTTTCTGGTTGACGGGGGCAAGAAGCTCACGCCTGCGGGCTGTGCTTGGTGCGGACCGTAGGCCAGCATCGCGCGGCGCATGAGCGTCAGCAGGCGATGCTGGCTTTTTGCGTTTTTGGGGTTGTATGGCCGCGAGGTGCGCTTGCGGGGAACAATGGAGCGGACGACTAAAGGTAGTATCGAGGCTGAGGTGGCGAACGCACTCATGCGGTTCCAACGGGAACAGCAGGGGCGCGGCGCCACCGACGTTCGGGCGCACCTTGTCGGCGACATCATGATTGTGCGGAGCGGGGGAATCTATACCCCAACGGAGGCACATCTCGCGGCCTCGGAAGAAGGACGGCGACTTATTAAGTCGGCGCGGCAGGAACTGCGAGCCATCCACCGTAAGGAGGTGGAGGCGATTATCGCCCGTGTCGCCGCCGTCGAGGTTGTACGGAGCTACTACGACGTGGATGTGGACGCCGCCGAGCAGGTGGAGGTCTATGTCCTGTCGGTGGATGTGGAGAAGCGCCTGCTCCGTCAGGACGTGGAGCGCCTGACAAGCGGTGGACCGAAGCGGGTGGGGTAGTACCCACCCGCGATAACTGAAGAGAGCGTGAGCGACTTGGTTGCTACGGCGAAGGGCTGAACCCTAACAGGTTCGGCTGGTCGCAGAGGAGGCCAGGGGTTCGCGGTGTGCGGTGCGCGTGTACCTATCGGGAAACCGAGGGATGCGGCATCGTTAGCGCTGCGGTACTCCTGGCCTTTTGTCGTTTCTGGCCCGCATCTTTGAATGCTGGTCGAGGAGGTACGGAAACGTGCTGGACGTGTTTTACATAGGATTAACCGTGGCGTTTTTTGCCCTTTCCGCCGCGTATGTGCGCGGCTGCGAGCGGCTTTAAGGAGCCTGAAAGCGATGATCGACTATATTTGGACGGCCCTGATCGCGGCCCTGCTGCTCGCGTACCTGCTGTACGCACTGCTGCGCCCTGAAAGGTTTTAGGAGGCACACGCGATGACACTTTTTGGTATTTTGCAGACAGCCCTACTTTTCGGGGTATTGCTGCTCACGGTGAAGCCACTCGGCGCGTACATGGCCCGCGTTTTCACGGGGGAAAATACTTTTCTCTCGCCCCTTCTGCGCCCCGTCGAGCGCGGCCTGTACCGCCTGTTCGGGGTGCGTGAGGATGACGAGGACCAGCACTGGACCCAATGCGCTGCCGCCCTGCTCACCTTCAGCGTCGTGGGACTGCTTCTAACCTACGCTCTCTTGCGTCTCCAGGGTGTCCTGCCACTAAACCCGCAGGGCTTTGGGGCCAAAGAGATGACGCCCGACCTCGCCTTCAACACGGCGGCATCGTTCACCACCAACACCAACTGGCAGAACTATGTCGGCGAGGCCACACTCTCCTATTTTTCACAGATGGTCGCGCTGTCGATTCACAACTGGATGTCGGCAGCAGCGGGCATCGCTGTCGCCGTTGCACTGGTGCGGGGGCTCGCAAGGCGTTCGGCGGCGGGCATCGGAAATTTCTGGGTGGACGTGACGAGGGCGACGCTCT
>JAZKEA010000129.1:2433-18068 GCA_040387315.1 Armatimonadota bacterium | reverse complement strand
CTCGTGGCGGGTGAGCACCTGGGGACTGCGACGTGCGGCTCTCGGGGGGATGAAACTCGATTCGGACCCGAATGGTCCGGGACTGCTTGTGGCGGCCGTCGGACAGTATGCCCCCCATGACCGTGCCAAACGAGCGGGAGTTCAGAAAGGTGATGTTCTGGTTGGTTTCGATACGCTGACCAAACTGCCCCGGGAAACGGATTTGATTGCCTATGCACTTCAAAAGAAGAAGCCGGGCGATACGATCGCGCTGACCCTGCAGCGCAGCGGCGAGACCGTTCAGACAAACTTCGTCCTTCCCGCCCCGTAAATCGCCTGCTGAGTCTCGATCAGCAGAGACGGAAGGTAGCGCAGCATGTCAACCTTTCTTTATTTCGATAGGCCGTTTGCTCCCCTTCCTTCGCATAACAACGTCTGATGCAGCGGTAAAAATGATATGGTATAGTGATTTTGGGGAAGCGCTTCCCCAAAATCACCGAGGAAGGTGTGGGATGACGACGGCATCGGACAATAGCGGCCTGGTTACCACAGCTCGCAGCAAAGCGGCGACCATAGAAGATGTCGCTCGCGCGGCGGGCGTGGCACTATCCACAGCCTCAGGTGCTTTTTCCGGAAAGAAGCGGATGTCCTCGCAGACACGCGAAAACATCCTTGGCGTCGCCCATGCCCTGAATTATCAGCCGAATCCTCATGCCCAGCGTTTGTCTCGGCAGCGCAGCCACAACCTCGTTGGACTTTTTACGCCTTACCTCGACTTGAGCAATGCGACTCGCAAAGTAAAGATCATCCAGCGCCTTTTAACAGAGCAGGGATACGAGGCCCCGATCTACGCCGCGGGAGATAACTCGGGCTTGGTACCTGTAGACCAGCGGGCTCAGCTTCGCGCCTTCTGCCGCCAGCGTTCTGAAGCGCTTGTCTGCTTCATGGGAGATATGGAACAGGAGACGCACGACGAACTCCGACGGTACCAGGACGATGGCGGAATCCTCGTCTGTTTTGACCACGCTATTCCCGATATTTCCTGCGATCAGGTTGTCTTCGACCGCGAAGACAACGCGCATCAGGCGGCGGTCTTTCTGATTAATCAGGGACATCAGCATATAGGCTTCTATTATCAGATCGCTGGCAACGCAGCCGGGAGCGAGCGCCGAGCCGGTTTTGAGCGAGCCCTGCGGGAAGCTAATGTTGCGGTCCGTGATGAGTGGCTATTCCCGGCAACGCCCGATGAGGCTTTTCATGAAGCCGAAGGTATACGGATAGCCCAGGAGTTCCTTCAGCTGACGGAACGACCGACCGCCATCTGCGGCTTCCCCGACCTTGTTGCCGCGGTCTTTGTCGCGCAGCTTCGCCGGAGCGGGCTGCGTATACCAGAAGATGTCAGTGTTATGGCAAACGATGATACCCCGATGACGCGGTATGGGGCGATTCCTCTTACCACGACAACGCATCCGATCGAGGAGATCGCGCGGGCGGCGGCGGACCTTGCGGCGAGCCGACTCAGCGGGGCGTTCGTCGGCGCACCGCGCCGGGTGACGGTACGGGGAATGCTGATCGAACGGGAGAGCACCTCCGCGCCCACCCCGGCGACGGAGAAGAAACTACAATGATGTCCATGCTTTTGATCAACCTGCCAGACAACGCACGCCTGCGCCGTGTTTTCCAGACCTCCGATTTTGAGCGCCTCGCCGGAATGGGCGAAATCGTGCGATTTGACCCAACATCCGGGAGCGTAGAGCGCTTCCACGACCTGCTGGGGCGGGCGGACGCGATGCTCACCGGTTGGGGGAGCCGATCCCTCACCCACGACGATTGGGCAGCGGCATCCGCGGGACGTTCGATGGAACGCCCCCTTCTGGTTGCCCATGCCGCCGGTTCGATACGGCACCTGGTTCCCAGGGAACTGCTCTCCAAGGGGGTACGGCTTACCCAGAGCGCGTCCGGCATGGCGCCGTCGGTAGCACAGTTCGCGGTCGGGCTGATGATCCTGGGACTGAGACAGACGATGGGACGCACAGCGGCGCTGCGCGCGGGACAGCGCACGAACGAGACTGAGCCGTACCGGGACCTCAGAGGCTTAACTGTGGGGCTTTGGGGGCTCTCGCAGGTGGGACGGCGTGTGCCGCCCCTGCTCGCGCCGTTCGGCTGCCGGGTCATCGCCTATGACCCGTACTGGAGCACCGAGGATGCCGCCGCGCTCGGGGTCGAGTTAGTCGACGATCTGGACGAACTTGTCCGGCACTCCGATGTGCTGTCGCTCCACGCCCCCGTCACGGATGCCACCCGCCGCCAGCTCGATGCCCGGCGTACCGCCCTTCTGCAGCCCGGCTCGGTCGTTGTCGATCAGGAAGCGCTGTTCGCCCGTGCCCAGGCGGGCGAAATCCAGCTCTACACCGATGTCACGGAGCCGGAGCCATTGCCAACAGATCACCTCGCCTGGCAGTGTCCCGGTATCTTTATCACCCCGCATATCGCCGGACCGACGAGTCAGGCGCTGCGTCAGATCGGCACACACGCTATCGACGAAATCGAACGATTTCTCAAAGGAGAACCCTTGAAAAGTGAGATCACACCCGACCGCTACGACATCCTCGCCTGACTCTGGCCCTGACCAAACCCTATGCTCTCCAAGGAGGAGATCACCGATGAAGCGACCCTATTTCAACGACCGCATCCGCCCGAATTACTCTAGCGCGTTCACCTTGATCGAACTGCTCGTAGTTATCGCAATAATCGCCATTTTAGCGGCCATTCTTTTCCCTGTCTTCGCTCAGGCTCGGGAAAAAGCGCGGCAGACTGCCTGTCTGTCCAACACCAAACAGATGGCGCTCGGACTGCAGCAGTACCTGCAGGACAACGACGAAACATTCATGCCTGTGGTCTCCGGTGGGGCGAGCACGATCCCTGCAGGAACGTCCGCTACGTATAACGACATCAGCGCCAAGGGGACGACCGCCTCATACAGCCAGCACTGGATGCAGCAGCTTTATCCCTACGTGAAAAGCTGGGGAATCTACCTGTGCCCATCTGACAAAGCGCCCTTGGCGGCCTTTGACGCGAACGGGAACGCCCGTGGCGGCGCGAACCCACCCTCAGACTCCTCGTATGGAAGCAACAACCAGATTCTGGAGAACATTGTCGGCGGCACTACCCCGGCTTTCGGGTACCGTGGCCCCGCTTACGAGGCGCTTCTCAGCCTGCCCGCCGAAACCTATATGTTTTCGGAGACTGCCAATGTGCTGAAGTTCTACAGCTTCCGGGGAAGCTGTTCGGCGATGGCAGGTTATCCGAATGCGACCCGTCTGGATAGCCTCCGGTTCGCCAATGCGCCGAAGTCCATGTGTAGTGGTGCATACCCGGACCGAACGTCGTTTGTCGGCAAGGAAGAGTCGATGACACGTCACAATGGTGGACAGAACATCGTGTACTGTGATGGGCACGCCAAATGGAGCAAGTGGAGCAACATTCTGGATAAGAACGCCTGTATGCTGCCGGAAAAAGCCGGTACCGGCGGCTGCAACGATCTGTAATCAGGGGCCAGTATTGATCAGTAAGAAACGGAACCGACGATGACCCCCTCTCAGCTTATGGTTTTCAGCAAGCACCTCGCGGGACCGCCGCTGGCGGATATCGCCCGGCGGCTTCGCGCCATGGAAATCACGGCGGTTGACCTGACCGTGCGGGCCGGGGGGCACGTCGAACCGGATCGCGTCGAGGACGACCTGCCCCGCGCTGCCGCCGAATTGGCACAGCACGGGGTGCGGATCGGGCAAATCACCACCAACATCACCGATGCGAGGGATAAAACCACGGAATCGATTCTGCGGTCGGCGGCAAGCCTCGGTATCGGTTTTTATAAGCTCGGTTACTACCCATATAAAGGATTTGGCGGGCTCCGGCAGCAGCGCGACGAGGTGAAAGCGAAGGTCAAGGATCTCGGGGCGATCAGCCATGACATCGGTATTCAGGGCGGCTTTCACAACCACTCCGACACCTTTATCGGAGCATCGCTCTGGGATATCGACTATATTCTGCAGGACGTTGCGCCAGAGGCAATCGGTCTGTATTTCGACCCTGCCCATGCCGCCATAGAAGGCGGCAGTAAGGGATGGGAGATGGGACTGGACCTGCTTAAGGACAGGGTAGTGATGCTGGCGGTGAAGGATTTCCTCTGGTCGGAGGACCGCGGCTATGCGGGGGGACGCCGCTTCAAAGTACAGTTCTGCCCCATGGAAATCGGCACGGTCCGCTGGCCGGAGACACTGCGTCATCTGGCGGCGCTAGGGTATACGGGTCCGATCTCGCTCCACAGCGAGTATCAGGGCAGCCATAGCTGGCGCGATCTTGCCACGGACGCGGTCTTTGAGCAGACCGCGAGCGACGCCGCCCTGTTTCGTCAGTGGCTCGCAGAGATGGAAGAGAAGAAAGAGAAGAAAGAGTAAAAATGGAAGTCACGCGCAGACAGTTTGCCATTCGCTGCGGTCAGGCTGCCACGATGGCTGCCCTGCTGGGGTCGGCGATGGTCGGACACGGTGCCGTCGCCGCCCCCACGGAGACCGCACCCGCCCTATCGACCGTGCCGCGCGTCTTTCTCGCCGACGGTAAGACACTCCGCCGTGTCCGCGACCGCATCCGTGCGGGCGATAAATCCTTCGATGCACCGCTTGCCGACCTCATTAGTGAGGCGGATAAGGCAATCGGGGTCGCCCCCCATTCCGTCATGGAAAAGGCGGTTCTGCCCCCCTCAGGTGACAAACATGACTATCTCAGCCAGAGCATCTACTGGTGGCCCGATCCGTCCAAACCCGACGGTCTTCCGTACATCAACAAAGACGGGCAGATTAACCCAGAAACCAAAAAGATCACCGATGAGCGGTATCTCTACGCGCTGACGCAGGCGGTCCGGCCCCTTTCCCTTGCCTATTATTTCCGGGGTGATGTAAAATACGCGGCTCATATCGCTCTCCTGCTGCGAACCTGGTTCCTGAATCCGGAAACCCGCATGAACCCCCATCTCCAGTACGCGCAGTTCACGCCGGGCAGGAATAAGGGACGGTACTTCGGAATCGTAGACACACAGGATCTGGTGCAGATCCCGGATGCGGTCGGCCTTATCGCCGGGTACAAAGGCTGGACCGCGAGCGACCAGAAGGGAATGGAAACCTGGATGGCCGCCTACTGCGACTGGCTGACCACCAGCGAATTCGGGAAGAAAGAGGGCGCGGAAAAGACCAATCACGGAACCGTCTATGATGCCCAGGTGGTGTCACTGGCGCTGTTCACCGGGAAGATGGACCTGGCCCGCGCTGTTTTGAACGGGGTAAAGTCCAAGCGTATCGGAGACCTCATCGAACCGGACGGGACACAGCCCTCGGAGCTGCGGCGTACCAAGGGCTGGACCTATAGCAAAAAGAACCTGATGAACCTCTTCTGGCTGGCGAGCATGGGCGATTTCGCCGGTGTGGATCTCTGGAATTTTCGGACCACTGACGGGCGCAGCCTGAAGGGCGCGCTGGATTACCTGATCCCCTTTGCCGGGGTCGGGGCAAAGTCGTGGCCGCACAAGGAGATCAATCGCAAGGAGGGTGCTCCCCTGCTTTTACCGGGGTCGTTCCTGCGGCGTGCCGCTGTCCGGATGCACGAACCGAAGTACGAGGAGGCGCTTGGCAGGCTTGCCCCTCAATTCGATCAAGGGTCCGACGCCCTATCCTGGCCCCGGTCCTGACGACACGGGACACGGAAATGTCGGCAAGGAAAGACGAAAGAATGACGAACTATAAATTTGCGCAGCTGGATGACATCGAGGCGGTACGCTGCCCGTGCGGCTGGACCCGACGCGCCTTCACCGAACCTGACAACCCGGTCGCGACCATGCACATGGTCGATATACAAACGGATGCCCAGACCCACTACCACAAGAAGCTCACCGAGATCTACCTGGTGCTGGAGGGCGAGGGACATCTGGAGCTGGACGGCGAGATGATCCCGGTCAAGCCGATGAGCGCGATCCTGATCAAGCCGGGCTGCCGTCACCGGGCGGTGGGCGAGATGCGCATCGTCAACATCCCCGTCCCCGCCTTCGACCCCAGCGACGAGTGGTTCGACTGAGCCACCGGAGAGAAAAGGATATCATGCCCCGAACCGTTTTCCCGCGCAGGATCGGTACGCCGATCCTCGCGCGGACTGCCGCACTGTCACTCGCTGCCCTGATCAGCCTCCCCCTCGCTGCAGTCCCCCTGCACGCGGCAGATGTTTCCCGTCCCGCCGAAATCTCCCGCGTCAAGGCAGACTCCACGATTTCGCCGGACCTCAAAGAGCGTGCTGCCCTCCGCCGCCTTGTCCAGTCCGACCCTGAGGCACGCGCCCTCTTCGCGGCCTTTACCGAGACCGCGAACGACGCGCTGAAGGACACCCCCAATCCGATCGCCATTATCCAGAGCGAGGGGAAGCTCGCGAAGGACCCGGTCAAGATCCGGACGCAGGCAAGCCTGCGTGACATGCCAAAGATCGCCGCGCTGGGCTGGGCGGCGGCAGTCCAGGAGAAGCCGGTGTCCGATCCTTCGAACGCGTACGCCCGGAAAGCGAAGGAGTTTATCCTAGCCTGGGCGGACACGAACCAATCCCAGGGAAACCCGATCAACGACACGAAACTGGAGCCGCTTCTGGTGGCCTACGATCTCACGCGTACCGTGTTCACTCCGGAAGAGCAGGCGCGGGTAACGACCTACTTGCGACAGATGGTGAAGGAGGGGGAGAAGACGCGTATCAGCAACCCCGGTTCCGCACGGAGCAACTGGAACAGCCATCGCCTGAAGGTGACCGGACTGATTGCATTTCTGCTGCAGGACCCTGTCCTGATCAAAGGAGCGATAGAGGGTTACCGTCGCCAGGTGGACGAGAACCTGCTGCCTGACGGCTCCAGTACGGACTTCCATCACCGGGACGCCCTGCATTACCATCTCTACGATATCGAACCGCTCCTGACACTCGCTATCGCCGCGCGTCGGAACGGAACCGATCTGTACTCTTACCGGTCGCCCAGCAAGGCATCGCTGGCGCATTCGACGGAGTGGCTGATCCCATACTGTGACGGCAGCAAGACCCACGCGGAATTCGTTAACTCCAAGGTCAGCTTCGACCAGAAACGCGCCGCCTCGGGAGACGCCCATTATGCAGCCGGACGCCTGTTCAACCCGCGTCAGGCGCTGTCCGCGCTGGCGCTTGCCGCGGCATTTGATCCGCCGGGAAAGCCGCGCTTTGAAACCCTGGAAAAAGCTGTCGCGGGTAAACCAACCGCCCGTTTTGCCTCCTGGCAGGACGTGCTCAACAAGGTCTCCCGCGGTGAGACACCATAGCCTCTATAACATCACCCACCCTGTATTCCTATTTTTGTCGACTGCAGGGGCATCACGCGTGTTCCTGGCGGCGAAACGCAATCCGCTGTCCCACTAGGTAGTGCGGGATGCCGCTTGTGTCCGAGTTACCCGACCGATGCCCCCAGCGCTCTGAATAGCCATACACCAGCCATCCGCTCTGCGTACTGCCCGGATCCCAAACGATACTTGGATGCCAGGTTACCGAATGCCCGATCCAGGCCGTCGCATTGTCGGCAAGCAAGCGCTGGGGTTCCTGCCACACCGTGGCATCCTCCGAGTAGGAAACGTAAACCCCGCTTAGCTTTGGTTCCGCTGAATCCCTGTGCTCCTTCCAGCAGTTGACGTTGAACAGCATCACATAGCAGTGCAGGGCCTTTGAGTAATGCACAGACGGCATCAGGGCATCCGAGTCATTCAGATGACGTACCGACATAACAGGGGTATCCCTTCCTCCCAATCCCGGCTCCGAGAACTGACCGTTATAGTATTTACGCCATCCTCTAGCCCTCACCGGCAGTGGCGCTCGTGCCAGACATATCTGAACTCCCCGTCCCGCGATACGTGAGTGGTCGGTGTAGTAGGCATAAAGGAATTTCTCAGTACGATCTACCGTGAGACAGGGTTCCCCTACCCCCCGATCCGCCTGGCCGTTGAACGCCGTCCATGCCTTGGGACGGACACTTGTAATAACCGGGCCGATCTTGTGCCAGCTGCGGCCCTCATCTGTAGAGGAGGCTGCGGCTACACTTGCATAGAAGCCCGGTATTCCCCCTGGTATCGGGGGCATACCCTCATGGTCTTCGGCATGATAAAGAGCGTAAAGGTTTCCCTTTTTCCCCTTTGAGTCGGGGATAACTCCTGCAAGCCCGGCATAGCCGTTGTCATAAGATCCTGGATTCCCCGGTGAAAGCACTTTCCTGGGATGCGAGAGATGGTGAAGGTCCGATCCTTCCAATATATAGCTGGATACCCCGGCGACCACGATGAGCCGCAGAAAAGGCACCGTTTTCAAAGCGATGAGCGGCATATCGGGGAAATACGCAAGGCCCAGACCGTGGGCGCTGCCAGCCGCAAGCAATGTCTGGGGCTTGCCTAGTGTGACGTTGATGTTAATCACCACGTATACTTCGGCTTCTGCCTGGGGATCGCCTGCATCGAGCTACAAACTGGCGCGCGACACTGGACACCACCGCAGCGGACTTTGCTGTTTAGGCAGTCGGCGATAGGGATACAGCAAGCGTGCCGGGAATATACCGCTACTATGTGGTTACCCAACGCGGTGAAACCCCCGTTTTCCCGACGGATAGCGCGATTTTTTGCGCCTTTGCTTCTTGCCGTACTCGCCGTATTCTTTGTTTTCCTGCGCACCGCTGCCGGAAATGAGCCGGAGGATGTTGTGCTGCGCTTCCGCTATTGGGGCGATTTCAAGGAGATACAGGCGCTTCAGGAAACCATCCGCGCCTTTGAGCAAGAGCACCCCGGCATCCGTGTGCGAGGCGAGCGGGTTCCCCCCGGCGACGAGTACGCCCAGAAACTGCTGATAGAGCAGGCCGCTGGACTAACCCCTGATGTCGTTTTCTGCGGCGGGAACTTCGTAGAGTTTGCGGGCCGAGGAATGCTGATGGACCTGACACCTTTTGTCGCCAGGGATTCCTCGGTTTCGCTTTCCGCGTACTATCCGCAGCTTGTGAAGCTGTTTACCCGTGATAATAAGCTCTACGCTCTGCCCCGAGATATTGCACCGACAGGACTGGTGTATTACAACAAAAAACTGTTTGACAAGGCCGGTCTGCCCTACCCCGACGGTTTGTGGTCGTGGGACTATACCCCGCATCCCGACCGCGGCGACAACGATTTTCTCACGGTTGCCCAGCGGCTAACCCAACGGCGCGGCAGCGGCGGCAATCAACAGGCTGTCTTCGGTTATGCCGCCGGCCCGACCGTCTCGATGGATAACTTCGTGTACTCATCCGGGGCGGCGTATGTCGATAATCTCATCAAGCCGACAAAACTGCTCCACGACGACCCGCGTATCCTCCGTGCCATGCAGCTGACTCAGGACCTGCTCTACAAGTACAACGTTTCGCCGTCTACCACGGAACTGCAGGCGTCGGGTGTGAGCGTCCATGATCTTTTTGCCCAGGGGCGGGTGGCGATGTATGTCACCGGTATCTGGGAGGTGCCGCGCTTCCGCGAGGAGATCGGGGACCGGTTTGATTGGGATATCGCCGATTTCCCCAAAGGCCCGACCGGTCTGCGGGGGGTTCGTGTGGGCTGGTCCGGGTACGGAATGACCGCGGCGACAAATCATCCCAGGGAGTCGTGGCTGCTGCTGAAATACCTTGCCGGCCCGCCCGGACTGGGACGCCTCGCTAAGACAGGATTGGCACAGCCTGCGCTTGCCGGTCTTGCAAATTCTCCTCTGTGGCTTGACGGGAACCGGCCCAGAAACCGAAAGCTGACGATCGAGCAGGTGCCCTATGTCCACTTTGATGTAATGAGCACCAACTGGAAGGAGATCACGGCCCTCATCAATCCAAAATTGGAACTGGTATGGAGTAGCACGCTCACCCCCGCACAGGCGGTCCGGGCGTTTTTGCCGCCTGCCCAGGCCAAACTGGATCTCCTGAATCATCCGGTCGCGTATCCCCGGCTCAACTGGAGCATTGGGCTGGTCGCGATGCTCGCCGCTCTCGGCGGTATCACGCTCTGGGTGGTGCGGGGCGCGCAGACCGACCGGATGCTCTGGGGACACCGAGGCGCGATTTCGGCGCAGGAAGCGCGGGCCGGGTACCTTTTCATCGCACCGTGGCTCCTTGGTGCCGTGGTCTTCCTGCTGGGTCCCATCCTGGTATCGCTATTACTGGCATTCTCATCGTGGGACATCATCAGCCCGGCGCGCTGGGTCGGGCTGGACAACTTTCGCGAGATGTCCCGTGATGAGCGGTTCGCCGCCAGTCTCCGGGTCACTGCTCTCTACACCCTGTTCTCTGTCCCCCTGGGTGTCGCCGGATCGCTGGGACTCGCGCTGCTTTTGAATACAAAAATGCGCGGGCAGGCAGTCTTCCGGACCCTGTACTACCTCCCCGCAGTCGCATCCGCGGTTGCCGCTTCGCTGATATGGCTGCGCCTGTTTAATCCGGAAAGCGGCCTGCTGAACTACCTGATCGATACCCTCCATCTGACTCCGCTTCTGAGCGCACTTGGCCTGACGGACCCTGTCAAGGGCTATGTCAACTGGCTCGGTTCGGAGAAGACCGCACTCGGCAGCCTGATCATCATGAGCCTGTGGGGCATTGGTGGGGGGATGGTGATCTATCTGGCGGGTCTGCAGGGAATCCCGCAGTCCTACTACGATGCTGCCGCGGTGGACGGCGCAAGCGTGTGGCAGAAGTTTCGGCATATAACTCTCCCGCTGCTCACCCCGACCATCTTTTTCACGCTTATCATGGGCGTTATCGGGTCGTTCCAGGTGTTCACGCAGGGGTTTGTCATGACCGCTGGAGGCCCCAACAATGCGACCCTGTTTTACGTGCTATACCTGTATCAGAACGCATTTCAGTTCCTGAAGCTGGGATACGCCAGCGCGCTTGCCTGGGTGCTGTTTCTCATTATTCTCGCGTTTACCGTTCTGCAGATGCGAATGTCGGGCTGGGTCCATTATGAGGGTGCGGAAAACAAATGATGCAAGAGCAAGAAATACCCAGGCGGCGACTGCCATCGGCGGCTCGGGCGAATAAGCGCGCCGCGACCCTGCTTTTTCTCCTTGCCTGCGCGGGAGCACTGCTGACGCTGGTGCCGTTCTACCTGATGCTGGTAATGTCCCTGAAGACCAGCGGGGAGATTGCGGAGAACCCGTGGGCGCTGCCCCAGGTGCCTCAGTTTTTCAATTACGTGCGGACATGGACCATTGAGGGAACGGACGTTACCTTCGCGACGTTCTTCAAAAACACGATTGTTATTGCCGTGCTCAGCACCATTGGAACAATTCTCTCCTCATCGCTGGTCGCCTTCGGCTTTGCCCGACTTCGCTTTCCGGGGCGCGACCGGCTGTTCCTACTTCTGCTGGCAACCATGATGCTTCCGGGCATCGTCACCATGATTCCCTCCTACATCGGGTTCCGCTATCTTCACTGGATCGATACGTTTTATCCGTTGATCATCCCTTCCTTCTTCGGGGGGGCATTCAATGTCTTTCTGATGCGTCAATTCTTTATGACCCTGCCGCGCGAACTGGATGAGGCGGCGCGACTCGATGGGGCGACCTATTTCCAGATCTATGCACGGGTGCTGCTTCCGCTGACCCGGCCCGCTCTGGTCACAGTGGGGCTGTTCTCGTTTATCGGTCATTGGAAGGACCTGATGGGCCCGCTGATCTATCTGAACTCGACGGAACACCAGACATTGGAACTGGGCCTTCGCACATTTCAGACTATTCGGGGAACCGAATGGAATCTGCTGATGGCAGGCTCGGTTATCGTGCTTGTCCCCCTGCTGATTCTGTTTTTTGCCGGGCAGCGGTACTTCATCCAGGGAATCGTGATGTCCGGTTTGAAAGATTAGTCCAGGCAGGATGCGAGACCGATAGCTGAGGAAGACCTGAGACTATCCGAATCCAATCCGCAGCGGGCGAAAAGCAGTGATTCTACCGGTTCACCGTCACTGCGAAGACATACTCGGGACAGGTGCAGACACATTCTGGCTGGACCGTCGTCAGCGCTCCCGGATCACTGCCTAAAAAATCATCTTTGTTCCCCATTAGTGCTTTAGAGAAAGATCCCCGGCAAATAGTTTCGGGTGCGCTTGACAGCGGAACACACTCATGCTAAACTCCTGCTATTACGGAATAGCAATGTGCTACTCCGAAGTAGTTCCGCAAAATACGACGAATACGGCAGCACATTCTTGTGGTCAAAGTACCGAAAACAGATATCAGCAACCTGACGGAGATGCACCCGCCCCATCCGACCATTGCGACCATTGCGACGCATATGGGAGTGTCGAGGGCAACGGTAACGCACGTCCTGAATGGTCGGGCAACGCAGCAGCGTATCAGCGCCGAGACACAGCGACGCGTACTGGAAGTCGCCCAGAAAATGGGCTACCGAGCGAACGCTTCCGCCCGCGCCATTCGCGCCGGTCGTTTTGGCAACATAGCGCTGATTCAGTCCCTGCTGGGGACTTACCTTCCTCTGGAACTGCTCTATGGTCTGACGACGGCGATTTCGGACAAGGATCTGCACCTGGTGATGACACAGGTTCCCGATGTCGTCATTGATGACGAAACATATCTGTCGCACACCATGCGGGACCTGTCTGTTGATGGCGTTTTGATCAACCGCCACGTTGGCTTTTCTCATCCCTTGATCGAACGAATTCACCATCTGCGCATTCCGGCAATCTTTCTGAACGTGCGGCAGGAGTCCGACTGCATCCATCCCGATGACCACATGGGGGGGCGCATCGCCACCGAGTTTCTGCTGGGCCTCGGGCACGAGCGTATCGCCTATATCGACACGGAAGACCCGGTGAACCGGCATTACAGCAAGCGCGACCGCCGCGCGGGCTACGAGCAAGTGATGGCAGCGGCAGGAAGGTCTCCTCTCGTGCATCTGCTCCCGCTGGAGTGGCGCAGCGACGGACAGCCGAGCATCGACCGACGCGTAGAGGCGGCACAGTCACTTTTGGCACGTGACGACAGGCCAACGGCAGTCATCGCGTACGAACTGGCGGAAGCAATGTCTGTGGTACATGCTTCTCATCTCTTAGGCCTTAGAATACCGGAGGATCTCTCAATAATTCAGTTTCACAACCGGACAGATGACCGGTACTTCCTGCCGTTTCATACCGTCAGCAATGCGATGGAAGAGGTGGGCAAAGAGGCCGTCACACTACTGCTCGAAAAAATGAAGCACCCGGAGGCAGCGCTGCCGGCCAGAGCCGTTCCGGTGGCGCTGTTGAAAGGCGCGACCTGCTTGCCTCCCCACGGCCGAGCCTAAACTACGCACCGATAGTTAATTTCATGGATCGTCGTCCGGGTCCCCGATCAAGGGTGACTCTCACCTGCCAAAGACTGGCAGAAAGGTAACAACTAATGAAGCTTGTCATACATCGTCGTCACAACCGCTCCGGATTTACGCTGATCGAACTCCTCGTCGTTATTGCCATCATCGCCATTCTCGCGGCGATATTATTTCCCGTCTTTGCGCAGGCACGGGAAAAAGCACGACAGACCGCCTGTCTCTCCAACCAGAAGCAGATCGGGACTGGAATGATGATGTATGTCCAGGACTACGATGAGACCTACCCCATGCTGCGCGCCTTCGGACCGAACTACAACACGTCTATCCCGCAACTGGTTCAGCCCTACGTACAGAAGATCGTCGCTTTTGCCGCGAACACCCCCGGCATCTGGCAGTGCCCCTCCGACGCCACCGTCCTCAACCCCACCAACACCCCGGTTGGCGCCCAGCACCTGACTTATGCCGGGGCGATCTGCACGCCCAACCACCGGCCAGCGAACCCCGGCGAGTTCTCGCCGCTGACCTCGATGTGGGATGACCTGGCCTACGATGCGGGTGGCGGCAACTTTACCCATCTCGGACAGCCCATGGCTCAGATACCCGATGCCGCTGGCACGATCATGATCGTCGAAACCGTCCACCCCGACTTCTGGCTGGGATCGCCGTCCTTTGGCATCAAGCGCCCTTACATGGATGTTGCGGGTAACTATTTTGCTCAGAACCAAACGACTGCTGACAGCGGCGCTACCTGGCAGCCGAACAAGGGCGGACTGCACGCAGGTGGGTGGAACTACCTGTACGCCGACGGTCACGCCAAGTGGTCGAAGCCGGAGGCAACCATCGGCAAGGGCATCAACGGACGGGATGCGGGCGGCGGGACGTGTTCCAATACCAACCCCTGCGGTGGCTGGACACTCAGCCCAGACGACTGAGACGACGGATTAGCGCCTGCCTTTTTCCTTTTATGGTGCGGCGGAGGACCGGGTGTCCTCCGCCGCACTTTCGACGATACACTTGTGTATCAACCCGTGACCTAAGCCGCTCCTCGCGCAACCCTATGCCGCTGCATTTACCCTCAAGATTACGCTTGAACACTGTTATTAAAGATAGGAAAACCATGTCTGTCGTAATCGCTGCCGCGATTGCCGGTGCTGCCAGTGCGGCGGTCGATTTTCAATCGGTTCCCGCGCCTCCTGCCGCCGCGCAAACCGCCGCGCTATTCCCGCTAAACGCGGTGCGCCTGCACAAAAGCCCATTTACAGCTGCTGTCATGGCAAACCGCACCTATATCCTGACCCTGGACCCTGACCGTCTACTCGCCCCTTTTCGTCGCGAAGCAGGGCTTGAGCCGCGCAAACCGTCCTATGGAAATTGGGAGAGTATCGGACTAGACGGACATACGGCAGGACACTACCTTTCCGCGCTCGCGGACATGATCGCTTCCGGGAACGACACAAAAGACGGCGAACTGCGCCGACGCCTCGATTACATGGTCGAGGAGCTGGCACTGTGCCAGAACGCAAACGGCGACGGGTATATCGGCGGCGTACCGGGCAGCCGTGCGTTATGGAAGGCCGTATCCGAGGGCAACGTCCAGCCGATCTGGGATAAATGGGTGCCCTGGTACAACCTGCACAAAACGTTCGCCGGACTTCGCGATGCGCACTCGGTCGGCGGCAACACCAAAGCCCGCGATCTGCTGGTACGATTTGGTGATTGGGCGGGAAAAGTTACGGCGGATCTTTCCGATGCACAGATGCAGCGGATGCTCGCGCAGGAGCACGGCGGCATGAACGAAGTTCTCGCCGACATCTACGCGATCACCGGAGACAAAAAATACCTGACCCTGGCGAGCCGATTCAACCATAAGGCCGTGCTTGATCCTCTAGAGCATAAGGAAGATCGTCTTACCGGTCTTCATGCAAACACGCAGATTCCCAAGGTGATTGGGCTGGAGAGAATCGCTGCGCTGACCGGTGACAAAGGCGCCGATACCGGTGCGCGCTTCTTCTGGGAGGCAGTGACCGGTAAGCGCAGTGTCGCATTCGGCGGCAACAGTGTCTCCGAGCACTTCAATGACCCCAAAAGTTTTCGCGGCCTGCTGGAGCACCGCGAGGGTCCCGAGACCTGCAACACGTACAACATGCTGCGTTTGACCGAGCAGCTTTTCGCCGGAGATCCCAAGGCGGTCTACGCGGACTACTACGAACGCGCACTGTACAACCACATCCTCGCCTCG
>JAZKEA010000129.1:1131-2423 GCA_040387315.1 Armatimonadota bacterium | reverse complement strand
ACCCCGCGCATCCCGGTTACGTCTATTTCACCCCCCTTCGCCCCGGACATTACCGCGTATACTCTCAACCCTCTGAGGGGTTCTGGTGCTGTGTCGGAACAGGCATGGAGAGCCCCGGCAGATACGGTCAGTTTGTTTATGCCAGAGCCAAAGACGGCTATTACGTCAACTTGTTTATTGCCTCGGAACTCTCAGTACCCGAAGCGGGCCTGACACTGCGGCAGGACACCACATTTCCCGATGAGGAACGTACGCGGCTTGCACTGAAGCTAACGCACCCCTCGACCTTCACTCTTTATCTGCGGCATCCCGGCTGGGTGGCCCGCGGAGCATTTGCCGTCACCGTGAATGGCAAGCCCGTCGCGTCTGCGTCCACGCCGTCGTCGTATGTCGCGATTCGCCGCGAGTGGCGGAATGGCGACACGGTCGCCGTGGCACTTCCGATGCGGACAACCGTGGAAAGCCTGCCTGACGGATCATCGTGGAAAGCGATCCTTCATGGTCCCATCGTGCTGGCGTCCCCTACCAGCACCGAAAACATGACCGGGCTGCGGGCAGGCGCCGGGCGGGGCGATCACATTGCACATGGGCCGCTGGTTTCTCTTGACAAGATGCCCGCTCTTGTGACAAACACTTCCGATCTGCCACAGCATGTCGTTCCTGATCCCGCTGCAGGACCGCTTCATTTCCGCATCAGGGACATCGCCGCTTCCGCCCCCGAAAACGGGCTGCCGCTCATGCCCTTCTTCCGGCTGCACGATTCACGCTACCAGATGTATTGGGACATCGTGACAAAAGAGGATCTCGCCGCCCGGCAGGAGCGCCTCGCCGCAGAAGAAAGGGCAAAGATCGCCCGTGATGCCGCCACGCTTGATGCGGTCGCGGTGGGCGAGCAGCAGCCGGAAGTAGATCACGCATTATCAGGCGAGGCAATGGAATCAGGCGTTTTTAATGGCCGCCGCTGGCGTCACGGTCGCACCTTCCAGTACACACTGAACACGCACGGCGAAAAAGCCGTCGAACTCGCTGTCACTTATTCCGGCAGTGACAACGGACGCACTTTCGAGATCCTCGCGAATGGGACACCTATTGCGACAGAGCAGCTCACCGCCACGAAACCGGGAGAGTTCTTCGAAAAGCGCTATGTAATTCCCGCGCAGGTGCTTGCGTCGGCTAAGGATAATCACATAACCATCAAATTCGTCGCCAAAGTCCGGCTCGCGGGCGGCGTCGGCTCCTGCGGCGCCGGCTCCTGCGCGTTGCACAGCGTGCCCTTCGGTCCGAAATCGACA
>JAZKEA010000129.1:0-1121 GCA_040387315.1 Armatimonadota bacterium | reverse complement strand
ACCGGGAAGAGGGTCGGGCACGCAAGCACACAGGATTGGTCGAACGACGCGCGCTCCCCGTGCGCGTCGCACGCGGGCTGTGCGGCCGTGCAGACGATTGCACGCGCGCGCGTCTGGCTCGCGGGCGGCGTCTATGATGTGCGGCTGCTGCGTCCGACCGCGTCTGCCCCACCCGTTCGCTGACGCATTCGACGGCAGAGTTGCGCCGATTTTAATCCAGGGATAGTCGCCGCGACTATCCCTTATGCTGCATAAATGAGCGTAGCACCACGTCGCCAGGTCAGTCGTCTGCTCCCGTGAAGTAGCGCAGGATGGGCCGGGTTCCCACGACGCGGATGGAGGCCAGCTGCGGGATTGCCGTTGCCTTGGCATGACCGTCGCACCAGACCACGTTTGCCATCTTATTGTGCCTCCCAAGCGCATAGTAGGTCCTGCCCGCCCCGTCCCGGTAGCCCAGGTAGGGTGGCCGCGCTTCGTTATCCATGCCCAGCTGGTTGTTGCCCGTGACCGGGGTGGGAGGGTTTGCGTTAGGATTGAACGCGGCGCTCCAATAAAGCTGCTGATTAGGCACCTGCGGACCTTCGACCGCGAAAACAGTATCTGCCGGGGCGGCGATATCTGCCATTGGCTGACCACCTACCCCGGCATCGTAGGTCGAGTTGAGCAGGTAACTGCCGCCGGGTGAGGACGTGCAACCGCCGCCGGTGCATCCTGCGCCGCGGTTGGGGTTGGTTGACAGGCTGACAAAAAGGGCCCCGGTATCACTTGGGCAGTTGAACACCTGATCGTTTTTCGTGTAAGGCTGGAGCACATCCATCCACTTGGGATTCCGCATATCATTGACCGACCCGCCAAGCGGGTTCAGTGAGGCCCACGGGAAGGTTTCGTCGTAGTCCTGGGAATACATCATCAGGCTGCTAGCCATCTGCTTAGTGTTGCTTAGGCAGGCAGTTTGACGCGCTTTTTCCCGCGCCTGAGCGAAGACAGGAAACAATATAGCTGCCAGTATAGCGATAATGGCGATGACAACGAGAAGCTCGATCAGGGTAAAGGCTTGGCTGCCTGCTATCGTATGGTTCTGTCGGTTGATGCTGCGCTGCATTTAACAATCCTTTCAGTAA
>JAZKEA010000128.1:19644-21850 GCA_040387315.1 Armatimonadota bacterium | reverse complement strand
TATTACGTGTGAAAGGGTTAAGGACAACAATGGCATACAGCGTCACCAGCAAAAAGAGCGGCACAACGTATTTCCTGCACGGAAAAACGACGGAGACCAAGGGCGGTAAGCGCACGCTTTACTTCTTCGCTAAGGAGCAAAAAGAGGGGGCGCTGGACGAACTGCCCAAGGGTTACATCGTTACCGAAAGTGCCCAGACTGGTCTTCCGCTGCTGAAGCGCGAGGCTTAAAGAGCCCCGTAGCAGGGTGCTTCGGGAGAAGGGCTTCGGGAATTTGATTCCGGGAGCCCTTTTTGTTTGCCTGGGAGAATACACTGCAGGCGCGGTGGGAATATACCGGGTATAAAGGGAAGGCCCTCGCCAACGTGCCTGTTTGACTACTGTTACGGTACCAGATGCGTCGGCCCTTGAAAGAAATCCTATGCCGAATGCACCTGCCCATAAGGGTGGAAATAGAAACCAATCGTTTGGACGGTCGCCGGGGCGTCCGTCAAAGCCCCGCGCGGATCGTCCCAGCGCTCCTGCGGAACCCGAACCGATCGAAGAGCCGCTTCTGACTTCCTTCGATGATCTCGGTCTATCGGAAGTCATCCGGAAGGCCGTTGCGGACGCCGGTTTTGAAAGCCCGACGCCGATCCAGGCACGCTCCATACCGGTCCTCCTGGCGGGCAAAGACCTGATCGGTCAGGCCCAGACCGGTACCGGAAAGACCGCTGCGTTCGCGCTCCCGATGATAGAGCATGTGGACCCGAATGCCCGCTATCCCCAGGCGCTTGTGATGGTTCCAACACGCGAACTGGCGGTACAGGCGGCGGGTCAGATCCAGCTCCTCTCCAAAGGGCTTGGACTGCGTGTGGTCCCCGTCTACGGCGGGCAGCCTATCGACCGGCAGTTCCGCGCACTGAAAGACGGCGCCCATATCGTGGTCGGAACACCGGGACGCGTACAGGACCATATCCGCCGCGGTTCGCTCGATCTTTCCCGAACGAGCTTCTGCGCCCTGGACGAAGCGGACGAGATGCTGGCCTTCGGGTTCATCGAGGATATCGAGACGATTCTCGCGGAGCTTCCCGAAAAACGGCAGGTCGCCCTTTTCTCGGCTACCATGCCGCCACGGATCGCAAACCTGGCGAAGAAGTTCATGCCGGACGCTGAGACTGTCGCCATACGCTCCCTGCGGCGAACGGTCGAAACTGTCGAGCAGAGCTATTACGAGGTTCCGCCGGGCAAGAAGCAGGATGCGCTCGCCCGCGTCCTCGACATGGAGACACCCGGCCCAACGATCGTCTTCTGCCGAACCAAGGCAGAGACCGATGCGCTTGCCGAAGGGCTGCGTCTGCGCGGCTACTCCGCGGATGCCCTCCATGGCGATATGGCGCAGGCCGAGCGTGACCGTGTTATGCGCCGCTTCCGCGAAGGACTTGCCGACCTACTGGTCGCGACCGATGTCGCCGCCCGTGGTCTGGATATCGACACGGTAACGCACGTCATTAACTACGATCTTCCGTGGGATGTCGAGCAGTATATCCACCGGATCGGCCGAACGGGCCGAGCGGGACGTACCGGTGATGCTATCACGCTGATCGAGCCGCGCGAGCGGCGGAACCTGCGGATGATCGAGCAGATGACCGGTGCGAAAATCTCGCCAGCGCGTATTCCCACGGTTGCCGACATCTCCGCCCGCCGCCGCGAGGTCTTCCAGGACACGCTGCGGGCACGCCTGGAGAAAAGCGAGTCCGACGGTCAGATCCGCATGGTCGAGGATCTCTCTACCGAGTTCCCGCCCGCCGAGATCGCTGCCGTGGCGCTGCAGATGCTGTGGAAGAGGAGATCGCCGCCGAATCCGGTCGCGCCGAGCAGGGAATGACCAAGCTGTTCGTCGCCATGGGCCGACAGGACGGTCTGCGTCCCGGCGACCTGGTAGGGGCGATCACCAACGAGGTGGGGCTTCCCGGTAAGAGTGTCGGAACCATCGACATCCTGGACCGTACCGCCTTTGTCGAGGTGCCGACCGGCGACGCTGACGCGGTGATCGCGGCCCTGAGCAAGACCAAACTGCGCGGACGCCGCGTCAAAGTCGGCCTTGCCGGCAAACCCGGTCGCAATTAATAGAAAAATGACCCCTGGCTCCCATTATGGGAGTCAGGGGCTTTTTTTGTCACTTACTGCAGGCGAACTTATTGGCCTCAGCCTTTTGTGAACGACCA
>JAZKEA010000128.1:0-19634 GCA_040387315.1 Armatimonadota bacterium | reverse complement strand
GCGGAAGCAGAGTTGAGGGGTGCGGTTCTCCCGGTGGGATTATACACAATTTCGGCACTTCACAAGGGGTTCGCCAACTGCCGCGCCATCCCGTTTCATCGTGCAGGGGTACACCTAACCGAGCGACCGTCTCCAAAATCTGCAGCATCTGTGCTTCGAAAAGCTCGGGAGTATGGGGCAAGTACAGTCCCTGGAAACACAACGGTTCGCGCCTCAGTGGTGGGGCAAACACGAGCCAACTGCTGTAGCTGACTTTGTTCTCTCGATCCACATTCCGTTCCAGCCGGATGTAGGCTATATCGGTCAGACGACCGTCGAGACGAGTCGTGTCAAGAAGAAACCCCTTCTCGAACGTGTAGATTCCCTTATCAAGATCAAAGCAAATCTCTTCCGCGTAATACAGAATCACGAAAAGCCAGAGGAGGAACATCAAGCCGAAGCAGGACCATAGCAAGGGTGCGGAAAGCATTCTCGCGAGAGTATCGACAAATATCGCCACAAAGCTGCAGACGGTCAGACAAACCCGAAGCGCGTTATTACGCTCTGCTCTGGTAGTACCAAAAATAATTCGGCTGGACGAACCCTGGAAACCGTTCTGCGTTTGCTGCATAGCAATCAGTGTGAGTCAGCTGTGCGCGAAAAGTTACTAAATCCGGCAAAGGCCTTTGAAACGCTGCGGGTTCCGCCGTGCGCGGTCATCAGTCATGCGCCTATGCCTCGCCACCTGCTGAGAAAATCCCAGCGGGTGGCGAGGCAATCGCAGTTATATGCTTTACTTTTCCGGTCGCAATAGCGGGAAGAAGATGACGTCGCGGATGGACTCCGCTCCCGTAAAGATCATGGCGACCCGGTCGATTCCCATGCCGAAGCCACCGGTGGGGGGCATGCCGTACTCTAGAGCCCGTAGGAAGTCTTCATCCATTGGCATAGCTTCATGGTCCCCGGCGGCCTTCAGAAGCGACTGCGCCTCGAACCTTTCACGCTGATCGATGGGGTCATTGATCTCGGAGAAGGCGTTGCCAACCTCCTGCATCAGGACATAGCTCTCGAAGCGCCGTACCAGGAACTCATCGCCGGGCTTTTTGCGAGCGAGCGGCGATGTCTCCAGCGGGAATTCGGTGATAAAGGTCGGCTGGATCAGCTTGGGCTGGGTAAAGACCTCATGCAGTTTTTCGATGATGCCGCCGACCTGGGTTTCCCGAGCGGGATCGAGGCCGACCTTTGCCATCGCGGCTTTTGCTGTCTCGAGGCTTGCAAAGGCGTCCCGTCCGATCCCAGCGTACTCTTCGATTCCCTGCAGTATGGGGAGACGACGCCATGAGGAGCCAAAATCGAGCCTGATCTCGTCGCTGATGCGGTGCGCGGTGGCACCGTTATTCACGGTTTCGCAGACGTGACGGAAGATGCCCTCGACGATATCCATCATGCCTTCGAGATTCGTATACGCCTCGTACAACTCCAGCAGGGTGAACTCAGGGTTATGTCGGGTGGAAATGCCTTCGTTGCGGAAGACGCGTCCGATCTCATACACCTTGTCCAGCCCGCCGACGATTAGGCGCTTTAAGTAAAGCTCCAGGCTGATTCGCAGATGCAGATCGCTGTTCAGGGCGTTGTGGTGCGTCAGGAAGGGGCGGGCGGTCGCGCCGCCCGCTTCGGCCTGCAGGACGGGAGTCTCTACCTCAAGATAGCCCTGGCTGTCCAGAAAGTCGCGGACCGCGCGGGTGATCTTGATGCGTTTTACCAGCACATCACGGGCATCCTGGTTGACGAACAGGTCTACATATCGCTGTCGGTACCGAATCTCGACATCGGTCAGCTTGTTCGCCTCACCGCTGCCGCCTTCGTACTCTTTTCCGAAGGGGACATCGCGCAGGGATTTGGACAAGACCGTGATCTTCTGGGTGTGGACGGACGGCTCCCCGGTTTTCGTTTTGAAAACGTAACCCTCGACCCCGATAAAATCGCCCAGGTCCAGACCGGACTTGAGGGCAGTATAAACATCCTCGCCGATATCATCCCGCTTCATGTAAATCTGTGCGCGACCGGATTCATCGAGAAGATCGAGAAAGGCGGCCTTGCCCATCCAGCGGACAGCACGAATACGACCCGCGATCTGGACTGTCTGGTTCTCCAGCGCATCGAACTGCTCATGAATCGCGTTAAGAGGATGACTGCGGTCGAACCGCTCCGGCGCGAACGGGTCCAGTCCCGCGCTGCGGAGGGTGTGCAGTTTCTCCAGGCGGACCGGGGAGATACCGGAATGCTCCGGTTCAGGTGCGGCGGCGTTATTGGTGTCAGGGGCGTCAGGGGTATCCATAGTGGCTGCGGTCGTCACGAATAGGTTTCTCTCTTACGAAAAGCGTTGTTCAAATTTGTACAACAAGTATAGCACGACGAACGGTTTTGGCAGGTGTTTGACTGAAGTCCGCAAGCCGAGCCGAGTTATAATGAATATAAATGCGGCAACGTAAGAACGCGAACCTTCGGCGCTGATCCGCCGTATCCAAGTTGTCGCTCTTTGTTTCTCCCCGCTCCCCGCTTAGGAAGATTGATTGATGCACCACGCTGCCCGCCTTAAATTTCCCGCTTTCGTCACCGGAACCTTTTTTGCCCTTCCACTTGCGCTTGCGCTTACACTGAGCGTTTTGCCCGGAGAGCGCGGCGGTGCGTCTGCCAGTGAGACGAAAGTCACCCCACCCGCCACGGTGCTGGCGAGAGTGACCGCACTGGCACCGAAGGCAAAGACAACCGTTCTGGTGTTCCTTGGGACCAACTGCCCGATCTCGAACCGCTATGCGCCCAGTGTGGCGGCCCTTGCACGGGGTGTTAAGGGAAAAAGCGCGGCGGTTGTCCTGGTTTATGCGAATGCGGGGATAACGAAGGCGAAAGCGACTCAGCATGCGCGAGAATATGGCCTGGTCGGGATGCCGATTCTGTTGGACCCGACACAGGCTGTGGCGGATGCGGTGGGAGCGACGGTAACACCGGAAGCGGCGGTTCTGGATGCTTCCGGTAAAGTTCGCTATCTCGGACGTATCGATAACAGCAATATCCAGCGGGCTTCCTCCGGGCGTCCCGGTGGCGCGACCCGCCATGATCTGCAGGCGGCGGTTGACTCGGTACTGGCCGGAAAAAAGGTGGCATCGTCACGTCTTCCTGCCGTGGGCTGCGCTATTGAGCGGGCGACTCCCGTACGCACCGCAAGCGCTATCCCGACCTACGCCCGTGATGTCGCCCCGATCCTGAACCAGAGCTGTGTCTCCTGCCACCGGTCTGGAGAGATTGGGCCGATGCCGCTTGGTACCTACGCGGAAGCAAAAAGGTTCGCGCAGAATATTGCCGGTGTCACCCTGGCTAAGCAGATGCCGCCATGGAAGCCGGTTGGGATGGACGGCGCGTTTCATGGCGAAAGAAAACTGACCGAGAAGCAGATCAAGACACTGTCCGCCTGGGCGGAGGGAGGAGCGCCTGCAGGGGATCTGCAGAAGCTTGCTCCCGCGCCAAAGTTCTCCTCCGGGTGGAAGCTCGGCAAACCCGACCTGGTGCTGACGATGCCGGAAAGTTTTCAGATTCCCGCAAGCGGACCGGATATTTATCGGTGCTTTGTGATCCCAACGGGCCTTGCGGAGGATAAGCAGGTCGTGGCGGTGGAGTACCGGGTCGGCAATAAAAGGGCAGCACATCACTGCCTGGGTTATCTCGACTTAAACGGGGCTGCCCGTAAAAAAGATGCGGAAGAAGCGGGGGCCGGATACACCAGTTTTGGCGGTCCGGGATTCTTGCCGACCGGAGAGGTTGGCGGCTGGGCTCCGGGTAACATGCCCCAGTTCCTGCCAGATGGCATTGGCAAGCCGCTTGCGGCGGGCTCCGACCTTGTTCTGCAGATGCACTATCATCCCAGCGGCAAGCCGGAAGAGGATCGTACCAGCGTCGGAATCTACTTCGCGAAAAAACCGATCACAAAGCAGGTCTACACGCTTCCCATACTGGCTCGTCTGGACATACCGGCGGGCAAACCGGACTACAAGACAAGCCGCAGCTTCAATATCCCGATCAATGCCAGTGTCATCTCCGTGACGCCGCATATGCACCTGCTGGGCAAGACTTTCTCGATGACCGCCAAGCTGCCTGACGGCTCGACCCGTTCGTTGATCAAGATCGATGACTGGGACTTCAACTGGCAGGACACCTACACGTATGCTAAGCCGGTAACTATTCCGAAGGGAACAACGGTGACGCTGAACGCCACCTATGATAATTCCGCCAGTAATCCACGCAACCCGAGCAGCCCACCCAAAACAGTCGGCTGGGGCGAGCAGACCACCGATGAGATGTGTATCGGCTTCCTGAGCTTCGTCACAGACGATAAAGAATCTGGGCTGCTGCGCTTGCTGGACCTGGGAAGCCGCCGAAACCAGAAGGTACAGAACTGAATCCCCTGACTATTCAATCTTTTTCGGTTCTGGTTATAATTGACCATGACTAAATTGGAACTGGAAAAGATCCCATCCGTGCTAACGGGTATCGATGTGCTGGCGCGGGATGAATTCGCCTTGCTGCATGGTCGAAATGTCGGACTGATTACAAACCATACGGGCCTGACAAACAGCGGTGTCCCGACGGTCGATGTTCTGCACAAGGCAGAAGGGGTGGCGCTCAAGGCGCTCTTCGGACCGGAACATGGCATTCGCGGCGAGGTAGACGAACTATTCGGCGACGGCACAGATGCCAAAACCGGGCTGCCGGTCTACTCATTGTACGAGGGGCAACGCCGTGAGCCAAAGCCGGAACAGCTTGTGGGACTCGATACCCTGGTCTTCGACATTCAGGATGTCGGTGCACGCTTTTACACCTACATGTCCACGCTTGGGCACGGTCTGGTGGCCGCGGCCCAGAACGGACTCCGGTTTGTTGTTCTGGATCGTCCGAACCCGATTACGGGAAACGGAGTGGAGGGACCGCTCGCGGATGACACCCGGCTCTCGTTCACCGCATTTCATCCGATTCCCGTGCGTCACGGAATGACGATGGGTGAAATGGCAATGCTTCTCGTTGCGGAGCGCGAACTCAAAGTTGACCTGACCGTGGTGAAGTGCGAAGGCTGGAAGCGTTCGGACTGGTTCGATGCCACCGGCCTGCTCTGGGTCCATCCCTCGCCGAACATTCGGTCCCTGACGGCGGCGCTGACGTATCCCGGAGTCGCGCTGCTGGAGTTCACCAACTTCTCCGTGGGACGTGGTACAGACACGCCGTTTGAGATCATGGGAGCGCCCTATGTCGATCCGCGGGCTTTTGCCTATGTCCTGAATGCGAAGGGGCTTCCCGGTGTGCGGTTCATACCGACGCGCTTCACCCCCACGGCATCGAAGTTCGCCGGTGAGGTTTGTGGTGGGGTCCAGATCCTTATCACGGATCGCAACAAGTTTATTCCGGTTAAGACCGGTCTGGAAGTTGCTCTGGCGCTTCGAACCCTTTACCTGGAACAATGGGAGGCCTCGCGCTACCTGACGCTGCTCGCCAGCCGCAGCGCGATGGATGGTCTGCTTGCGGGCGAAGAGTACCCGGCGCTCGCCAAGCGGTGGACCGCCGATCTGCGTGGCTTCAATCAGTCACGCTCCGCCTTCCTGCTCTACGAATAAGTCGGTACATGCTCAACGCGTTTCCCGTTCAGCCCGATCCGGAGCTTCTCATTGAGCCGCTCCGGGTACCCGGTCCGCGCCGTGTACAGTACGCCCCCTGGGTGAGTATCACCCGTCTATTTCTGCTCAACGGCTGGATTCTTGGCGTACTTTGCGCACATCTGCTGGTTACGCCTGCGCAAGGGGAGAATCTATGGATAGTCGCCGGAGCCGCCGCTCTTATTTTCCTGACCCTCGAGAGTTACTTCCGCCGCCGCCGTCATCTCCTTTCGTGTGGCATAGCCACCGTAGGGTCCGTCGTGTCGCGCAAGGTAATCCGAAATCCGAACCAGAAAAGCGAGTCATACTGTGTTCACTACTGCTACTGGGTCGGTGAGGACCAGGTGCTTGACACCACTATTATGGTCTCAAAGAGGGTGTACGACGGATGCCCGAGTGGCTTTCCTATTACCATCCTCTATGACCCCAGGTCCCGCACGAGTCTTCCCCTGCTGCTCCTGAATGAAGCCCAACTAACCTGAATGCGTGCCACTGCCGCCTCAGCATAAAGTTTATTCGGCTTTTCCGAGTATTTCATTGACAAATCCGGTCGGGTTACTGTAATATTCGAAAACGCCTCCGGAATTAAACTGACAGATTTAGTCGACTTTATCAACTTTATGCCGAAATCAACTCGCTTCTCCCGCTCTCATCTTTTGCACACGGCAGCTGTTCTTACGCTGGGCCTTTTCCTTGGCACGGGATGTGGGGATAAAGCACCGTCCACTGTGGGCCAATCGCCGACAGTGCGGCTGGCCTATTTTCCCAATGTCACTCATGGTGTGGCGCTCGTGGGGGTCGGACGAGGCACCTTCGCTGAGGCGATCGGGAAAGACGTAAAGCTGGAGAAGCAGGTCTTCACGGCGGGTCCCGCGGAGATAGAGGCGCTGTTCGCCGGAGCGGTGGATATCGGATACATCGGTCCCGGCCCAGCGATTAACGGCTATCTGAAATCGAAAGGCGCGGCGCTTAAGATCATCGCGGGAGCGGCCTCCGGCGGCGCGGGCCTTGTAGTCGCCAAAGACAGCGGTATCACCGATGTTAAGGGACTGTCGGGAAAGCATGTCTCGATCCCGCAGGTCGGTGGGACTCAGGATATATCGCTTCGCCATGCCCTGACGGAGGCTGGTCTGGCACCGAAGAATAAGAACGGGACCGTGGACGTGGTGCAGTACGCCCCCGCCGAGACCGAAACTCAGTTCTCTCAGAAGGCGATTGATGCCGCGTGGCTGCCGGAACCGTGGGTGGCACGTCTGGAAAAGCAGGGGACAGCAACGCTCCTCTTCGACGAGCGCGACCGATGGCCCAACAAGCAGTTCGCGACGGCTGTCGTCATCGTGTCGACCAAATTCCTGAACGAGCACCCGGATCTGGTCAAAAAGTTCCTGTCCGCGCATGTGGACAGCGTAACCTGGGCAAAAGCGAATCCGGCAGAGGCCCAGAAGATCATCGGGGAGCAGATCAAAGACGCGACCAAAAAGGCGATTCCTGATGACATTCTGAAGAGCGCGCTTGCCCGCACCGATATGACGTATGACCCGATCCGAAGTTCTGTCCTTACTTTTGCGGACTGGTCCCGGCAGCTCGGGTACCAGCGTGATGATGCCTCGGCGCTCGAAGGCATGATCGATGAGGCGCCGCTTAATGCGGTCCTGACCGAACGAAAACTACCTCCCGTCAAATAACAATTTTTGTGGATAACCCAAGGACCCTTAAAATGAAGAAAATCCAAGCACTGCGCGCGTTTACTTTGATTGAGCTTCTCGTCGTGATAGCGATAATCGCTATACTCGCCGCTATCCTTTTCCCTGTTTTCGCCCAGGCGAGAGAGAAGGCGCGTTCCGCATCGTGCCTGAGTAATGAGAAGCAGCTTATTCTCGGGCTAATGCAGTATCTCCAGGACTCCGATGAGGCGTTTCCGCCGACAACAACAGAGCGTGAAGGCGTACAGTCCACGATCAACGATCCTAAGAGCGCCTTTGTATACAGCATTCGGGGCCGCCTCGCTGCCTATGTGCCCGGCAGCAGCAATACGAACAAAGGAAGCAGCGTGTGGGGATGCCCCTCCGGCGATGACTGGCCCGCTCAGGGAATCTCAGGTCCGACGACCACCAACATCTACTGGCCGAACGATTATGGCTTCAACATAAACGAGCATGTCATCGTGGCAAGCAGCAGCGGAGCGACAGGCGTGAGCGCCGCTGCCGATACCTACTTTACCAAAAACCCGACCTTCGGATTCAGCCAGGAGGTAACTCTGGCGACTCTGGATAGCCCCGCGGCGTTTCTGGTCGTAGCGGACGCCGCCCGCGCTGATAAGCAGGTCGCTCGCGGCAGTCTGACGCCTCAGTACCTGGACCCCACGAATCTAAGCGGAACCCCAAAATCCTACGATGTGGAATGGGTCGCGAGCGGCTCTCAGGCCGCAGCGTCTCCGCGTCACCAGGGTGGATTCAATGCGGGATACGCCGACGGGCATGTTAAATTCCGCCAGCCAAAAGCGCTGTGGCGCAGCAAAACCGACAATGATTTCCGAACCGACCCCAAGCCATAGGCCGGTATGGCTCGTTACGGAACTTCCTGAACGGAGTATGGTATAGTTTACATGACTATGTCAACCAAATTAGTCGAGATGAGTAGAGTTCCCGGTGAAGAGGCCGCGGCGCACATGCTGGACGTCGCGCGCGAGATGCGCGAGCTCCAGATCGACGTCACGCGTCTGGATGCTCTCGTCAGCCAGAGGCTCGCGCATCACCAGTCGCTGCGGGCTGGAGTCAGGAACTCCAGCGCGCTTCGCCATCTGACATACTGGCCTGGGCAATCCGCACCTTCGGTGAGGGACTTGGGCTTGCATCCAGTTTCGGCGGTGTCAGTGGTATGGCGCTTCTGGATATGGCGGTCAAGATAGAACCGGATGTTCGTGTCTTCTACGTAGATACGGATTTTCTCTTCCCGGAAACCTACCAGACTCGTGACAAGGCGATGCGCCGCTACGGAATTACGCCGTTGGGATATCGCCCCAAGCTGACACCCGAAGAGCAGGCCGCGCAGTACGGGGAGCGTTTGTGGGAGAGATATCCCGATCTTTGCTGTGCACTCAGAAAAGTGGAGCCGAATCGTCGCGCCGTTGAAGGACTGGATGCCTGGGTCGCCGGTCTGCGCCGTGACCAAAGCGTCACGCGGAGCAATGTTCAGCCTGTGATGTGGGACGCTAAATTTGGCCTCTACAAAATCTGCCCCCTCTGGAACTGGACCGAGGAGCAGGTCTGGGAGTACATCGGCAAAGAGCGTGTATCCGTAAACCCCCTTCATGTCGAAGGCTACCCCAGCATTGGCTGCACACACTGCACTCGGCGTGTTGCGGAAGGGGAAGGTCTTCGCGCGGGACGCTGGAGCGGCGCTCAAAAGACAGAATGTGGACTGCATAAGTAGGAATTAGCGGTGATATCGCCGCAAATTATGGTAAACAGAATAACGGGTTGTGAAATAATGAGCCCCGCTAAGGGGCTTATGTTTTGACACGGGACTATTTAAGAAGAACGCTATGCAAACAGTAGAGCAAACCTCAGTTGAGCTAACACATCTGGATCAGCTGGAAAACCAGAGTGTTTTTATCCTGCGCGAGGCGTATCACGCCTTCAAGAATCTGTGCATGCCCTGGTCTATGGGTAAAGACAGCAATGTCCTGATCTGGCTCGCCAAGAAGGCATTCTGCGGCAAGATTCCTTTTCCGCTGCTTCACATTGATACGACCTATGAGTTCCCCGAAATGCTGGCTTTCCGGGAGTGGGCGGTCAAAGAGTATGATCTTGATCTAATCGTCAAGATCAACGAAGAGGCGCGGTATGGTCGTGGGGTCGGCTACGAAACCCATGACCCGGTGACGGTCACACACGAGCTGAAAACGGTTGCCCTGCAGCAGGCCCTTGCGGAGTACAAGTGGGACGCCCTGATCACCGGTATTCGGCGCGATGAGGATGCCACGCGCGCGAAAGAGCGATACTTCTCGCCCCGCTCGGCTCGGTACGAATGGGACTACAAGGATCAGCCGCCGGAATTCTGGGGACAGTTTACAACGGATATTCTTCCCGGCGAACATGTGCGCGTTCAGCCTCTCCTGGACTGGACGGAGCTCGATATCTGGCGCTACATTCAGCGTGAGAACATTCCTATTCCGCAGATGTATTTCGCGCGAGAGGGTAAACGGTTCCGCAGTCTGGGCTGTATGCCGATCACGCACCCCGTGGAAAGCGCCGCGGATACGCTTGAGGCGATTATCGAGGAACTGTCGGTGACCCGGGTTTCGGAACGCGCGGGCCGGGCGCAGGACCACCATGAGCGAAACGCTATGCAGAAGCTGCGCGCGAAAGGGTTTATGTGATATGGCAGAGACACTGCAAGCGTCCCCTGCAACCCCAGAGGTTTCGGAAGTGCGAGGATTCGCAGATCGACGCAGCGAGACGCGTCGGCTGCGGGTTGTCACAGTAGGGCATGTCGATCACGGCAAGTCGACGCTGATCGGGCGCATCTTCTACGATACCGACGCACTGCCGGAGGGCAAGGCGGAACAGATCCAGAAGGCCTGTCAGGCCGAGGGGTTGGAGTTCGAGTACGCTTTCCTGCTGGACGCCCTGTTGGAAGAGCAGGAGCAGAACATCACGATTGACACGACTCAGCTTCCGTTTCAGACGAGCAAGCGGGGTTATGTTCTCGTGGATGCGCCCGGTCACAAAGAGTTCCTCAAGAACATGGTGACCGGTGCGGCCAGCGCGGATGCCGCTCTGCTGATAATCGCGGCGAGTGAAGGCGTTCGGGAGCAGTCCCGGCGTCACGGCTACCTCCTTAGCCTCCTCGGGGTCAAGCAGATCCTGGTGGTCGTCAACAAGATGGATCTTGTTGATTACTCTGAGGAGACCTATAGCCTGATCGTGGACGAGTACACGGCGTTTCTCAAGGAAATTGGACTGGAAGCCGTCACCTTTCTTCCGGTTTCGGCAAGAAACGGCGATAATGTCGCGCGGCAGGCCCGCGATGTCATGCCCTGGTACCAGGGGCAAACCGTTCTCGACGCACTGGACAATCTGCAGGCGCCACCCTCGGAGGCCGATCAGCCGCTGCGGCTGCCGGTCCAGGATGTTTACCGTTTCGATGCTCGGCGCATCTTTGCGGGACGGATCGAGACCGGCACGCTGAGGGTCGGTGATGCGCTGACCTTCTCCCCAGGAAACAAGACGAGCGTCGTTAAGACCATCGAGCGCTGGCATGGCCCGGAGCGCGATTTCGCGGTTGCCGGTGAGTCGGTTGGTATTACGCTTGAGGACCAGCTGTTTGTGGAGCGCGGCGCGGTTGCCGCTAGAAACGAATCTCTGCCTGCGACAACGTCCCGCTTTCGGGCGCGCCTGTTCTGGATGGGGCAGAGCGATCTGGTTGTTGGGGGACGTTACCGTCTCAAACTGGCGTCGCAGGAGGTTATGGCGACGGTTGCCGCCATCGAGCGTGTCATTGACGCCTCGACCCTCTCTTTCTCCGAGACTGAGCACTCCCGCGTCGCGCGGAACGATGTCGCCGAACTGATCCTGGAAACCGATGCACCGCTCGCTCTGGACTCGCATGATGCCATCGCGCTGACGGGCCGATTCGTTCTTGTCGATAATCGGATTACCGCTGGGGGCGGAATCGTTCTGGAACCCGTCGTTGCGCGGGAAGTCAAGAGCGAAAACCTGACCGTGAGCCTTGGGCAGGTCACGTCCGAGGAGCGCGCCCGCCGCAATGGGCATCGGGGTGCGGTCATCTGGCTGACCGGTCTTTCCGGTTCGGGTAAGTCGACCCTGGCGCATGCACTGGAACGCAGCCTGTTCTCGCACGGGCACCAGGCATATGTGCTCGATGGCGATAATCTTCGCTTCGGGCTGAACGCCAACCTGGGCTTTGCCCCGGAAGACCGCGAGGAGAATATCCGCCGCGTCGCTGAGGTGGCGCGGCTGTTCGCTGACAGTGGTCAGATCGTGATTACGGCGCTGATCTCCCCTTATCGAGAAAGCCGTTCACGGGCACGGGCCATTGCCGCTCACACCGGTATTCCGTTTGTTGAAGTTTATGTGAACACACCTCTGGAGACGTGTGAGGCGCGTGATCCCAAGCAGCTCTACCAAAAGGCGCGGGCAGGGGAGATCAAGGACTTCACCGGTATCGATGCCCCCTACGAAGAGCCGGAACATCCGGAAGTCACGCTAGATACCGCCCTGCTGACCGTGGAGCAAAGCGTCACACTGCTTACCGAGGCAGTTCTGGCCCGCGTGGCACCGTAACCATAACTGCTATGATGGATATTCCGATAACCAGCGAGTTCATCACCCTCGGTCAGTTCCTGAAACTGGCAGGTCTTGTGAATTCGGGAGGCGAAGTTAAGCCGTATCTGGCGGAGACTTCCATCCAGATCAATGGGGAACACGACAACCGCCGGGGGAGAAAAATCTTCCCCGGCGACGTTGTCATCGTGGAAAATGGCGAACCTTTCCAGGTTGTGACTGCGGATCCTAGGGATCTTTAAGGCTCCCAAGAATCACTGTTTTTCGTTGACTAAAGCCTGGTTCATGATATAATCAGTGCTGTTTGAAGCACAAATGAGCACGTTTCTGTGTGGGTCGTTAGCTCAGGGGTAGAGCATCGCCCTTTTAAGGCGAGTGTCGTTGGTTCGAGACCAACACGACCCAGTTTTCCTCATAAGTTTCTTGTCAAAGAGTGTCAGTCGGAGACAAGAAGTGTCAGCAGATAGGTCTTTGTATGCCTCTCCACCATTCTAATGGAGAGCAAAATGAAGACAATAACAACCGCAATTTCAAAAAACGGTGCCGCCGAAGGGGTAAATAACATCCCTGTTTCGGTGGTTCCTGTGCCGTCTGCTCCATCCGTTCCCGTTGGCCTCGCAGCCCTTGGCATTCCTCTTCTGCAGGCAAGCCGCCTGCCTTCCCTTGTCGAATCATTTGTTTTAGCCAGTGACATCGCCCGGCACAGCGAACGGACACTTGCCACCAAGCGAGAGCGGCTAGGACGCATCGTCTGGTTTGCGGAGCGTGAAGGCTGGCACACCGTCAGCATCACCGAGATGCGCGCGTTCTTCGCCTACCTTAACCACGGACATAAACAGCCCGGCGGTCGGTGGGGCAATCCCCGCATGACGAAGCCAATGACCTCGGGCCGCGTGAAGTCCTACTTCTCCTCGCTCCGGGCGTTTTTCCGCTGGCTAGTTGCCGAGGAAGAGATTGTCGCAAGCCCGATGCTTCGTATTCCCGTACCTATTGATCGACCCGACCAGATACAGCCCTTTACCGGCGATCAGTGCCGCGCCTTGCTGGAATTTGCCAAACGGACCACTAACCCCCTGCGTGACGAGGCGCTTCTGTGTCTGATGCTGGATAACGGCATTCGGGCAAGCGAACTCTGCTCCCTGACACGCGGCGACATCAGCTTGGAGCAATGTGAAGTGACGGTGCGCGGCGGCAAAGGCGGAAAGACGCGGCACCTACCCTTTAGCCGGGTCACCCGCAAAGCTTTGTACCGATACCTCGCAGACCGGAGTGGTGTTGTCGCGTCTGCGGGTGACCTGATGGAACCGCTCTTTGTCGCGGATCGGGGCAGGGATGCCGCCCATGCGATGACGGCGAACGGGCTGTTTCAGTTGATCCGGCGGGTGGGGCGGATGGCGAAAATCTCCGGTGTCCGATGCTCCCCGCATACGTTCCGGAACACGTTCGCAATCACATTTCTGCGGGCGGGTGGCAACGTGTTTACACTCCGGATCATCCTCGGACACGAGACACTCGCAATGACGAACCGGTACGTGGCACTTGCCGAGGCGGATATTACCGTCCAGCACCGGCAGTTCTCGCCTGTTGAACATCTCTATGGAAAGAAGGGTTAAGCAGATGGAAGAAACGCCTAAACCAAAAGCCAATAGGCAAGATAAGCAAACGGATAATCCACCCCGTTACCCTTTTCCGTCGCTCAATTTGTTCCAGTACTGGCTTGATGAAGAAACGTCTTTGTCAACTCTGGAGAAGAACGCGACAAGGATATCTGATGACCCCAGATTTCCTCAGCGGGATTATCTACCTGTCGGAATGTGGCAACGAACATGTCGTGAATGGGTTCAAAGGAACAAACCTTCTGTCTTTGGAGCTACGTTGATTGAGCCGTCCCCGTTTCTGTTGCCGTTTGGCAATAGTATTGATTTGTATTGTGATCCCCGTGAAAATTGGGACCTTTGGCATGATGACGAGTCAGATGAACTTCAACTACTCCGAGATTTCGCGATCTGGTACCGCTCATTGCCCCTCAAGGCGTACCTAGTTGTTGCTCAGATGGTGGAAGATCCAACATTAGATGAAAAGTATGGTCGTTGGCTACGAACTTTGCCAGAGTGGCAGATTCTAGTAAAAGGTGATCCCGAAAATATGCACTCATTGGGTTTTCAGCCAGAGGAGCTGACAAAGTTTTGGAAATCTAATGAGGGCGCTACCGTGGAGCGGCGGGACGGCATAGCGATGTCAATCAGAGGGTTTAGTCGGATGAATATTATCCGAGAACTCTCCCTTGATACGTGGCTAGAAGCTGCCGGTAATGATTCGAAAACACGGCAACTGCCGAATGAGGCCCGTGAGTTTATCTTTAATGCGCGGGACGCATTACAAAAACAAGGCATTGTGCCGACATACCCGACTGTACTCTTCCTGTTAAGCGATATGTGTCAGCATTTAGGTTTTGAACCTTTCAATATTTGGCCAACAAAAGGGGTTGTGGTCGAATCTCTGTTCTTTGGTCCTGAGCCGACAGGTAAGCATCCTGCTGATGCTGATGGAAACACTTTGCGGCAAAGTTCGTACCCTGCCTGTTCGAGCAGGGTGCTCAGTCGTGTAATAACGGGATTTCAGCCATCTGATGATTACTGTTGGCGCAGAGTCAACAAAATTATTCGAGAGCAAAACAGATGGTGGTCTAGTCTTGAGCAGATAAACCCTGTACCCAGCAAAAACCTCAATAAACGAGACAACAATCCCGGCAGACGTGGAGCATACCCCACATCCGATAGCTTGGTAGCTGCCAACGATGTCGAATTATTCAAAAACAATAAAATCAGCATGAGCGAACTCATTAATCGGGAGAGATTGCGCCGTGAGCAACAACATATGGATGCTGAGTTGGACAGGAGCAACGGTAATCTTGTAGATAAAGCATTGCTTGCAAAGAAACCAAAGCGACTTTCGCTTGAAGATTCTGCCATATTGCGTGCTGTCCAAAAAAGATTAGAAAGACACGAAAAGACCGCGACATAAAAATGCCGCGCAATATTTGTCGTTGTTAGAATGCCTTTGAACACGTTTCGGAGGCACAGATAATGTTGATTGACATCACGGACGACCGCATGAAGGCGCGGGTATCAGTCCTTCCTAACGGCATGATGAGGTTCACGCTAGATTATCCTCGTGAAGAAAATTATGCGCGTCGAATTAGGCTTGCATTGGCAGACCTGCTCTGTTTGGACAAGCCTGTCAAGTACGAAAACCCAGAGACAGAAGCAAAAGTAGGGGCCAGCCGTGACGCCTGCTGAGATTCACCGAGAGATTGCTGGTCTCAAGTTGGAATCTGCCGCAAAACGAGTTCGCGTCACACCATCCTACCTTCGGTCTGTGGAAACTGGCAGGCGAATCGCTCCCTACGTGCTTGCTTGCCGTCTGTCCCGTCTCTACGGGTGTCCGCTGGATGTATTCCTGAACAGCGGCAGTAACACTGCAGCAAAAAAGATCAGGAGATAAAGGATTTTCGGTACAGAGGCAATCATTGCCTTTCTAATGACAACTTATTATGAGGACTTCAGCGCCCTGTCGCTCTCCGCGCGGCGCTGCAGGCCGGGAATGCTGACACCGTTTCCGGCAGCTATCGCAAAAAGAAAGCAGCCCCCACTTCACCAGGAGCTGCCTTCACTGACAATATTGTTTCCCGCGCCCCCGCAAAGATGGCGCGAGAAAGGCTAACTATGTATCAAGGCTATTATAGCCAGACAAAGGCTTGTGCGTCAAGGAAAACAGGTAATTCCTGTGGTGTCGGCAGCGGTACCAATACCGGAAGCGCAAGGCCGCTACCTAATCAGGCAACCGCCCGCCTGAGAGCGGAAGGCTTTGCCGGAGCGGCTCAGGCGGGACTCACACCCGAAGAGGTGAAGATCTACTCCGCCCTTTTGCGGCGAACCAGGAAGGGAGCACGATAACAATGCAGGCCACCGTCATTGATCTCGTCCCGCTTCCGCAGAGCAATCCCCCCATTGATGCTGGCGCTGTTCGCGCGCTTGCCGCGATTCGCTGCGCAGGCAGCATTGTGATTCGTGACTGCCGCCTGATCCAGCAGCATGACGGCTCGCTTCGCCTTTACGGCCCCCAGGTGCGGCAGGTGCCACCGGGAAGCGAGGCACTTCTGTGCCGCACCTTTGTCGACTGGCCCGAAGTGGAAGCAATCCGCCTGGGGAAGATGGCAGCGACTCGGATGAACAACCAGGTACAGGAAGGGAACGCGTAAATGCCCAAACAACCCCTTCCCACAACCGCCCTTGCCGTCACCGGCTTTAACCTCAGTAACGGCTACCCTCTGGTGTGCCTTGCCGCGACCGTCCAGGTCTCTTCACCATTTACAGGAACAACTGAATACATGTGCTCCATGACACTCGACCAGCGGCGCAGGACGTCGCCACTCGGTCTCACCTGGGACATGGGCGGCATTCCCGCTCACTACCGCAGAGCGACCCGCCACCTTGTGAGCGACCTCGCCGATCAACTTCTCAGTGCGGATGCCGAAACGCCGAAGGGGGGAATCCGTTGAACGTTCACGACATTCTCAGCCGACTGGAGAACGTTCGTGGGAGAGGGCCTGCCGCATGGCAGGCCCGGTGCCCTGCCCACGACGACAAACAAGCCTCCCTCTCCATCGGTATCGGCAAGGAGGACCGTACCGTCCTCAAGTGCTTTGCGAACTGCGCGACGGAGTCTATCGTTGCCGCGATGGGGCTGACCATGAAAGACCTGTTCCCCGATGACGGATCGCAGCGTTATCAGGATTTAGGAGGAGTAACACAGGCAGGCAGGGGCGGTCTCGGTCGTCTGGTGAAGACCTACCCGTACACGCAGGCGGATGGTTCCCTCGTCTTTGAGGTTCTGCGCTACGAACCAAAGACGTTCCGGCAGCGCCGTCCCGATGGAAGGGGCGGCTACATTCACAACCTGCAGGGAGTACAGCGCGTTCTCTACCACCTGCCTGACGTCCTGAAGGCCGTTGGGGAAGGGCAACGAGTATATCTGTCGGAGGGGGAGAAAGACGTTGACAACCTGCGAAAGATCGGTCTGTGTGCCACCACGAACGCACAGGGAGCCGGGAAGTGGACCAGTGACTATACAGACTCGCTCCGGGGCGCTCATGTGGTTCTATTACCCCATAACGACAAGCCGGGACAGGAACACGCCGAGCTTATCGCTGCTGCTTTGTCCGGTTCCGCTGCTTCCGTCAGAATAGTCTCTCTGCCGAGTCTGCCGCCGAAAGGCGATGTCTCCGACTGGCTCACTGGTGGCGGGACAGCCGCGGTACTGGAGAAGATGGCGGACGACGCAGCGGAATGGAAACCCGGCGCGGCGTCTCTTCGGGAACCTGGTGTTTCCCCGGTCTTTGACACCGCTCCCTCTTCGCTGTCTATGGAACTGTTGCCAGTCCCGTGTCTAAATATGGACATCGTTCCCGCTCCGCTTCGGGGATGGCTTGCCGACATAGCGGCACGTGGCTGCTTTCCTGTGGAGTACCCCGCCGCAGCCGCCCTGGTGTCCCTTTCTGCCGCTGTGGGGCGCAGGATCGGCATCCGTCCCAAGCGCTACGATGATTGGACTGTTATCCCCAACCTGTGGGGGGCGATCATCGGACCTCCGGGCGTGCAGAAGACACCGGCAACTGCGGAAGCCTTGAAGCCCCTGCACCGTCTGGAGGTGGAGTCACGCAAAGCCTTTGAGGAAGAGGTAAAGGACCATGAGGCAGGTCAACTCGTCGTCAAAGCAAAGCAGGACGCCGCAAAAGACGCCCTCCGAAAGAAGGCAAAAAGCGGCGGCACAACGGAGGACTTGCGAGACCTTGCACTGCAGGCAGCAGGTGGGGCCGCGGACGAAAAACCGGTGTGGCGTCGGTTCATCGTCAACGATACCACGGTCGAGAAGTTAGGCGAACTGCTCGGCGAGAACCCCGATGGTCTCCTGATGTTCCGGGATGAGCTGACGGGCTTTCTGCGGACGCTGGAGCGGCAGGGACACGAGTCCGACCGCGCGTTCTACCTCGAAGCCTGGAACGGGTCCGGCTCGTTCACCTATGACCGCATCGGTCGCGGCACGACGGTCATCGATGCCGCCTGCCTGTCCTTGTTCGGGACCATTCAGCCGGGACCGCTTGCAAGGTACCTGCGAGGTGCCGCTTCCGGGGATGAGGCGGACGGATTCGCACCCCGCCTGCAGATACTGGTCTATCCGGACCCGCCGAAGACCTTCCGCAACGTGGACCGGTGGCCCAGCGTGGAAGCAAGAGCCGCCGCCTTCGGCGTCTTCCAAAGGCTTGCGGACCTTGTTCCTCATCAGGTGGGAGCGGAGTTTGAGGAAGGGGAACCCTTGCCTTACCTGCGCTTCGACACTGAAGCACAGGAGCGCTTCGACACCTGGCGAGAGACGCTAGAGAACCGTCTTCGGAGCGGTTCAGATACGCCGCTGATGCAGATGCACCTTGCCAAGTATCGGTCTCTGTTGCCGTCGCTAGCTCTGCTGCTTCATCTTAGCGAATGCGAGGCGGGCGGACCGGTTCCGCTGCTTGCTATCGAGCGGGCTATCGCGTGGTGCGTGTTTCTTGAAGCCCATGCCCGGCGTGTGTATCAGTCTGCCATGGATGGTGACGCCGAATCCGCTCACCGTCTTGCCGAGCGCATCAAGCAGTCACTCCCAAACCCGTTCACAACGCGCCTTATCGTCAAGAAGGGATGGAGCGGCCTCACAACAACCGAGGAAGTAGACCGGGCAGTGGGACTGCTTGAAGACCGCGGCTGGGTCAAGACGCAGGAGACGACGCCGGGGGAAGCGGGCGGACGCCCGTCTGTTCAGATCTACATCAACCCGGCGGTTCTTTGTGAGATCACCGAATCCGCGACACAGGCAAATCAGGATGATGAAAATATTGACATTCCTAATATGACTTACCGGCAAAACCGGCAAAACCCTGTTTTTGGAGGTTTTGCCGGTAGTGGAAGTGAGGAGCCAATAGATTTTTCTGGCAGAGGAGACCTGCCGGGACAGGGGAGCGACGCACAAATAAATAATTCACAATACCTGAACTCAGGTACCGGCAAAACCGGCAAAACCTCTCCGGACTTCTCCATGTCCGAAGATGACGACGCACCGGAGGACATCTGATGCCTACGGTGGTGGCACCTGCCGCTCCTCTCCTATCGGTTCGCGTAAGCAAAGACATTCATCCTGGTGTCCTTGCCCCGCCTTCTGTCGCAAGCATTCTCCGTGGTCTCGAAAAGCGCGGTCTGTCTATCTGCCTCAATCCGGATGGAGACGGGCTGAGGTTAAGCGGTCCACAGGGCTCGCGAACGGAGAAGGTGAAGGCAACATTGAAGGCCGCAAAACCTGCGCTGATCGCCTACCTGCGCGAACAGCAACAACAACGGCAACGTGAGGAGCGGCGGGTTGCTATAGAGGCTCGCGTGGCGCTGGAGACCGAGTTCGGTAAAGATCTGGTCGAACTTGGTCTAAGTAACGAAGTAGATCTGCTCAGTCAGAAAGAAGGAACGGATACAGGTGCGCAAAATTGCGCACCTGAACAACCGCCGCTTTTCCCGCTGCCTGTAGTCATCTATCACGAAGACCCTGTAGCTTTTTGGCGGGA
>JAZKEA010000127.1:5891-6709 GCA_040387315.1 Armatimonadota bacterium | reverse complement strand
CAACGAGCAGCTCGATCAACGAAAAGGCGCTCGTAGAGCGGTTTACGAACTGTCGTCGTCGAATAGAGACCGGGTAAAGCGCCATCAGCGGTTCCTCCTCCGGATTCGTCCCGCTCCAGCGGGAAAAGTTGCAGTCCTCTAAAGGGCCGGAAATCCAAGCCGCCCCACGATAAACGCAGAACCCGCCCCGCCCAAGTGCCGCCGTTCTACTGAAGTGCGTTTCGCAGCTGCTTCAGGTCACTCGGCGTAATTTGCACAAAGCCGCCGTCGATGTGCGGTCCGGCTTTCAGGCGATCAATCGTATGAAGCGCCGCTTCGCGCTCTGCACCGGAGGACTTCCCTTCCGTGTTCGAAGCCGACGCTATCTGCCCGGCCGCTGCAGTTGTTGATGCAAGACGGTTTGATAACGGTCCTGAAATTACCAGCAACAACGTTGCGGCAGCACCCAATCCCAACAGGTGGCGAATAGATTTGGATTTGACCGTCAGACTTGCAGCTTCGGTGCGTATGGTTAACATCGGATTCTCGGTGGTTCCTTGAACAGAACGCTTGCATTGCCTACTTGGCTCTTTCGCTGTTCTTTGTATATGAGCGGGCAAGCGGAAAAAAGTTGCAGCAGGTGAGACGGTTACGTTCTTTGTGTGGTATTAGACAATACTTCTGAAGTACACGTATCACAAGGGAAGATGCAAGGGCGCGACACCTTGGTTGACAGGAAAATGGAATGCTTTTAAATAGACCGTTTTCCCTGCTGAGACGAGGCGGTCGCGCACGCCGCCTGCTGAAAATTCTTAAGACGATCGGCGCTTTTCGTGCTT
>JAZKEA010000127.1:0-5881 GCA_040387315.1 Armatimonadota bacterium | reverse complement strand
TCCTGATAGCGGGATCCGCCGCGATTACGATCTTCTCCCACAAACCCGCTGTTCCGGGAAGCTTGGTGACCACAGAAGGCAATCAACCTGGAGTCGCCGCAGCGCAGGTTCTCGTCGTGGTGAATACGCGCAGCGCCGACAGCCGGACCGTTGCAGACTACTACACCCAAAAGCGTAAGGTTCCACGAGCGAATGTGGTGGAAATCTCGTGCTCTGACGGCGATGAGATAACCCGAAGCGAGTTTGAAACGAGACTCCGGCCCGCTGTGGAGAAACGGGCCCGCTTAAACCCGGATATCTCCTATGTCGTCCTGACACGAGGAATCCCCTTCCGCTTTTCTGATTTCGGCTCCGATGGCGGGTTCTCCGTTGACAGCGTCCTCGCGACCTGCGTCATGGTGCATCCCCCCAATCAAAAAGTGCTCAGCCCTATCGTTGGCCTCGATCAACGGTTCTCACGGCGAGAGTATGGCCTGCTCCTTGTGACGCGGCTGGATGGCCCTTCGGTGTCGGATGCAAAGCGGCTCGTCGATTCCGCGCTCGCGGCGCGTCCCGTCGCCGGCCCCTTCTATCTTCGGGATTCTTTCGCTATGGGTATGTCGGATGCCGCCGCCATACTCAGCAGTCGCGGTTTGTTGACGGAATGGGTTAAAGGCTATAACAATCCAAATTACCCGAACTATCAGGGAAGCGGAGGGCCATTCGAGGCGCACTGGGGGGCAGGACCCCACGACAGCGAATACACGGATGCCGAATATCGTGCGATGCGCTTTTATCCGGGAGCACTTTGCGATCTCACCTGGTCCTTTAGCGCCGCCGAACTGCGCAATAGAAAGAGCAAAGGAACAATCTGCGCTCTGGTAGAAAGTGGGGCGGCCGGTGTTCAGGGGTACGTCAGCGAGCCGTATACGGACGCGATATCTCGTCCGGAGATAGTGCTAGATCGTTATACACGGGGCTTCCCACTGGCGGAATCTTTTTACGCGGGAACTACCTATGTTCACTGGAAGAGTGTCGTGCTTGGCGACCCGATCTGTGCACCCTACGCCGCGCCCTGAGTGTTCTGCCACAAATTAACGGATCACGCGGTTCACGATAGAACGCAGGCGATCATAATCTGTGGGAAGTAATGAGGCAAGTTCCCGTCCGGCACGTAAGAGAAAAGCGTCGTCGCCGTTGTGCGCGCGCCACGCATTCCGCAGCAGGGCCGCGACAAGCTCGTCCGCCGGATAGGAAGTTGCACCGCCGTTTAAGCCGAGCAGCAAAGGGCGCAGGTAATCGAGGCGCTCCGTCAGGTGCCGGGTTTCTGATTCTGTCGCGATGTACACGCGCGCATGCGGTCGGGGTGGATGGGGTGGAAGATGGGGACGTATGCCCGAGCCGTCCGTATTTGTGGCATGGGCTACCAGAACAGCGGAGAATCGTGTCGCCAGAAGTTCGAAGATCTGTGGTTGCTCTCGGCGCAGCGATTCCTCGTCCAGACCAAACGCGGTCAGGGGACGGCCCGCCTCCAGAGAGCCTATCTCCGCGTGAAATACGACTCCGTAGAGCACCAAGGCGTCTCCGCTCGAGATGGGGGCAATTGCGGTGGAGGGAGACTCGAACGGGTCGAAGTCGGCGGGGAGCGGTATGGCGTCCCGTTCGGACGGGGACGCGGCTGGTCCCCCACCGATCCGAACGAAGACACCGAAAGGCGGCGGGTCCGGCAGATCCGAAACCCCATCCGAGCCCGGAACATCGATGCATTGCGCGGTGAATTGACTGGTGTTTGCCGCAATCACCTCGCCGATGGGAGGAGCAAATTCTGGGGACGAAATCATGGTCGGCTTTATCGTACCATGCAGTCGTCCCACGCTCCGCTTTATAGCTGATGGCTCTCCGGCTGCAGAGTCAGTTCGCCCATTACCAGATGTGCCGGTCTGGTTAGAGCATATAAAATTGCCTCCGCCGCATCGTTAGGTGAGAGCATCTTGTCTTTCTGCACCCTCATTTCCACGGCAGGGTTATCGTAGAACGGGGTATCGACGCCGCCGAGATACAAACCTGTGACCTTAATGTTGAACCGCCGGGAAACCTCGGCTCGAAGGGCAGCCAGGAATCCGGACAGTCCATACTTGCTGGCGCAGTAGGCAGTGGCATTCGCCATCGGTGCCTTCCCCAGGATGCCGATGACATGAAGGATGTGCCCTGCCTTGTGCGGGGCCATAACGCGCACGGCGGCCTGCGAAAGCAGCATCGCAGCGTACAGATTCACGGAAAGGACGGTTTGAAAATCTTCCGGGGTTAATGATTCGATACTCTTAATTGCGCCAACGCCTGCAGCATTGACGATGATATCCAGTTTTCCGTCGCTATATTCGACCGCGGCTTGCTGGACAACCTGGTTGACCTGAGCAGGATCGGTCAGGTCCGCAGCCAGGATCGGCGCTTCGACCCCCGCGGCAAATTGAATCTCTGCGGCAAGCGTTTCCAGTTTTTCCTGATCGCGTCCCGACAGAAGGACTTGCGCTCCCGCCTTAGACAGAAGGATTGCTGTCGCTGATCCGATTCCCCCAGATGCCCCGAAGACGAGGACTGATTTTCCCAATAAAGGCTGTAATTCTTGGCCAGACGCCACGCTATGTTCCCCACATTCCGGTCTTAATAGGAGGCAGAACCTCCCCCTTCGCGGAACACAACGACGTTATTACTGTTTGGTTCCAGAACTCTAGAGAAGTTCCTTCACAACAAACTCATAGAATGTTCACCGCTCGGGCGGCAAGGAGCGTGATGACCAGTAACGAGATCAATGCCTGAACCATCATCAAAATCTTGGCCCAGCGTGACAGCGGCAGGGTGTCCGTGGGAGAGAAGGCGGTGCTGGTCGTGAAGGAGAGGAACAGGTAATCCCAGAAGTTCGGCGACCAGTTCGATTCGCCCATCTCTTCCCTAAGATCTTTACTCAGACTCATCTGTGGAAAAAGAAAGGCGCCGTCCTGATGACGAATACCCTGTCCACGCCGACGGTCACGGTGCCCTGGTCCCCCTGCATCCAAACGCCAGTACCACTGCGCAAAAACGAGGATATTGCTTGCCCAGAGTGCCATGGCGGAGCGCAGAAGGGCGGTTGGGCTTTCAGACCGTGTCGGCAATTCCCGAACCAGGAGAAAGATAGAGCCCAGCAGGAAAAGGGTCAGGATTGCTCCTGCAGCAGTTCCCAGAAGATGATTCGCCTTTTGAAGCCTAAGGTGGCGCGTTGTACTCACGGCGATAACAAGCACCGCAACGATTCCCGGAAACAGCCAGCGTGGGCCAGCGGTTAGAACCGGTGAAAGCGCCAGGTAGAGACCGGCTACCGCCAGTGATGCCGCGACAGCAGGCCAATGTGGCTCCTTCTGAACAGCGGCTCGGTCGTCCGCGGTCGAATCCTTGTTCAATGCCGCTCAGCAGTCAGCCCGAGCGCGACTGCGCTCAAATGACACTCATCCAGTCGTCGTCCGAGGGTTTACAGGCATGCTCTAGAACGATAGTGGTCCCGTCCGGTCCGGTAAGTAGATAGACCTTGTCAATGGTGTTCAGGATCATCCAGAAACCGTGCCCGAGTGTTCCTCCTGTGCTGTAGCCCCGTTCCAGAGTCGCACGATGCAGGGATTCTTCTGCAATCCCTGTGCCGGTGTCCCGGATCCATACCTGGATGCTTCCCGCGGCTTCATCGGCAAATGTTTCCGCCGTTCCCGATCCCGCATGAACTACCGCATTCATCGATGCTTCCCCAACGGCGGCTTCCAGATCATAACGCCGCTCATCGGTCATGTTCATTCGCTCGGCGACAGTTACTACGGATCTGCGAAGATCCCGCAAAACCTCTTTGGAAAGGGTCATAGGATCACCGACAAGATTAGGCAGCGGTACCGGCAGGTCCTGGGGCGACAAACAGAGTACGAGACGCCCCTCCGTCAGGCTTCCGAGCATGTCACGAAGAAGCTGACGGCGTCTCACAAGATCTCGGTCACGTTCCATAGCTATACGAGCGGAGTTGACCGAACTGTCAACAAGGCTCCTCTCTCGCTGCGACGGTTCCCGAACCTCAGGGAGCAGTATCGCGAGAGCCCCGAGTACCTCTTCTTCATCCCCAAAAATCGGCGTCACCCAGCAGGTAAGTGAGGCGTCATCGACGCCTCCGGGAAACGTCAGACCGTGCCGCTGCCCGGCGAGCGAGGTTATGGATTCTCCACCGGACCAGGGATTTTTATCCCCTGTATGAAGATCACGCTTATCCTGCAGACTTTCCCAGACACCGGAAGCGTCTTCGGATGACAGGCGCGGTGCGGCGGTGACACTTAGCTTTCCGCTGGCCGGCTGGGTTTGTAAAATCATGGCATAGACACTGGGAAGTTGATCTTCGATTAGTCCCGCCAGATTGGTCAGTGTAAGAATAAGCGGGGCATCGGTGGCAATGCCTTCCAGAACACGGTTTTGCCCGGCGATAAGCGCTTCATTCTGTTTGCGCTCGGTGATGTCGGTGACGACCGTTCCCACCCCTGTGACTGTTCTTCGGTCGGAACGGACGGGATAAAAGGAGACCAGGAAATGGCGAAGAACACCCGATGGATTGCTCGAACCTCGGGTGACTTCCTGTGCGCGCAGCGATTCCCCTTTGAGCGAACGCTGGAAGAATGGCGCGAGTTGGTCCCAGGTGGAATCGCCGAGAACCTCGCGAACGGTTTTACCCAGATGCTCGGGAACAACGAGTTCGTTAAAACCAGCCTGGGTCTCGTTGATGAAAACGTAACGAAAATCAACGTCAACCAGGGCGAGACCGATAGGCGCATCTGCGATCAGCGGCCCCAAAAGCGCTCTCGCGGTCAGTCCATGGTTTTCCGGCATGATAAAGCCGGAGGGCTCGTTTTCCACCCTGTTATTGTACCTTGTATGCCCCTGATGGAAGGCTGAAAATCAGAGTGTGCGGTAATGCACACAAACCGGCTTACTCTCGGAAGGTCTTTGCTGAACGAACGATCTCCAGGACCCACTGTGCATCCTGGACCAGAGCGGAGATCGTGCAGAATTCGTCGTGCGTATGAATCTGTTCCATTCCACACGCCAGCACGGTTGTCGGGACGCCGTACCCGTTGAATATATTTCCGTCGCTGCCCCCACCGGATGGACGAAGGACAGGATTCAGGCCGGATGCCCGCGCCGCTTCCGATGCGATGCGGATCACCGGGTCGCTCTCCGTCAGATTATAGGTCTTATACTCCTCAATAACCTCGACGTGCGCCACGGCTCCGACGGCGCTCGCTTCGCGCTCGAACATCTCCTTCATGTGTGCCGTCTGGGCATCCAGCTTTTCCTGCGTCCGGGACCGTGCCTCTCCGACCATGGTCACCTCGGCGGGAACGATGTTCCGTGCGGTGCCGCCCTGGATAGTGCCGATATTCGCGGTTGTTTCCGCGTCGATGCGGCCTAACGTCATTGCCGCGATGGCATTAGCTGCCGCGAGAATCGCGCTCACGCCTTTTTCTGGGGACGACCCTGCGTGAGAGGGTTTCCCCTCTATCCGTATCTTCAGCGAATTCTGGGACGGAGCCGTATACGTCAGCCCTCCCATCGGCGGGCCGCTGTCCAGCACAAAGCCGTACTTTGCTTTAATGCGGTTCGGATCAAGAAGTTTTGCCCCGACCAGTCCGATTTCCTCGCAGATCATGAGAAGAAGCTGGATATCTCCGTGCGGCTCACCGCTTTCTGTGAGGAGGGTCATCGCCTCCAGGATCGGCGCGACGCCGCACTTGTCATCCGCTCCGAGGATCGTGTCCGACGTCGCCCGTATGACATCGCCTTCGATAGAGATTTCGAGGCCCGGCGTCGGTTCTACCGTGTCGAAGTGCGACGAAAAAAATAT
>JAZKEA010000126.1:876-6729 GCA_040387315.1 Armatimonadota bacterium | reverse complement strand
TAGGTAAAAGAGGCTTGCCCCACCGCGCTCAGTGGTTGGGTTCGTCGGAGATGAGCGATGGGGTGCAACCCATCGCTTTTCTTTTTGTGAACTTCCCCAAATTTTGAACTTGTTTTTTATATTTTAATTAGGCGCATGTCTCGAAACCGTAAAAACTAAAGTTTGCTACCTCAGGCATCTGCTAGTGCTTGATTCTCATTTAGCTGCTGTACGACGTCGGGGAGAGAGGCGATCCACTATCTGGCGGAACTGCTGCGCGTCTTCAAACTGGCGGTAGACTGAGGCGAAACGCACATAGGCCACCTGATCCAGGGCACGCAGCCGCTCCATCACCAGCTCCCCGATTTCGGGGGAGGGTACTTCCTTCTCCTGACGGCTGTACAGGGCCCTCTCGATATCGTCAACGACGCCACTGATCTGATCATCAGAGACAGGACGCTTTTTACAGGCGATCTCGACCGCGCGCCGCAGCTTAGCGCGGTCGAAAGGCTCCCTGGTACGTCCACTGGCCTTGACGACCATCAGACGCAGCTCTTCGATCTCCTCGAAGGTAGTAAATCGGCCCTTACAGGTCTCGCACTCACGCCGCCGTTTAATAGCGGCGCCCTCCCGAATAGGCCGGGAGTCAAGTACGTGATCTTTGTCCTGAGTGCCGCAGTAAGGGCATTTCATAATCCGTTCTTCTTCAATCCTCGCCAGCCCTCAGAGGCTGGCGGCGTTGCGCCAGGTCACTTCCAGAAGAACATTATCCTCTGGATTTTCAAGCCGCACCTCAACCTCGCAAAAAGACCGGATACCTATATATTGTGCGGCACACGAATTTTATACCCTACATATTGATAATGTCAAGGCTTTCGCCACGAACTTTTCTGTTTGCGCTCTGTTTGCCTGACAGAAAACCGGAGACAAAAAGAAAATAAACGTTTGCCTGAAAGGACCGGCGCGGCAAGTGGATATGTTTACGGAGGGGTTCCTGCCGAGAATTGCGCGGCTAGGGCTGTTTCAGGTATTGTCCGCGTACCGGCGAGCCGCGTTCCGCCTTTTTGCCGTTCACGCTGTAGGCGGAAAAAGACACCGGCAAGGAGACAGCATCCCCTGTAAATTTGGGGCGATCCTGTAGATGGAAATGAAGGTGAGGTTCCGTGGAATTGCCGCTGTTCCCACAGAGCCCCAGGACATCACCGGGTTTCACGGCATCCCCGACTTTGACACGCACGCTGCCTTTTTGTAGATGGGCCAAAAGGGCATATTCCCCGCTGCCCAGATCCAGAACAACATGATTGCCTGCGGGATTGCGCGTGTCAGTCGTCACGCCCGGTTTGTTGTCGGGAAGATTGTCTACAACCCCGACCACCGTGCCCGGTGCGGGCGCAGCGATCTGCCGTCCCCAGGCATAATAATCCGCAGTCTCTTTCCCCTCGCCGGAATGGGTCTTCCCTTCTTTCCGCACCAAGAGGTCCAGAGCGTGTCGCTGATTCGGATAATCGACGTGATAGTTTTGCACACGCGTGCCGCCGCCCCAGGCGACATACCACTCATCGCCGGGGGCGAAGGGAAGCATTAAACGAGCTTTTTGCTTATAGCCGGCTTTCGGGTCCGTTGGAGGTTTCTGCGGAAGTTCCGGGCGCAGAGCCAGCCCGGCGATTCGATTCGATCCACCCGCCTCGAAAGTGACCGCAACGGACAAGTTCTGTTTTGCCTCTTTGCGCCATCGATGGACAGCACTGTAGCGGATGTAGCCGTCTTCCGCAGGTTCCACATCGTCGCTGACAACCACACCAAGGGGACTATTGCTGGTAAGGGTCGAATCTAGCACACTTTGCAGGGTGGATTCGGGTACCTTCGCGGCAAGTTCCGGCGTGAACCGCGCGAACAATGCCTTTCCGTTTTTCGCGGCTATCAGGGCAACCGTATCCCGACCAAGTTTACGAACAGCGGCTTCGCGTTCGTCGGCAGGACGAATACGCATTCCGGCTATCTTGTCCGTCGCATCCGGCGAAAAGGCGAAGGTCAGGTAGAGATTACGGTCCGCCCGCCATCGATACTCCCCGACATAGGCCCGTATTCCGCCGCCCTGCTCACGCACTGTTTCCGTGATGGGGCTGCCAAGGGGCGTCTGATCTGAGATTACCTGCTCAATGAGGCCGCGAAGCTGCTCCTGGGAAATCGCGCGAACCATCTCAGGAGTAAATCGCGCGAAGAGGGCGGCGCTGTCTCTCCGGGCAATCAGATTCGCGGCGCTGCGGCCCCTTGCTTTCACGATCTCGTCAGAGAGTGGTGTCTGAGCAAAGGAAGGAGCCGCCGCACACAGACTACCTGCTGTGACGGCGACACACAAAGAGAAAAACGACTTCCGAGAGAGGGGGCAGAGGAGTCGCCGAAAATCATCCGTGAACCGATGCATACGTTTTCCCGCTGGACGAGTGCGATTGGCACTGCTCCGAAGACCAGTGCCCACTTCACTTTGTTACGACACACTGCGGGCATCTTTGTTGCGTTATTCGCGGCACGTCACCGAGGCAACGCGGGTCAACAACGACTCTCGTGTTCCCCTCGGGCGCGGATACGATCCGCCAGAGCTCGAAGCTCCTCCGGCATATCGTCGATGCTGCCCGAAACATCTTTGGGAGATGGCTTCTGCGAAACAGGCATTGGAGGCAGAGGGCGAGTCCAGCCATCAGGAAGACGGTCGCTTTCCCATCGCTGGCGCGCCCGCACGCGCAAATCGGACAGGGCTTCACGGTCTTCCTCAGTGGGCGTCAGGTGGATATCCACCTCTTCGCCACGGGATTCGCGATAGACAGCTTCCGCAACAGAGACATAAAGCGTCTCACCTCGCTGGACGCTGGCACCGGACGCGAGATCGGGATGACCGATGACGCGGGTCGGCTCTTTTTGCCTTGCACTTCCGACGTTGACCGATCCCGGTCCAATTGTCACTGGTTGAATCCTCCCTGTATGTGGATCTGACCCCGATCTCCCCACGGTATTTGAATGCGTCTCGTAGATACGCCCGCCCACGACAACCGCTAATGGCTGCCGCCGGGGAGCAACGATCAGACCGGATAGCCCTTGTGCCGGAGTCCAGAGGCGAGAGCGCAGCGAACCACTTTCCGTGGGTTCAGCAAGCCCTGTCCCTCTATTGTCCGAGGCAATACCGTCAGGAATGCTCAAAAAGAGCCCTCTTCCATTCTCTGAGTTGCTCAGCCGCATCGTGAGAAATATGTACCCAAACTACCCCAAACAGCAACCTGAACTTTTGCTGCCGCCAAACGCCAAAAAGGCAAAGCGACCATTGTATTACCATACGTCCGCCGTGAACGGTTCGTTAGCAACTATTTCATGGGACGGGCGAAGCGGCTTTTGTGACGGTCACCCGTACGGTCAGGCGAAAAAGCATAACATTTCCTGTCTTCGGGTCGCTGATAGGAAGTTCGGTCAGCAATGTCTCTTCCGGGGCGCCGGGGCTGACACGCGTGGCTCCGGTAGTGGTTGCGGCGTTCGTCCCCTCCGGAAGACTGCGTCCGGACAGCCGAAGATTCCAGAGTACCTGAACTGCCGAGTCGGCCTTTCCGGCCTGCTCAATGGAGGGCGAAGCGGAAAGGGAATAGCTCAGGTCTTTGTTCGTGATCGAGACAGTCGCCGTGCCACGGTCAAGCGCGGACAAAGTGGGAGAGGCGATTAACGGCGCCGTGGGAGACGCGGCACCAGTACCGGCGCTGGAATCCGCCGTGCCAGGTCCCTCTTTGTTTATGCGAGACAGGCGCATATCCAATCGTACCTGTGCGGGAGCCGGGGCAGGAGCAACAGGCGCAGCAGGAGCAGGCGGTGGGGGAGGAGCGAAACCATGCAGAGGAGCCGCCAGTACAAGCAGAGCAAGCGAGGGCACTACGGACAATAAACGCATGAAGAAGTAAGTTTCCTTTTCTTTTACTGTACTGCCTGCGCCCGGAGCGATTCGGTAGGCAATGAGCGGGCAACCGGTGGCAGCGTCAGCAAGTCGCTCAGATGATGAATGATATAGTCGGGCGTCGATGCATTGGCCTGCTGAAAATGGGGAGGCAATGGCTGCGAGGATGGGTTCATCCAGACACTGATCCACCCTGCACATCGCGCCCCGGTAATATCATAGGCAAGCGAGTTACCGACGAAAAGGAGGGAGTCGGGCGGCAGGGAAAGGTGGCGGGCCGCATGGGCAAAAATGCGTGGGTCCGGCTTGGGATGACCGAACTCCGTGTCCACGATGATCACGTCGAAGAAGCCATCGAGCGCGAGGGCGGCCAGCTTGCTGCGCTGAATGGTCGAGGGACCGTTTGTGATGACGCCGAGCTTAAAATGGGCGTGGAGCTGGGTTAGAGTCTCTCTTGCCTCGGGGAAGGCTTTCAGCGCCTCCGCTTCCGCAGCCTCGTAGGCGTCCATCAGTTGTGTCACCAGAGAGGTATCCACAGACACCCCGATCTGTTCCAGCGCGGTCTCGGTCAGGCGGCGACGGAACTCCCTGACAGGAAGCGACGCCAGCTCGTTATAGCCCATCGTGCCATAGGCAAAGCGCGTTTTATAGATGTCATAGATGGCGCGGGCGAGTGTCCCTGCCTGGATCGCAGGATTCAGCCTCGCGGCAAGAAGGCAGCTTGACCTGAGGGCAGCCTGTTCCGCCTCTGCGTAACCTATCAGAGTGTCGTCCAGATCAAAAAAGATGCCGCGCAGCGGCACAGGCGCATCGGGCAAGGACATATCCGGTAGTGTACCCTCTCCTGATCATCCGGCGGCGGCTTCCGGAGCGGTCCCGCCCAATACGCCGTCCGCCGCGGTCTTCACGGCCTCCGGCAAGGAATCCAGCCAGCGATGCACATCCGGCGCTCCCCGCTCCACCCGAAAACGCGCGAGTCTGCAGAGCGCTGACCAGCCGACCGCAGACTTCAAAGCGGAGCCCATCAGGTAAGCCCGCCCGTAAAATCCCGGTGGGTAGCAGGAGGATCTCCACAGATCCGTCGTTAAAAGAGTCTGCAGTGAGCACTCCGCCGCCTCCAGCCGATAGGCGTCTGCGGTCTGCGCGGCGTACTCTTCAAATCCCTGATGCCTCAGAAGGCGCACGGAAAAAAGGCATGCCAGCATCTCGTGGGTCCAGTGAAACACGACGCCCTGTGAACAGACCCTGTGAAACATCTCGTGCCCGATCTGCAGGCGGAGCTGAAGGGGATCAGAACCCTGCTGAAGGTAAATGTCGTAGCGCCGATCACCCGGCTCAAAGACACATTCGGGCCTCAGCCCACGGAGCAAAAATGTGGTGCGGGACGCGTCATTGGGCCGCCCAAAATCCTGAATAGCGGCAGCCTCCGCTAGCCGGGCATACTGGAGCAGATCTGCATCCTGAAGCAGGTCATAGGACTCGGCATCCGCGCAGTAGGGACAAACCCAATGCGTATTTTCCGTTTTCGGGCCACCGCTTCGGGCATCGGGAAGCCTTTGGAACGTTCGCTGACACCGGGGCATCCGCGGGTTTAGCCGTAGCCTTCGTCATCGGACTCATCACCCGCGTGAAAGCTCTGCGGACGGGTCATGGTCGCCCGCACAGAGTCCTCGACAAACTGTGTTATGGCCTCTTCCTCAGCAAGAACGCGTACCTGTTCCCGCAGTTCACGAACCTTCTTATCCAAGTTCAGATACTGCAGACTGTCCGGGGCGGCGGCATCCCGCGACTCAAGCGCCTCTTTTAATCGGACGGCAAGCACCTCTTTATAAGAGCGCCACGTTTCCGCTCGGGGCTGGTCGCCCAGAAACTCCCCAACGATCTGTTCGTCTTCCGTATCCTTTGGATTCGGCAGTTCAACCGGTGTGTTTTCCAGCTGTCCC
>JAZKEA010000126.1:0-866 GCA_040387315.1 Armatimonadota bacterium | reverse complement strand
TTCCATTACTCATGGTATTATTTTACCTCAGTTACCCACTCAGAAACCCAAGCGTACCGACTTACCCGAAGGGCGGTAAAAGTTCTCCGCGTACTGCTCACAAAACTTTTCGACGCTGCCGGCGCGGCGCACCTTTTCCGCGTAGCCGGGAAGCTCCGCGACGCCATGCGCCACCTCATGCACCAGTACGCGCCTGAGGATAAATGTCTTATACGCTGGGAGGGGCCAGACCGCGTATACCTTTCTCCCCTCATACTCAAAAGAGCCTCCGAACCTTTCGACATCCATACCAGACTCGCTTCTCCCCATCAGGCGCTTTCCCTCCTCGGTGATCAGGCAGTGCAGACGTATCTCACCATCCAGCCAGTCGCCGTCCGAGCCGGTATGCTTCTGGTTCGAGAGCCGGATCTCATGGACTGTCGCTGCATGCTCCGGGGGAAGCTCGGCAAGAGTCGCCTTTATTTCATCAAAAGTAACGGGATAGAGATGCCCCTGCGGGACGGGATCAGCCAGAAAATGAATACGGCGCGGCCCGGATTTCGCCGGTTTCGGGGAAGGCAGATCCGCGTTCTCGATCTCGATATCAAGAAGGGTTTTTCCATCCGCCAGAATATCCAGCTTTTCACGCAGTGACAGGATCTTGCCCCGCAGCGCGAACAGTCGGCGCGTCTGGTCATCCCGGCTTTTTTCGGCTTCTCGGTAGAGCCAATCGACATCCTGCCCGGCAGCGACCGCCGCCAGCAGTTCAAGATAAGGTGAATAGCCACGCTCGCTCACAGAACCCGGTGAGCGGCTGACCTCTTTTCGTTCCATTGCCAAACGCTCTTTGTATTCCGCTTCAAAGGCATCCAGCTGCGCCCAGTCTC
>JAZKEA010000125.1:0-5309 GCA_040387315.1 Armatimonadota bacterium | reverse complement strand
GAAGACCGGAAACAATATGGCTGCCAGTATAGCGATAATTGCGATAACAACGAGTAGCTCGATCAGGGTAAAGGCTTGGCTGCCTGCAATCGTATGGTTCTGTCGGTTGATGCTGCGCTGCATTTAACAATCCTTTCAGTAAGGTGCGGGGGACCGCACCAGGTCGGCGAATCAGACGGTTTGGCCCGGAACCAGTTCGACCGGGAGGACGGTCTGTTCCGGAATAGGACTCCCTTCCTTGAGGGCATTGAGATACTCGACGGCAGTGCGCGCGGCCACTGCCCACGGCGCACGTACGGTACAGAGGGACCAGATTGACTCCAGCGGTGTTGGGCACCCGTCAAACCCGGCGACACCAACATCCTCGGGGACGCGCAGGCCGGACCGCCGGAGGTTGGCGAACATGCGGTACGCGGCCTGATCGTTCCAGCAGACGACCACCTTCCGGCGCCCATCGGGACCAGGCAGAATGCGAGACCGCAGCGCTTCATCCCAGTCCACTGTGTCGGACGGCGGGGGTTCTATGATCCGCATTCCGATTTCGGCAGCCGTGGAAAGGAAAGCATCCCGGCGGCGGATGGCGGATCGGGCAAGAACCGACCCGCTTATGTACACTGCCTCCTCGTAACCACGTTCCCAAAGGTGCATGGCGAGCAGACGGGAACCCCCTGCATCATCCACGGTAATCGACGGGAGGCCGGGCAGAGCGTCCGCGACAGCGACTACCGGAAAGGGCGAGTTCGCGAGTCGCTCCGCCAATGGATCGTCGGCGGGCATCTGGACTACCAGCCCATCTACCCTTCCGTCCACTAGTTCAGCGTAGATATCGTCGGGGGTGCCACCATGGAACGTACCATGGAGCAGAAGGTCGTTCTTGAACCGCTCGCAGCCCTCCTGCAGTCCGCTAACGATTTCGGTGAAGAAGGGAAGGCGCACATTGACAAAACCGTACCCGGCATACAGCCCAATTACGTTGTTCTTGCCGGATCGGAGGGCGCGCCCGCGGGCGTTAGGGTGGTAGCGGAGTTCGCGGGCAATCGCGCGGACGTGCAGGCATGTCTCTTTCGAGATGCGTGAGGCGGACGCATCATTCCGCAGGGCGAGCGACACTGTCATCATGCTCACACCCGCCCGTTCCGCCACCTTCCTCATTGTGACCGCGTTCTCGATAGACAACTTTGTCTCCACCTGCCATTGTTGTTATATCGTTAAACCTAAGACAGGTTTAACGATATAATTGATGTATTTTACGGAGGTTCGCATCGCCTGTCAAGGGTTCTTTTACGCAGCAAGGAGGAGAACGAGATGTCGGATTGACGCCGCATCCTCCCCTTGCTTTCGAGTTACCGGGTTTTCAGCCGGACCACCGTTACCGAATGTGGCGCGAAACTATGGGTGAAGTTTTTACCTACATTGGTGATAGTGACCGCCTGAGGAACGATCTTCGTGGGATTCTCGACGCTGTTGATGTCGGTGGGTTTCCCGGTGAGTACCTGTCCGAGTGCCCGCCCGTTTACCGACGATGCGCCCTGGAGTTCGATCTGAACGGACTGTGGAGTGCCGTCGAAATTGACCACCTTGAGAATGACGTCACCCGTTTTCAGGTCCCGAGTTGAACCCGCATAGACAGCAGGCATAGCAGTGGGCGGCATGTCCCTTGCTTCCGTGATCAGCTTTCCATCCAGGTAGCAGCGAATAACGGGCCCCTCGACCTCGATCTTGATATCGTACCAGCGCCCCGTCTCCACCGTCACATCCGAGTTTCCGAACTCGCTGCTTTCATCGGCAGTAATCTTCTGCAAGGCGCTTCGCGTATTCCCCCATCCGCCGATATTCCACCAGACCAGATCGCCATTCGCCTCGACGTGAAACGGAATCAGGAAACCTTCCGCTCCGCCTGTTTTACGGGCTTTTACGGTGAATGTGTAATCCGTCCATTCCGGGTTCCCGATGGTCGCCAGAGCCCTCTCGCGGTCTCCCGTGTACGCCAGGACACCATTTACCGCTTTCCATTCGTTCTGCGTAAATTTCCAGTCGGTCGTAGGCTTGGTGAAATCCGAAGCGAACAGGACCCTTCCTCCCTGCGTGACCCGAGCATCTTTGAATTCGGCCTGCGTTCTCCAGGTACCTACCCCAACGGCTCCTTTGGGATTAACGACCGTTGTCGCCGTTGGCGCTGTTTTCTGGAGCGAAGTGGGGAGTACGACATCGCCCTTGTTCGCGGCGAACATCTTCTGCATGTAGTAAGACGTCGATCCAAAACTCGTCAGCGCATCGTACCCGATCAGGTTTGTGCTCCACTGCCGTGCGCCGGGATTCACGTTGACCAGGAGGGGTGCATAACAGGCCATCTCGATGACATCCGCATTTCGCTCCAGGCCCAGAAGGTAGGTCGCATCGCTCAGAGCGGCTTCCAGCATGGGCGTTGGGCTGCCATTGTTCGCCGCCATTCCCCCTACTATTGTTGCCCACTCTCCGACAAAGACTTTGGGCCGTTTGCGGTCATAGTTGTCATAGTTGGCGGAGGCGCGTCGCATGCCTGAAACGCTCGCGTAGATATGGTCGTCGATGAGGTCTGGGCGACGGCTGCTGACATCCGGGCGCGTCGAGATAATGATCAGCTTGGGATATTTGGCGCGTATGGCATCGTAGAACTTTGCGAAACGCGCATTATACGTTGATAGGCGGTCAAAGAAATCCTCGTTGCCGATCTCGACAAAACGGAGCTTGAGCGGGGTCGGGTGCCCGTCGGCGGCGCGGCGTTTACCCCAGGGTGTGTTGACATCGCCCGTCAGGTACTCGATCTCATCCAGAGCATCCTGAACTAGCGGGGTGACATCGCCGTCGGCAGGAAGCCACGAACGCCCGACCGTCACATCCAAAACGGGCTCCATGTTCAGGTCTTCGCACCAGTGCATAAACTCAAGGATGCCCAGACCGTACGACGAGGGGTACCCCCACTCCCGCCGTCCGAGCGGACGATTTTCCAGGGGACCGATCGTCTTCTTCCACTCATAATGCCCGGGGTCCACATAGTTCCCTCCGGGAAATCGAAGAAACTTGGGCTTCATATCCCCGATCTTTTGCATCAGATCGATCCGGTTTCCATTAGGACGATTTTTGTACGTCGGAGGAAACAACGACACAAACGACAGATGGGTCGTTCCGCTCTGTTTCGTGGAGACGACAAAGCGGTTATTCAGAGACGCGGGCACTTTCCCCGTTTTCAGTTTGAGGGAATATTTCTTCCAGTCGCGTCCGACCGGGCCGGTCTGTCCGGCTGCAAAAACTGTTTTACCGTCGCTGCTCTCCAGCGAGAGTGCGATAGGCCCGCTGCCCGTCGATTTGGCGTAAAATGAGGCTGAGTAGGTTGTGTTGGGCTTTACCGGAATCCCCCAGAAGCCGTCATTCGCAATACCGACGCGTCCGGTTCCCGGTACTGTGGTATCGAGTTTGAGACTGACGTTGAGTGCCTCCGTGACACCGCCGGTTTTCACCAGCCCCATCGTTCCCGTCGCGCCGCCATCCTGCACCAACGTCCAATGGACGGGAGCGTTCACGTCGTCGCGGAAACTGCGGTTCTGGATCAGCTCGGCGTACAGCCCGCCATCATAAGCGTGGTTGATCTCTTCCGTCATGATCCCGTAGAAATGAGGATTAATCTTTGCTCCGGGTTTATCGGTCGAAACGGTCATCTTCCACGCCGGAGCCTGGGCAGTGGCAGCCGTCGGCACTGTCGCGCCAATGCTGACAATTGCCATCAAAGACAGCAGTAAACGGGGCTGTGCAGCGTTCTTTTTCGAACTTGTCGCAAACGGGTTCATAATTTTTGTAATATATCCTGGCTCAGGTTTCTGGGGTTTGCTGTATTCAGGTGCCTGAATACAGCAGCGGCACTTTAGTCGTCCTCGATCGTGAAGTGGCGGTAGGCGCCTGCCGTGGGTCCAGTGGTTGCTTTTTCACACAGGAAGTCCAGACCCGTGGATTTTACGTGTCCATCGCAGAACAGGACATTGAGCTTGTTCTGATGCAGTTCAGCCATGTATCCGCCCACACCCAGTGTCCGAGGCCGGGCGTTGTTGTCGATGTCCGGCTGCTGCCACCCGCCCGTGATCCGTCCCCAGACACACTGAAACGAGTCCCCGTTGTTGCGGAAATCAAAGACATAGGCGGTGCCGACCGGGTCCGGGATCGTTGCCAGTGTCTTCGGCCACTCGTCCGCCTGGTCATAGATCGGGGTTGGCGGCTTGGGCGCTCCCGGCTCGAAATAGGTGACATTCATCGCGTACCCACCGTTCTGCTCCCGTACGGACTTGCCGTTGACAATACTTCCCGCGACGGTTCCGCCTGCCGGGACGGGCGCGTAGTTCGTGTCACTGCTGGGGCACGTAAAGATCTGCGTGTTCTTGACATAGGGCTGGATAAGGTCCATCCAGCGGGCAATTCCGGGGTAGCCATCTCCAATCCAGGCGGGCACCAGGTCCTCATCATAGTCCTGGGTGTACATCATCAGTCCGAGCCCCTGCTGCTTGAGATTAGACATACAGGAGGTCTGACGCGCCTTCTCCCTCGCCTGGGCGAAGACGGGAAACAGTATGGCTGCTAGGATCGCAATTATTGCGATGACTACGAGAAGCTCGATTAACGTAAAAGCGTGCTGTGGTCGGCGGGATATTCTGGGGTCGCAATTCTGACTAAACATCGTTGGTTTTTACACTTTCCTTGAACTCGACAGTGAAACAGGTCTACTAAGACGATAGTGGCACCGGCATCAAGGCCAGTGGCAAATTAAATCAGGCTCGCGGCGCGGGGGTCGTCGTTCCACGTACAATGACTTCCGGCTGATGCAGGTAATCGACGGGTGCAACCGGATCGCCGGCGATATGTGCAATAAGCAGTTCCGCTGCCTGCCTGCCCATTGCAATGATTGGATTCCGAATTGTCGTAAGCGCAGGTTTGGTTGTGGCAGCCTCCGCAATATCATCGAATCCGATGACCGAAAGTTGTTCTGGTACCGAAATACCAAGATCGCTCGCCGCCGCCATCACGCCAAGAGCGCTGTAATCATTGGCAGCGAACAGCGCTGTCGGCGGGTCCGGGTGTGACAGAATCGATTTTGCGGCGGCATATCCTTCTGAATAGTTGAAGTTGCCGGGAAGAATAAGGTCGTGGGGAACGGAAGAACCTGCGGCCTCCAGTAAACACAAAAAGCCTCTTCGGCGGTCGCTAGCGTCGGCAACCGAATCCTCTTCCCCTGAGATAAATCCGATCCTGCGATGCCCTAAGCTCAGCAGATGCTCCGCCGCCAT
>JAZKEA010000124.1:5447-11828 GCA_040387315.1 Armatimonadota bacterium | reverse complement strand
GAGCGAGGCAAGGAAGGTAAGGGGACGGGCAAAGATCGTCCCCACCGCGAACGCAATTGCGGCTACCGAAACCAATGGAAAGCCGCTCCAGATGAGTGAACTTCCCAGCAGGACGAAAGTAAAAAGCAGCGCCAGTTCGGCGGTCGTCTCCCCATATTCGCGGAAGCAGTCGCAGAGTTCGACATCCAGAGCCGAAATAGTCAGGCCCGCCATAAAGACGGCAAGAAAGCCGCTACCGTGGACGGTCTCGGCGGCAGCAAACGCGGCGAAGGCGATGCCAAGCGAATACAGCGACTCGTAATCCCGGCGAATACCGATGCGTCGGCGTACCAGATCGAGCGTCGCGACCCCAAGCAATCCGACCACAACACCCGCGAGCGGTCCGAGCAGGAATAGGTCTAGGCCCAGTTTCACCCAGTTCGTCGGCTCACCTGTACCGCCGTGGCCCGTGTTCCCCATGAAGATCATCGCGACCAGGACGATGGGAAGCAGCACCACATCATTCAAACCGCTTTCCAGGCGAAGGGCGACGCGGGCGTCGTTGGGCAGGCTCGGCATCCGCAGAAGCCCTCGCAGGAGAACGGGGTCCGTGGAGGCGAGGGAAGCGCCCAGAACTATAGCCGCGGCGGGAGGAAGGCCAAGGAGCCACCAGGCGAGCAGGGAGATAAGCGCCGCCGAGGAGAGCGTACCTGGCCCGAGGACGAGAAGCGCCAGTCCGGCCTTTTTGCGGACCTCGCTCAGGTTCAGCGAGAGGGCATCCGTGAAGAGGACCAGGGCGAGGGTCGCCACAATCCGCAGGATCGGAGAGTTCAGATCGACCTGCAGCAGTCCCAGTCCGGAAGGCCCCAGCACGGCTCCAAGCGCCAGAAAGGCGGCGACCTGGGGGAAATTACTGCGTTCGATAAACCCGGATAGCAGCGCTGCCACCACGATAACGATTCCGACCAGGGCAAGAATCGCGGCAAAAGATTCGCTGCTCAGGGCGCTCATAGATCAGGGTGTTCCTTACAGGCGTTCGGTAGTTTTTGTTGTTCCGCCTAACAAGCAATAGACCTATCGCGCCGAAGTAGTTCCCATGGGAGCCGTTTCCATCAGCCGCAGGTTCGGGTTTTTCTCCACAAGGTAGTTCAGTATCCACTCGCTCTCGAACAGGCAGACAAGGTTTCCGTAATCATCCTCAACCCGCCGGACACCCATTCCCCAATGGACATTCTGCAGATCTTCCGGTGAGGCGACTACCCAGCGAGCATAACTATAGGGAGTTCTATCCAGAAGGGTCTCGACGCCGTACTCGGACTGCAGGCGGAACTGAATGACCTCGAACTGAAGCTGTCCGACGACACCCAGGATGGGCTCGGTGCGGGCAGCATTGATCTCATGGAAAAGCTGGACAACCCCCTCTTCGGACAGCTGCTGGATGCCCTTCTGGAACTGCTTGTACTTTTCCGACTTACGGTTTCGGAGGACGCCGAAATGCTCGGGGGCGAATCGGGGAAAGTCGAGAAACCGTACGACGGGCCCCGTGCAGACGGTGTCCCCAAGCTGGAACGCACCGGGGTTCGTCAAACCGATGATGTCTCCCGGATACGCTTCGTCCACCGTTTCACGCTCTGAAGCAAACAACTTCTGAGGACGGGTCAGGCGAAGTGATTTACCGGTCCGCGCGTTCGTCGCAGCCATATCGCGCTCAAAATGACCGGAGACGACACGCAGGAAGGCGATCCGGTCCCGGTGGTTCGGGTCCATATTCGCCTGGATCTTGAAGACGAAGCCCCGAAACTCAGTCTCTTCGGGAAAGATATCGCCCTTTTCGGCCCGGCGAGGCATCGGTGCGGGAGCCATTTCGATGAACTTAGACAGCAGAAGTTCGACACCGAAGTTGGTGACGGCGCTGCCGAAGAACATCGGCGTAATCTCGCCCATGGCGATCTTCTGCGGGTCGAGCGGTTCACCGGCGATATCGAGAAGCTCAATGTCCTCGCGCAGCTTCGCGGCCTCCACCTCACCCAGAAGAGCGTCCAGAGCAGGGTCGCTCAGATCCGTGGCGCGGACCGGGGCACGTGCCTCGCCTCCTCGCTCGACACGATCAAACAGATGAAGGAGCTTCGATTGACGGTCGTAGACACCCTGGAAACGGTCCCCGTCACCAATGGGCCAGACCACGGGAACGGCGCGGATACCCAGCACCTCCTCAAGCTCAGCCATTAGCTCCAAAGGATCTTTGCCGGGGCGGTCCATCTTATTGACAAGGGTAAAGATGGGGATGCCACGCTGGCGGCAGACATGAAACAGCTTGCGTGTCTGTGGCTCCACCCCCTTGGCATTGTCGATCAGCATCAGGGCGCTGTCCGCAGCGACAAGGGTACGGTACGTGTCTTCGGAGAAGTCCTGGTGGCCGGGCGTGTCCAGCAGGTTCAGAATGTAGCCACTGTAGGGAAACTGAAGAACCGTGGAGGTGACGGAGATACCACGCTGCTTCTCCATCTCCATCCAGTCGGAGGTCGCCTGCCGACGATTTTTCTTCGCCGCAACAGTCCCGGCAAGCTGAATTGCGCCGCCGTACAGCAGGAGCTTCTCCGTAAGCGTTGTTTTTCCGGCATCGGGGTGCGAGATGATGGCAAACGTCCGCCGCCGTTCCACCTTACTCCCACCATTTGTCACGGGCGAAGGTTTCAGGGCGGCAGCGCTATCAGCGGCATTCGGGGTAGTCAAATCGAGGGTCATAACACGCCCATTGTACCGGGAATTCCGCCTGACTGCGGACAGGCGGCTCCGGGAGGAATGGTTCTACTCGCCTCCTGTGGCGTCGTCGAGCGCAGGTGCGAAGCCGCGCCGCATCACCGATTCTGTTATCACTCGGGGAACCAGGAACTGCAGCAGATAGTCGGGACCACCCGCTTTCGATCCGATACCGGAAAGTCGGGCGCCGCCAAACGGCTGCCGATCTACCAGAGCCCCGGTGATCTTGCGGTTGATATACAGGTTCCCGACTCGGAACTCCTGTCGCACACGCTCGATGTTTTTCGGTGAGCGAGAGTAGAGGCCACCCGTCAGGGCATAGAGTGTGTTGTCGGCGATAGACAGCGCCTCATCCAGATCGCGAACGCGCAGTACGGCAAGTACGGGGCCGAATATCTCCTCCTGGCAAAGCCGCCCCTCGGCGGGGCAGTCCGCAAAGACGGCTGCGGGCACATAATAGCCCTTTTCGGACCATCCTTCGGGAACGGGAATCTCCGCAAGCAGTCGCCCCTCGCTTTTGCCGATCTCGACATAGCGCATCACACGCTCCTGAGAGGCGGCATCCACCACGGGGCCAAGGGTTGTCGCGGGGTCTTCCGCGGGACCGATTCGAATGCTCTTCACCGCTTCCGCAAGCCGGGCGCAGAAAGGCTCATAGGCGGAGCCGACGACGAGCACGCGAGAACAGGCCGAGCACTTTTGCCCTGAGAACCCAGTGGTGGATGCAAGAACCCCGAGGACAGCCTCATCCAGATCCGCGTCCTCGTCCACGATGATGGCGTTTTTGCCGCCCAGCTCGGCGATCACCCGTTTTATCTCTCGCTGGCCGGGTCGCAGAACACTTGCCCCTTCGATAATCGAAAGGCCCACGGCTTTACTTCCGGTAAAAGCAATCAAGGCGACACGCGGGTCGTTGACGAGGGTCGGCCCGATCTTCTCACCATCACCAGGCAGGAAGTTCGAGACGCCGGGGGGAACTCCCGCCGCCTCCAGCGCCTCCTGCAGGAAGTAGCCGACACGGGATGCCTGTTCTGACGGTTTTAGAATCACCGGGTTTCCCGCTACCAGAGCGGCGACGGCCATTCCGGTAAGGATCGCCAGGGGAAAGTTCCACGGCGCGATGATTACCGCCGGCCCACGGGCATCGTAGAAGTATTCGTTCCACTCACCAGGCACATTGCGCTTGCGCGGCTGCGACAGTCGCTCCATCTCCGCTGCATAGAATCGGCAGAAGTCTATTGCCTCAGCAATGTCCGCATCCGCCTCTCGCCACGGCTTCCCGGTCTCGAAAACCTGCCAGGCGGCAATTTCGAAGCGTCGGCGCTGGAACTCGTCAGCGACCCGATTGAGAAGCGCGCAGCGCTCATCGACCGGGGTATCCCGCCACTGCCTAAACGCTGAGTTCGCAGTGGCCACGGCGCGCTCCGCCTGCTCAGGCGTCGCAAAGCAGACCCGGGAGGCGATTCGACTGGTGTCCGAAGGGTCGCGCCGCTCTTCAAGAGACGTGGACTGCTCTTTCTTTCCACCAATCACTATCGGGACCGTCTCCCCAAGGCTCAAACGAACGGCGGCAAGAGCTTCCCGCATCAGATGCTGGTTTTCCGGTTCTACAAAATCCGTTTCCGGTTCGTTGATAAAGGTCGCTCTGCCGTTCGATTCTGTCGGCTTTAAAATCGGCGATTTTGTGGCGGGGGCAGATACAGGCGGCGCCAGCAGTTTGACAGCATCTACCTGCTCTCCGGCGCTGCGGATAAAGGAATCGTTGGATGTGTTTTCCAGCAGGCGACGGACCAGATAGGCCATACCTGGAAGGAGCTCTCCGAACGGCACATAAACGCGGACGCGTTCCCCCTGAGCGGCGAGGGCCCGCCCGATAGGTTCGCCCATTCCGAACAGCACCTGGTACTCCACGGCGCGCGGCGGAAGTCCATGCGCCGCGGCAAGCGCCTGGGCATGCGCGGAGGAGCGAACGTTGTGCGAGGCGATGGCGGGGCGAAGCGTCTCCCAGTTCTTTATCAGGAATTCGGTGCAGGCCTCGTAGTTCGCATCCGTATCCGTCTTTCGCGAGTAGACAGGTACCGGATGACCCCGCTGGGCAGAGACGATGGTCTCATAATCCCAGTACGCCCCCTTTACCAGGCGCACCCAGACCGGGGTTCCCCGAACATCGCGTGCCCAGTCCCGCAGAGCTTCAAGATCCGTGAGGGCACGCCGCAGATAAGCCTGACTGACGATTCCGACATCAGCCCAGTCCCGAAACTCCGGTTCGCAGAATATCTCCTGGAAGATACGCTGGGTGATCGTGCAGAAGTCGTGCTGCTCCATATCGAAGTTGACAAACACACCGTTTTGCCGAGCGAGCTGGAGAATTGGGCGCAGTCGTTCCTTTACGGCCTCGCAGGTAGCATCCGCAGCCATGGGATCGAAGCGGGCGTACAGGGACGATAGCTTAACCGAGACATTCACCTTTGGGAGCGGTCCCCAGGGGGCTTCATCCGTCTGGGGGTTTGTGTTCCAGCGCTGAGAGATCTGGGCAAGGTCGCCTACAAGCTCAAGGTACTTTTTCTGATAGGCCAGGGCATCGGCTTCACTGGTAACCGCCTCGCCGAGCAGATCCAGAGTGAAGGTCAGGTTCTGGCGTCGCAGGCGCGTGATCGCCGCGGTCGCCTCATGGGCATCGCGTCCGGCAATAAAGCGTTTCGCCATCATCTTCGCGCCGGTATTCGACGAGAATGCCAGCAGACGGCGGGTCAGCCCATTCGAGGCGAGCGCTGTCAGGAGAGGCGCACCGCCCGGCGGCAGTTTGACATCAGGACGGACAAGATACTCCTGAAGGTGCTGGCTGACCGCCTCGGGCTTCTTCAGAGCGGGCAGGGCATCGACGAAGCGAAACAGCTCAATCTTGAGCGAGTCATCCTTCGTCGTCAGCGCCATCAGATTGTCGTAAAACCAATCTGACAGCCGCCCCTTTTTTTCCTGGCGTCGCACTTCGTCCAGAAGCCGCCGCCCTCGCTTTTGAGTGTCCTTTTCAAGCAGTGAATCGTCGATGACTCCGCGTTTATCGTAATCGTTGTCCCCCAAGCCGTCCTGGGTAGAAGGAAGGGCAACAATGCCCGTAAACTGCGGTTGAACTTCCTCAGCGACCACTGCCATATATTTGTTTTTGCCTCGCGTTTTCTCCCCTTATTTTATCATTTAACGAGCTATGTTTGCCGCGACAGCCCTCTTCTCCTCATCCCGCAATAGGGACTGGTTGTGCAGGGCAACGACCGCTAACAGCCACGGCACCCCGATCAACACACCCGCAATGACATCCGTAGGATAGTGAGCGGCGAGGTATACCCGTGACACCCCCACGATAGCTGCGATAAATACCGCGCCCCCGTATAAAAGCCAGGCAAGCCAGCGCGGCGGAGACTCGATGCGTGACAGGATAAGATGCGCAAGATACCCGTAAATCACCAGGGCGAACACAGTGTGCCCTGAGGGGAAGCTCTGAAACGGCGCTTTATCCAGTGAAGGAACTATCTGCTGTCTTGGTCTGCCGACAACGTACTTAAAAAATAGCGTCAAACCTGAGGTTCCGGCGACCGCAACAACATAGAGGATAAAGTCACGCCAGCGGATCCTTTGACGCCATGC
>JAZKEA010000124.1:3302-5437 GCA_040387315.1 Armatimonadota bacterium | reverse complement strand
ATGCCAGAAACAGTAGCAGTACCCCTATAGGAGCGATGAACTGCCAGTTTCCGATGAGGCTGACGAACCTGGCAAGAGGAGTCATCCAGTCAGCATCGGGTGATTTGGTCAAAAAAGAGGCGCGCTGCAGGAAAAAACGATCAATCGCTTCGCTGCGGCCAGTGCCTACCTCACGGACAATCTGGATAAGCCACAGAAGTCCCGCTATAAATATCGGGGTAATCCAGCTCAAGGCGACGATATGGCGGCGCTGTTTGTCAGCCAACACGGCGGGACCGCCCGGCGGTGGGAGGATGGAAGAAGGTTGCATGCTTGTAGGTTCCCGCCGGACAGTTATTTTAACCAAAAGCGGGGCAGCATGCCATTATCACCCATTCTTTACGCCTGCATCGGCGCGGGAGCAGCTGGTTCAGGAGTTTTCCCCTACGGCTGCTCTACGTCTATTTCTTCCGGCGGTACGATGATCACCCTGCCATCCTGCCAGACCGCGACCGAATTTCCCGCTCGCTTATGATCCAGAAGGGCTTCGCGGACCGCTACCTGAAAGCGCCGCAGCACTTCGTCGGCGTCGTCGAAGAGCGACTCTTTCTTCGCTGCACTGCCTCCCTCAGCGATCAGCCTTGGAGCAGACAGCGCCGCATTCTCAAAGAGTATCCAATGGCTTGCCCGCGATTGATAGAGCGAAGAAAAGTTTCGGAGCCCCGCCTCAAAACGTCGCTGAATGATCTTTTCAGGAATATCATGCCCACCCCGACGCACCCGTGAGGCCACTCGCTCAATGGCAAGTTCCGGGTCAGGTAAACGCAGGAAGACAAGCTGAAACCGATAGCCGAGTTCTTTCAAATGCACGATCCTGGGAGCGAGAGAGCGGCTGGAGAGTGTTGTCTCAAGAGCAAAGCTCTGCCGCTTCTCGACCAGCGAGTCCAGGCGACGCAGCAGTTCCCTGCCGGATTCTATCTCTTTGTTTCCCTGGCTGTCCGGCAGGGTCTTCGCTATCTCATCCGCGTTGAGGAACGGCATCGCTTCGGGAAGCAGAAGACGGGCAAGCGTCGATTTGCCCGCTCCGTTCGGCCCAGCGATGAGAACGATTTCCGGAGCTTTCCCCATTTATGAATCCTGCGGTGAAACCGATGTACCGTTTCCCGGTGCTTTGAAAAAACGAGTCACAGGTTTGGTATTAAGCCAGTAGATCAGGTAGGCGCAAAAGACGGTCTCAGCAACCATATAAACTTGCATCACTGCCCCTATTCGGCTGTAAGGGAAAAATCGCAACAGAATTACACTGCAACTACTAACAACAGTTAGTAATCGAGCCCAATTACGCCCTTTCCATAGATGCCAGTAGATCCAAAACCACAGTGACTTTACGGAGAAAACAGCTGCCAGCATTAACGCCGATTTTAGCTGGTCTGGATAAATATAGCCAAGGGAAAGCAGGTTATCCGCGCAGAGCAGCGCAGTTGCCAAGCCTAGCCTTGTGGGCCGCAGCTTGACCATGCCTTTTTCCGTCATCCATGAGAGCGGTGTTAGTTGTACTGCCGCCATCATCCCTGAAGTGTTGTTCCGGTCATCCACGTGTAGCGTTCTCCGCTCCGAGTGTACAACAAAAACAGGCCGTAGCAGAAGTGCCACGGCCTGTTCATCGCTACCTATGCTTGCTTGTTATGCTGCCAGTGGTTGGCGTTCGCCTTCCGGCTGTTCCGGAGTTTCAGCGGGGGCGCTGATGTCCTGGGTATAACCACAGTCTTTGTTCCAGCAGCGAATACCCGACACTTTTCCACGGAATGCTTTCTCGTAGAGAAGTCCGCCGCAAACGGGACACGGACGTTCCAGAGGCATCCCAGAAAGCGTCATCTTGCAGTCGGGGTAGCGGCTGCAGCCATAGAACGCGCCGGTTCGGGACCGCTTCTCGACAATATCTCCCTCTTTACACTCCGGACACTTGACGCCAATAGTCTTAGGCGGGGCCTTGTGGATATACTTGCACTCCGGGTAGCCGGGACACCCCAGGAAGGTCCCGAAGCGACCTCGCTTCTCCACCAGCAGTTTGCCGCAATTCGGGCAGGGAATGTCCGAGACAACCGCGGCAGGCGCTTCCGCGCCCTCGGCGGGAGCCTCTTTGTGGATGTACTTAC
>JAZKEA010000124.1:1079-3292 GCA_040387315.1 Armatimonadota bacterium | reverse complement strand
GCGCCCGAACTTCTCCACCATCTGGCTGCCGCACTGCGGGCAGACCATATCCACCTCGCGGGCAAACTTCTCCATACCCTGCTCGGCATCAGCAACCGTCAGGGCGAAGGGGCCATAGAACTCGCGCATCAGCTCTATCCAGTCCTGCTTGCCCTCCTCCACACTGTCAAGGCGTCCCTCCATCTCCGACGTAAACTGTATGTCGAGGATACGGGGAAAGTGCTTGACCAGCATCTCCGTGACGACGAAGCCAAGGTCGGTTGGATAAAACCGCTTCTCTTTCAGCTCCACATAACCACGGTCCTGGATCGTCGAGATGATTGAGGCATAGGTAGAAGGGCGACCGATCCCCTGCTCTTCCAGCCCTTTAACCAGCGTCGCCTCGGAAAAGCGCGGCGGCGGCTCGGTAAAGTGCTGTTTGGGCAGCAGTTTGAGAAGGTCCAGAATCTGCCCGTCCATTAGGGGCGGCAGGGGCGGCTTCTCGTCATCGTCAACCTGATTGGCATCGTCCTTGCCCTCGGTATAAACGCGAAGAAAGCCATCGAACTTGATAGTCGATCCGGTCGCACGGAAGGTGTAGCCGTTCGCTTCGATGTCGGCGGTGACAACATCCATGATTGCGGGCTTCATCTGCGAGGCGACAAAGCGCAGCCAGATCAGGCGGTACAGCTTGTACTGGTCGGCATTCATGTGCTGCTTAACAGCATCCGGCTCACGGAAGACGGACGTTGGGCGGACGGCCTCATGGGCATCCTGAGCAGAACCCTTCGACTTATAGACGTTGAACTTTTCCGGCGCGTATTCGGGACCATACGTTGATGCGATGTACTGCTTCGCCGCCACCTGGGCCTCGCCCGCAATACGTGTCGAGTCCGTACGCATATAGGTGATCAGACCGACCGTGCCGCCATCGCTGCCAAGGTCCATGCCTTCGTACAGCTGCTGCGCGACCATCATCGTGCGCTTGGACGAGAAACCGAGCTTTCGGGCCGCCTCCTGCTGAAGTGTCGATGTGATGAAGGGGGCGTACGGTTTGCGCTGTCGCTCCGACTTCTTCACCTTGGCGACGCGGTACTCCGCCCCGCGCAGGTCAGCGAGTACTTTGTCGGTCTCCTCCTGGCTCTTGAGCTCGATCTTCTTACCCTGATACTGCGACAGGGCTGCTTCGAAGGGCATTTTCTTAGTGGTCTGCGGCTGGAGGGTAGCCGTCAGGCTCCAGTATTCGACCGGCACGAATGCCTGTATCTCACGCTCACGGTCGCAGATAAGACGAACCGCGACCGACTGAACGCGGCCTGCTGACAGATTCTTTTTGACCTTGCGCCATAGGATGGGACTGATCTTGTAGCCTACCAGTCGGTCCAGAACACGCCGGGCCTGCTGGGCATTGACCCGCTGCATGTCAATATCACGCGGATGTGCAAGGGCATCCTGAACGGCTGTCTTGGTAATCTCGTTGAACTGAATACGTTTGATCTGGTTGGGCTTTAGCTTCAGGGCATTGGCCACGTGCCAGGCAATCGCCTCCCCTTCCCGGTCCGGGTCGGAGGCAAGATAGACAGTCGTTGCCCCTTTTGCGGCAGCGGTCAGTTTCCCCAGAACATCCTTGCGATCTTTCAGGGGCTCATAGGTCGGCGTGAAGTCATTCTCGACATCGACACCCAGCTTCGATGACGGCAGGTCGCGGACATGGCCCATGGATGCTTCAACGGCGAACTCTTTGCCCAGAAAGCCCTTGATCGTCTTCGTTTTAGCGGGCGATTCTACAATTATGAGTGATTTTGCCATTGGTTTAATGTTGATTTCTATCCGTAAATACGTACCGTAAACGGTGTGTGCTCCCGTTAAATACCACCGGAGTTCCCTGCGCTGATTGGACCGCAAATTGCCCTGCGAAGTTCCGAAAGGGGTTTGCTCTTCCTTATTATATACAGCGTCTGCTGACGCCTTATACCAGATTTTTTTCGCTTGAGCGAGGAAAGGAACGGGGCCGCAGTGGTTTAGGAGGAGACGAGGGGAATTCTACCGCAGGTATTTTCCCTCCGCAAACAGCATAACAAGCAAAACGGTCGCGCAGATGCTCTCTGCGCGACCGTTTTGCCTGTAACCGATGGTTTTACCGGTTTCGGTGGCAGTTCTTGTACTTTTTGCCGGATCCACAGGGACACGGGTCGTTTGGCCCAACCTTAGGAACGGTTGTCGTCTGCTGTTCA
>JAZKEA010000124.1:0-1069 GCA_040387315.1 Armatimonadota bacterium | reverse complement strand
GGTGACACCGGGCGGAAGGTCGATTGGATTCCCGTCCTCGTCCACAAAAATAGGCGCATCACCTTCTTGCTCCTCGTCTGAATCCGGGAAGTTCAGCGGACCGAACTGCTGCATTTGCGCGAAGAAATCCTCCGGCATCTGCGGCTGGTTCGCCTCTACCTGAGCCATGAAGAGGTTGCGGACAACATCACCCTGAATACCGCCCTGCATCGTCTCAAAGAGAAGCAGAGCCTCCTTCTTATAGGCGACAAGCGGGTCTACCTGTCCATATCCTCGCAGTCCGATACCTTCACGCAGGTAGTCCATATTTGTTAGGTGGTCTACCCAGGCCCGGTCTATTTCACGCAGAGTAATGTGCCGCTCTATCTCGCGCATCAGTTCCGTGCCAAACTCTTCCTCTTTTGCGGCATAAGCGTCATCCGCGATGGTGTGGAGACGGTCGCGCAGTTCTGCTTTAGAAAGAGTTTCGAGATCTTCGGCGGAGGCGAAGTTGGGCAGTGGGAAGGTGTTGCTAAGGTTTTCGTAGAGTCCGGCACGGTCCCACTCTTCGGTGGGGACGCTGTCCGGGCAGTAAAGTCCCAGCGCGTCATCGACAGCGTCATGGAGATAACCGTTGAGGGTATCACGAAGATCGGCTCCCTCGAGGACCTTACGGCGCTCGCGGTAGATGACCTCGCGCTGGACATTCATGACGTCGTCGTACTCCAGAACGTGCTTGCGGCTGTCGAAGTTGAACTGCTCGACCTTCTTCTGGGCGCGCTCGATCATCTTGGAGAGAAGCGGCGTGTCGACGGCCTGATCCTCTTCCCACTGACGCATCAGGATGGAGTTGGAACGGTCTCCGAAGACGCGCCATAGGTAGTCTTCCAGCGAAACATGGAACTTGGAGGCACCGGGGTCCCCCTGGCGTCCGGCACGACCACGAAGCTGATTGTCGATGCGGCGGGACTCATGCCGCTCCGTGCCGAGAATGTAAAGACCGCCAAGGGCCTTGACCTCTTCGCGCTCCTTGGCAATGTCATGCGGCTGTTCGGCTTCCTCGTTGAGGGAGATGGTACCCGCACCGGCA
>JAZKEA010000123.1:9708-10868 GCA_040387315.1 Armatimonadota bacterium | reverse complement strand
CGGACGCTCCCGGTCCCCCGCAGGGTCGTTCACCAGCAGCCGACCATCGGTCAGATAGCCCCGCGCAACCATGATGTGCCCGGCATTGGTCACCTTTGTTCCCAGAATGCAGGGCCGACCGGCGTCGAGCTCCCGCTTTACCAGTTCAGGAGTCGCCTTCTCGTTATAAAAGATCGCCACGCCGGGGAACTGCGGGCGCAGGTAATCCAGCATCTTCGCATGGACAGCGCCCTGTCCCGGTTCACATACCTTGCCGTAGACTTCGGGCAGGTAGGTGGCATACAGAGATGGCTTGTCGTAGCGTCCGGGGACCGGCTCAGGTTTTGGGGCAATCTTCCCGAAAAATGCCATAGTCATCAGCATCGATGTGGGACCACAGGCACCCTCGCCTCGGGTAAATCCCAGTGGTGAATCGTACACCTGATTCAGATAGGGCACATTCAGCGATACGACGGCGCGAGCAGGCGGAAGTGGCGCGACATCACCGAAATGCCACGGGACGGGCGGGCAGAGCAGGTTCTTGCTTTGGGCAAGCTGTTTGGGATCGGGTCGGCTGATGGTCACGGGTTCCCACAGACCGGAATGGCTGGACTGGGCGTTTGTAAACACGTCTTCCGCAAAACGGTTCGCGGCGGACGCATCCTGGCCCGGCTTACCGTAACGCCCCAGCGCAAAATACCAGGCTTCGAGGATATTGCGGGTGCCTTCCAGGGTCGTCGTCGTCATCATCGACGCCCGGTTCCAGGCGAATGCCAGCGCTTTGGCTCCCTCGTCGATGTTGTAGCGCCAGTCGGACTGCAATCGCTCTTTGTCGTTCCTGCCCTGGGTCGGCACCCCCAGGATACCAACATGGTTGGAGTCCGAGACAATGCCGTCTCCCTTTTCGTCCCACTGCCGCCAGCCGCTCTCTTCCCACGCAAGGGAGAAGAGAATCTGTGTGGGGATTCGGTGGCGCTGAGCCGCGCTCCGAAGAGCCGTAGAAACTTCGGCAGTGCTCGGATTGCGAACCGGAACCGCTTCGGCTCTGACGGCAGACACAGCAGTGAGGCATACGGCGGCGAGGAAAAAAGGAACGGACTTCATGCCGCCTATTATACGCTAGAAACAGAAGAGGAGAAACAAGAGGAGGTGCCGCCTACCGGACTCGAACCAGTGACACG
>JAZKEA010000123.1:0-9698 GCA_040387315.1 Armatimonadota bacterium | reverse complement strand
CTTGAGGGACAGTAGACAAAGCGTGCTTTTGCCGGAAACAAAATGAACAGCCGTCTCAGTTGATGACTGAATACGGCTGTTATTAGGCTGAAACGTTATAAATGCCACCTACCGGACTCGAACCAGTGACACGAGGATTTTCAGTCCTCTGCTCTACCAACTGAGCTAAGGCGGCATACTGCCGGGTTTGTCCAAAGGTGACTTTCAGTCGGGGAGACCGTTTCGCTGTCCCATTCGGTACGAAGAAAATAGTATCACTTAGCCGACAGGGTCGCAAGCCTCGCAGCGGGCCAATTTTGTTTTTTGACATACGAGCCGTAACCAAACAAAAAGAGGCTCAGGGCATTCTGCCCTGAGCCTCTTAACACAACAAACCGGAGATGACGGGGCTCGAACCCGCGGCCTCTGCCTTGACAGGGCAGCGCAATTGTTTGGCAAAAACTCTGCCAAGCCCCCCGACTGGGGCCATCCCACCTTTAAATCTGATCAGTCCCGGCGCTTTTTGTGCTCCGTCCGATACGAAAGATATAGTATCGCCTCAGTTTTATCCCCGCAAGATGTTAGAGCATATTCTACACAAGGTTGTTCGGCGGACGATGCACGAAGCTCCAGCCACGTTACCACTTTGCTGTTTATCGAGGCTGTGCTCTTGTCTCTATTCAGTGACAAAAAATACGGCTGAGAAAAGTGTCAAACTTGGTGCTCATTTTCCGTGTTAGGCACGATCATTCAGGTAAGCACCTCACGGGGTGGACGAAACAACAAAGGAATTCAGAATCACCATGCAGTTTGATACTATTCGCGAAGATGAGCAGCCAAAAGCCGTACCTGAGTGGGTGCATTTCCTATCGGCCTATAGTTCCACAACCGGCGCAGTAGGTGAGGAGGCGGAAGAAATGGTTCACCTGCAAGTCGCATACCAGATGAAACTGGCGGAAGTAAACCAGACCCAGCCTGCGGTGGCCCGAATGGGCGACTGCCTCATCGAATTTGGAGCAACATCCGCCCGGCAGATACCGTCAACCGATGCTGTGCTAGACGCTCTATGCAACGGCCACGACGATTTCACACGGGCCTCCAGCACATGGTCTCTGATTGTGTGTATAGCGCACTCCGCTACAGGGCGGCGTCTCCTTGCTATGATGCGGGAATTGTGCGATGTTGACGAAACGCTATCCAGGATGTTTCAGAGGGATGTTTTATTTTCTCTAAGTGCGAGGTCTATGGCTAATCGCAAGACGACGTTTGTATTGACCGGGTACGGTGACGACGCACTTGAGCAACTGTGCCAAGGGCTAGCTACCCTGGCTTAACATGAGAATCCGGTGTTAGCACAGGATACCCTGAAGGCAGCACTCGAGTGGTTCCAGAGTTTAAAGATGTACCCGGCATAAAGTATACCGGGTACATCTCTGAGAACAGAGCCCTGTCCTGAGCAGATGAAGACGCGTCAGCGAACTACTATACATATATGTGCATAAAATGGATTCGAACAATTCTTCGGTACAGCCTACTTCCTATCGAGTAGCCATCCGTCGGTGATACCATCCTTCGGCACTGAGGACTACTGCAGTGCGTTGTATTACCTTCTTTTCGGACGTGCTCCTCCACCAGTGCGCAGGACTATAATCCTCCGCTAACGCGGCGATCATCGACGTTCGAGGCATAACGGCTGAGGCCCGAAGCCAGCCGAGCACAGCATGTAGAGCCTGCACATCAGCCTCCAAATACTTACTGAGCAGTTTTATCTCCGGGCTATTAGAGACAGCCCCGCCGCGGGCGTACATTACCCACCCCATTACCATCGCGGATAACCCGTCGGCGAGATCGTCCGGCCATTCCGTTTTATAATCTGGCGCAAGTTCCCCTACAGCTTTCGCTATTTCTTTAAGCCCCAGGCCATATGCCCCGGGGACGCTTATCTGTCCATCGGAGAATGTCTGTCGGAGATCCTGCCAGGGAAGCTCTGCCAGTTGAGGAAGACCGTGCCGCTCCCCTGCACGCTTAGCTTGCCAAACCTCGGCGGATGACCAGTGATACAAGACTGCTGAGCGTCCAGCATCAAAAACGTCTCTCTCCTCTAGGAACTGTAGGAGGCGCTGGAATAGATCTTTCTCAGCCTCGTAATCCTCTCGCTCGGCAACGAACTGTTTGTACATGAAGGCGCTGTCTTCTTTCCAGCCAATGCCCACCATGAACACCATTTCTCGTCCTTGAAGGGTGGGCCAATCGCGGTCATAATCCACATTGACATTAGACAAATACTCAAAATCCAGGAACAGTTCGACATCCACTTTTTTGGGCAGTTGTTCTGTTGTCACTCTACTCGGTGTATTGGAAAGGGCCGCATTGATTGTTGCCTCTATTCGAGCCGCACGACTGCTGCCAATCCCGCGTATTTTTGTCCACTTGATTGCGTCCGTCGGCGCGGCGAGGATGTCTGCAACGCAGCTATAGCCCATTGCCTGAAGCGCCTCCGCCTGTTTGCGCCCAATGCCTGGAAGCGTTTCCAAGGGGCCGCCATCGTAAAACTCGCGGGAAATTTTCTTGACTGCCTTTGACCACGGTGCATTCTTGTGGCTGCTGAAGTTTGGCGCCGTTCGATGGTCGAGCCACGGGAGCCAATCAGAGCCGTCCAACTTGATGGCCAGACACTCATCGCGCAAATCTGCAATATCCGCGGGGAGCCGCCCCTCTGGCGATGGCGGCGGCACCTCGACTTCAACCAGTGTCAAGGGGCAGTCACGGGTGGCGAGATAGGCCTTCGGCGGCGTTATACCGGTCAACTGGCCCACGATGTACGAATAAAGCCGCACCTGCGTGGCAGCCGCCTCGTAGTCATGCTGCTTGGATTTGTCAGATTGGAGCTCTGTCTGAAACTTGGCATCGATGACGATCCAATGATCGGTTTCATTATCGTCGCCCTTTGGACGCAGGTGTGGGAACTTCTTGTAAAACCAGGACGCACGGCACAGGACATCGGCGGAACCATAGATGCACTCCGGCGCCCACCACAGTCCTGCCTTGGTGATCACGGAGGCCCCTGAATCCATGATCTCCAGCGTGCGGCGCAATCCGGCGGCGGAGCGGACGTCAACGTCTTCGCCGAGGGCCTGCACAGCAGCCATCGGCCCGGCAACGTTCTGAACCCAGGCGTCCTCAAACTGCCTGCCCTTCTCCCCAATCCAGGAAAGGAACGAGTAGGTGTCATCCGGATCTTTCTCGAAGCCATGCTTTGCCCCATGATGCTGGAGCCAGATCAAGCAGGGGTCGCCGTGGATCAGAGGTCGAAGGGCAGTGGCAGGTATCCAGTTGTCCTGTACGATAGCGTGGCCACCGGTTGCAATACTTAACTTGTCGAGGATGCTTGGCATAAAGATCACCATGAACGTCCGTTCATGGTGATCTTCTGGGCCGCGATAACACTGACCTGGCTCCGAGCAGCTATTTATGAGCGATGCAGGGAAAGTGTTATTTATTCTTTGCCGACGAATCCGGGTGAGTATGTTCGATTTATGACGTGCTCACCGCGGTGTTTCCGAATAACTTGCTCCTTACACCCACAGGCCCGACGCACTATCCGTATCCGCGTTTTCGCTGGCTTCTGAGGCTCCTGAGGTGTGAGGCGATTGGAGACGTTGAGGTTTTCTGACTTCGCCACCCGGTTCCAGTCGATAAACTCCGCAACTTCCTCATCCGGAACAAGCCAGAACGTTCTCTCGAACTCTCCTCTATAGCCCATACCGTTCGTCGTGACGCAGGCTACACCCGGATAAGCAAGCCCTTAGCCAGACGCTGGCGTTCTTCGTCGCTGACGTCTTTCCACACACGCGCTGGCTGCGGTTCCCATGCAGCCTTAACCACGCAATTATGTATCCAGCAGAAATTACGCGTGCTGTCAGCAGAGGTTTGACTCTCCGCGATGACGCGCATACCCGCCTCTTTAGCCAGGCGCTGGATGATCTCATCAACGGCATCGCAGGTTGCCCCGTGATACGTCGCTTCCACAGTTGCAATGTCTAACTCACACCACAGTGATCTGAATCTAGTGTCAAACACCCCGGGAACTGTCAATTCCGAGACGAGACACCGAGCCTGTGCCTGGCTCTCATGGGTGCGGTTAATCCTAGCGTGAGGTCTTCGGGCCACTCGTCAGACTCCGCCCAACAAAAATCACGGCTCTGTTCAACGAACGAATCAGTATTGCCGGACGCGATCTCCACCCGCCCCAAATCCGGCCCCACAACTGCTCTTGCCGCGCGGAGGGCATCGGCAAAATCGCGAACCGGATCTCCCGATTCGAACGTGGCGAGCGGCTCCATGGTATTAAACAGTTCGTATGGATCGTGCGCAGATTCGTACTGATCGTCCGACAGTAGCCGGATCGTCACTCCGCAGTAGGTCGCGTCGCCCATAGGCTGGTCAGGATTGGCGGCCTCATCGTATGATTCGAAAAGTACATCCAATCGGGCCATGGTGTATGGAAACAACGCGGTGGTGGGGCAAAAAGCTGCCATAAAAATTATCCTTGAAGGGCCGTGAATTTTGCCTTACTGGGGCTGGCCCTCCTACCGTCGGAATCGAGTTCCGTTTCGGCTACGGAGATGTTCGGCAAGATTTTAAACGGCTATAGCCCCACAAAGATAAGATTTGATAACCAGTATTTTCACCGGATATTCGTACTCGTATCTAAATCGCTTTACGATCCTTTCAGGACGTAGCATGCCTCGATTTCGGAAAAATTCGATGAAATACGACTGTGGAGGGAGCTGCTATTTCCATCTGGCACAACAAGAACAGAAAGCCAGCCTTAGTCGCAATGTCAGGTATCCGCGACGGGCAACTCCGGGCTGTTGCGGCTGCTCTAGTTCGTCCGTTCCTTGCAGTCCCCCAGTGATGTCACCAAATGTATTTTTTTCTTCTGCGACTACATAGTACATAGGGCCAACATGCAAAAAGGGTTTCGCGGCACCTGTTGTCTGGCCTCCCCTATCTCTTACCTGCCTTCTTAGTGGTGGTCAAAAACAGGAAAATATTCTTTTTACTCGGAGCCCAAGCACCGATTTCTGTTCTTTTTCCTAACGCCTGCTCATGGGGGCGACTGTGAAGACGGTAGTTTCCTCTCCCGGTGTGGAAGCGCTTAATCAAGCCAGAGCCCATACAAACTGCCCTGTCAACATCCGCCTCCGCAGACCTTCTGTATTTATCGGAGGCGTTCTTGCCACCGACTACTGATGTCATTTGGGGCGTCGTGGTCACTATGGACTGGTAGTCCAGGACAGCAGCGTATACCTCTGGCTTGTGCGAGATATTCAGGTAGCGGGGTCAGTACCAGGGTCTCTGCCACGACGGGCCCTTCGTCGATGGAATACCAGTTAGATGAAGAGACTGCACAACGACACCAGGGAAACTGGACAGAGAAACAGAATCCGATCATCGGTGCGTTTGCCGCCGGAAATGTGGTTCGGCCTAAAGGCTCGCGGCGTATACACTACACACAGTAGTCAGGTCGTAGAGACTCCGCCGCCCTTTAACCGGAACTCCCGCCATGCGGAGGGGACGATTCCCGCACGAACATAACGCAGGGACTTCGCACTGGGAAGAGAAGCATCTTCAAGGTTAGCAAGAAGTACGCCCGAGGGGTGCATCAGGGTGGAGGGCGCGGGCGAACAGTCTCCCAGGCGAAGCAGTGACAGGTCGTCACGGCGTGCCAGCCATACGCCGGAGTCACCTCCAACTATGAACCGCTCGAAGGAGACGAGAGTGCCATCCGGTGACCAGAGCGGGTGATGCGTCCATTCTGTTCCGGGAACCTCTCGCAAATCACCGCTTTCCCCTGCGCCAGTTCCTCGGAGGATAAACAGGCGTGGCGGTGTCCTGCGCTTTGATTCTGCCGTCAGGTCGCGCTGGGTGATCGTTGTGCCGTCGGGCCGGGTGACAACTGTATCCTGAATAGCGGGCGTATCCAGCACCGGTGACCACTGGCTGTTCTGCGGAGTGGGTTCAATCCCTTCCTGGAGGTAGTCGCCATGCCGCCAGCCGATGAAAGCTACTTCTTCGTGTGCTTCACTCCAGGCGTGGTCGAACAGCGGGTAGACTTCCAGTCCTGCCAAGGCCGTGTCGAACTCGCTCCGGCGCACCATCTGCCCGGTTCGCACGTCCAGGTCGAAAAGGCCGGGTTTCCCCTGCGGCTCTGTCAATACCGACACGTAGCCTGGTCTGCCGGACGGAACGATACTCATGCTCTGGTTGTGATGGTCTTGCTCCAGAAGCAGGCGTGACGTTCCATCCTCTACAGAAAGCACGTGAAGCGATGGCATCGATGGCATCGATGGCATGGGCTGGTCGTCAAGCGATTCTCCTGCCATCCGGTAAACGAACTCTGTGTCCGATGCCCAGGCACAGGGGGAGATTAAACGGTCGCTCTCCAGGACGAGAGGGGCACGTCCATCATCGAAATGAACCTCCAGAGTCGCCATAAAGTTCTCTCGCATCAGGGATTGGACGGCAAGAGCCTGCCCTGACGGCGAGAACAGGGGCGAACAGCCCAGTGAGAGCACGCTTTCCCATTGTTCAATCAGTGTCATGCAGTTTCTTTCCGGAAAGCGATCTGTTGGTATGGTTCAAGTCCATTATAACCACTATAATCGCGCATGGAGTGCCCCTTTGACATAGGCCGGGGTGATCGTAGGGGGCAGGTCGAGTTTCCGCCGTTGTGTTGTATCGTGCTCCTGCTTGTTGCCGCGCGGGAGGCTGTGGTACTGTGGCCCCAGTTACCGGAACTAAAGCCATGAAAACTTCAACCGAGCGCAGGCTCTTTCTCGGCGTACTGCTCTTCGCTGTCTCCCGCACAACCCTGGCTGGCAATCACAGCCTTGTTCAGCAGAAGTTCGCCCTCAAGGGCATCAAGAAGGTGATCATTCGAACCCAGTTAATAGATTCGGCGAAGGTGTACCGAGTCAATGATAGTCAGACACTCACGGTGTCCGGCAGACCAGCGGGGGGAGCAAAAGGCTATCACCCGTCCACCCCGAACTGGAAGGAAACGCCCGCAGACAAGGCTGGTCTCACCTTCGTCAGCAAGCGCTATGGCGACGTGCTGGTGGTCTCTTCGGCAAATGAGTTCCGGTACATCCATCATTACTACTACCTGAGCAACATCACGATCAGACTGCCTTCGCGGGTTGTGCTGGTGAAGCAGGCTCGGATGCTGAGCGGCGACAAAGAACCCGACTTACGGAAGCCGTAGGTCGCAATAGCCTTGCACCTATGATGCGCTTCCTCATGTTGCCGCGTGTAGGGCTGTGGTACTGTGGCTCTGATTGCCCAATGGTTATGGGCCGGATGTGAAGTGGCTGTATGGGGCTCCGCCGGTGGGGGCTTCCCCTTAGACGCTGGCGTGTACTCAGACACTGGGCCCGTTGCAGAGCGTAGATCGGGGTGGCGGGAGAACGAATGAGCGTTGCACTGACGGTGACGGTTGTCGTAATCACGGCTGGTGTCGCCGTGTCTGTACTGGTGGGGCTGGTTCGCGCCTGTCTTGCCGTAAGACACCGCGTGCCCGTCCCGCCGCGTGTGTGGGTGGCGTTACTCCAGTCCTCTCTCTTTGGGGCTGGCGGAGTGTTCTTGCTGATGACGCATGGACAGGGGGCTCGGCTTCTGTCGCTGTTCATCATGGCAGGGGCGGCGCTTGGTCTGGTGGGCGCTGGGCTCGCGCGTGCCCGTCCTCCGGGGGAAGACACTGATCAGGGGTGAAGGAAAGGAGAGAGTTCCATCATGTACTTATCCCGACGTAAGAGGCTCGCGCTGATCCTCTTAAACGTGCCAATTGCCCTGGTGCTGGGTGCCCTTATCCTGGACAACGTGATGCCGTCGTATGTCCGACAGGCGCTGCCCGCCTCCGCTACCGACATCCAGGAATACTACTCGTACAGCTTCAACCCACAGGGTGACTTCGCCCGCTACCTGAAAGCCAGGATGCCTGAGTCGGAGATGCCTGCCTTTGCGGTGAAACTAAACCTGATTCAGCGGTACAGCGCCACGGCGCACCGAAGTATGTCCGTGAACTTCGGCGGCGAGACCGCCTATTGGAATCCCTCCTCGAGACTGGACGGCGCTTACGTTCAGTTCGGGCCGGGCGGAGCGGCGTATTCGCTGGCTAAGTAAGAGAACGGGTATGTGTCAAGGCGACGGCCTGGTGATAATCCCGACAATCTTGACCGCACATTTGCTATGGCTTCCGCCCCTGTGTTCCCGAGCGGCAAATCGTGGTACGGTGGCCCCGGCATCGCCCCCATCATCCCCAGCAGGCTGTCCTCTTGCGGCAACGCCGCCCCCGGACTTCGCTTTTTGTTCCCGTGAAGCGAACTCTGCCCGTTCCACGCCCAGACCCCGTGCGTGACGACATGTCTTGTGAGATGAGTTCGCTTTCTGTTCTACCGCTGCGAACTAAGCCCGACTTCGCTTCTTGGGCAAAAAGGCGAAGTCGAGCGAAGGAAAAAGGAAAGCGGCACAGGGGCGCTTTAACGTCGTGGACTTTCACTTGTCCGAGGATGTCCTCTCCAGCCTCGCTTCCTGAAAAGCAGTGTCCTCGGCCTCAATGAAGGTCAGCAAGTCGTCCGCGCTGCGATGATTCTGCTTGGCCATCATCATCGCGTCAAGGATGCAGCCGGACGTGCCCAAAAGGTGCAGTTGCAGGCGTGTCTCCTCCGCTAGTGGGCGGCCCCCCAGAAACCCGTGCAGCACCGACGCCCGCCACTCCGGATAAATCGGCTGGCCATCATGCTTCTGAAAAGCATGGTTCATCAGGAAAGCAGCCAGGTCGAGCAAACGGTGGCCTGCACCTGCTGTCCCCCAATCGATCACTGTGAACGTGCTTACCCCATCCGTGATAACCTGCACCCCGTCCCAGTGGACAAAGCCGCTCGTTTCCCGACGCAAATCCCGGCCCTGCTCCAGGAGGGCCTCCAGGCGCACCGTGCAACGGGGGTGAAGCCGCAGGAGCCTTTGTCCCTCGGCCCCAGCATGTTCGAGCTGGCCAAAGAATTCGGCACCCATCCTCGCGCCAGGTATCGCCTTGGAGTCCAGCACGCTGAGGCGGGCCATGAAGTGCCCCAGATGCTCGTAAGCGGCTCGGGCATGGGCGGGTGCCCTCAGGCCAACGTCGCCGATCCAGCCGCCGGGGATGAAGGGCATAGAGGTGAAGGGCATGTTCACGCCCGTGCCATTGTCCACGCTCTCCTGGGTGAACTCGATCGGGGGCACCTCAAAGCCGCGCAAACGAAGCGCAGGGAGGATCTGCTGCTCCCGAAGTAGGTGCTGCTCGCTGCCTGGTCGGGCGATCTTCAGTATTTTGCTCTCCAGGACATCGCCGAATTCCAAGTGGAAGACGTGGCTGCTAGTGGATTGGCAGAGGGAGGCGGCATGGGGCGTGACCCCGTAGAGCAGCGTGGCGATATTGACGGCTGACTCCGCTATGTCCACGGTACGATGTTCCTCGTTTCTCGTTCCCCAATGCACAGTCTGGCATGACTTCGCTTTGTGTGTCAGAAGGCGAACTACGTTAGGGGAGCGCTCGCCCCTATGGTCTTATCAGATCCAATCTACGCTTTGCGACTGGGGAAGGAGCAGAAGCTAATCATCTTGTAAGCCTAACAGATTCAACAGTCTCTCAGAGAAATCAAGATACAGAGGCAGCC
>JAZKEA010000122.1:0-4192 GCA_040387315.1 Armatimonadota bacterium | reverse complement strand
CCGGGCGCGTTCTGCCTGATGTTCGACGACAGCATTCCGAGTGATGTGAAGACTGTTATTCCGGAACTGCGGAAGCGGAAGCTGACGGGCACCTTTTATATCAATCCCGGCAGCGGCTGGTGGAAGCAGCACGCCGCTGCCTGGGAAAAGGAGCTGCCCTCGGTTACTGGCATCGTGTACGCAAACCACACGATGACCCATAAAGGGGCTCGCTCGCCCTCGGAACTCAGTGACGAACTGGCGCAGTGTAACGAGGTCATCTACAGGCTCGTTCCCGGCAAAAAGCCGCGCCTGATCTCGTTCGGGCGTCCCGGTGTGGCGAAGGACGCCTGGACCGTCACCGACGCGCAGGTGGCGGAGCAGCTGAAGCGGTACCAGCTTATCGAGCGACCGCCGTTCGGCGATCATGGGGCGATGATCGGACCTAAGACCCCGGAACAGATGCTGGCATTCGCGGATCGCGCCGTTGAAAAACGGAGCCTTGATTACGTTGTCTTTCACGGCGTCGGCGGCGACTGGATCGTCACCCCAACCGACATTTTCGTCCGGTTCCTGGATCTTTTAGAAACGCGTCGTGACCGGCTCTGGATCACGGACCACATCTCCGCCCATATCTACGAGACCCTGCGAGACCAGAGCGAAATCCGCACGGCAAGCGCGGACGCCCGTCAGGTCCGCGTGACCCTGACGACAAAAGCCGATCCCGCTCTGTACAGCCTTCCGCTGACGCTGCTGACCCATGTCCCGGCCGACTGGAAACAGTGTGAGGTCGTGCAGGGGAAAACCCGCCTCGCCGCCGCACCGAAATCCGGCCTCGTACGGTATAACGCCCTTCCCGGCGCGGGGCCGGTGGTGATTCGGCGGGTGGGGTGAGAGGGAGGATTTCCGTCGATTGAAATCGCGGCTTCGGAAAACACGAAGTGCGCCTCCGCGCACTGGATGCCGTAAACATTGGACAGGTTTTGTTCATCGGAAAGCTCTTTCTCAGCCCACGGAGGTGGGCTTTGTGTTTTCCGAAGCCGCGATTTCAATCGACGGAAATTTATACCAGCGCGGGGACACGGGCGCTGCTGGAGTTGCGGGCGATGAGGTGGACCGGCAGCTCTATCTGGCGAAATTTACCGGGGGCGAACGGAGTGCCGGACGCGAGACGCTCGCGGAGAAGCTCGCCCGCCGTACGTCCTACCTCCTCGAAGGGCTGCTCGACCGTGGTCAGGTCAATCGTATCCATGTAGTCCGCGAGCAGATTTCCGTAGCCGGTGACGGCGACATCCTCCGGGACGCGGATTCCCGCGCCGCGCAGAAACCGGAGCAGAGTCAGTGCGGTCGAATCATTGGAGCAGACGACGGCGGAAAGGGGATCGCCCGCGCCCGCGAGGAAGATTCGCATGTATTCCGTGAAGTTCGGCTCTTTGATCCCCTCGAAAAACGCGAAGAGGGCCGGATCGGGCGGGATTCCCGCCTGCTCCAGGGCAAGCGCATAGCCGTGCCAGCGCTGCTGGACTGTTTCGGCGAACACCTCATCCCCGAGAAAGCCGATCCGGCGATGACCCCGCGCGAGCAGATGCTCGGTGATAAGCTGTCCGCCCGCACGGTCATCGAACCGGACGCAGTCCGTCTCGAAGCCAACGACGTGCCGGTCTACCAGAATCAGCGGGAGGACATCGCGAATCTCGGCAAGCGCGGCGAAGTCTGTCGGGTTCTGCGCCCACAAAATCGCCCCGACAACCCGGTTGGAACGCAGGTAGTCGGTCGAAGGAAGCACATGGAGCCGCGTCCCCTCGGCGGGCTGCGAGTTGAAGCGCTGAATTCCGAACTGGGTATTTGTCAGCGAGCGCGACAGACCCGACAGTATACGATCCAGAGCGGTTGACGACCGATTCCAGGCATTGATGACAAGAATATTGCCCTCGGCAACCGGAGTCGACGGCGACGGATGCCCATCCCCGTTCGTGGCGGCGAGCGCCGCGAACGCGCCGCTGCGCGGACGCACCTGGAGCCAGCCTTCCTTTTCCAGCAACGTCAGGGCCTGACGAACGGTATTTCGCTGCACGCCGTACCCCTCGGTCAGATCCCGCTCCGAGGGCAGGCGTCTGCCGACCGGCAGGTGCCCCTGGCGGATCTTTTCTCGCAGGTCCGCGGCAATCTCTTCATAGCGAAATTTAGTGGTCAACTGTACTCTCCGTGCTTACTTCATCTGGACTATACCAGATATGTCCAGATCTGCAACACCTGGCAACTTTTTGCGCATCTATTGACGAGTATTTTCGCATCGTGTTACAATACGGCTGTCATTTTGGTGATGAAACGTACGAAGTGCGATCTGGAATAGACCACGCATATTATTTGGTCTATCTGGTGGAACGTTCGGATGTACCGACGGATCGTTCGCGGTTCCGATTAATCTGGCGCCTATAGCCGCCGCAGGCATTAGTTCAAGGCAAGAAAGGTTCTGAAAATGATTTCACCAGCTACCGTGCGTCGTCGCACACATCGCCCTGTGGCATTCACGCTGATCGAGCTGCTCGTCGTTATAGCGATCATCGCTATCCTGGCAGCGATACTCTTTCTTGTCTTCGCCCAGGCGCGTGATAAGGCACGGCAGACCGCCTGTCTGTCAAACATGAAGCAGATCGGGCTTGGCTTCATGATGTATGTTCAGGACAATGATGAGACGTATCCGCCCTGCCTGCTGTGCGTTCCGACCATCAATGGGGGAAGCACGGGGGACACCCGAATACCTTTCGACCAGCAGATCGGCCCCTATGTAAAGAACGACCAGATGTACGCCTGCCCTGGAGACCACCAGCAGCGTGTCGCCGCGCCCTATGCGGGTATCTCCTGGTGGGACGGTTCGTATGCGACAAAGGGCCTGGTCCGCTCCTATGGGTACGTCGCGAACATCACGACACGGGACGGCAACCGCGACCTCAACACCGGGCTGAGCACCTATGTGGGGAATGTCGGAATCAACGGCACGCCACCGGTTCCCCGGACACTCGCGGAGATCACCGAACCGTCCGGCACTATAGGTCTCGTTGAGATCTGGCCTGCCCAGACAGGAACCGCGACCGATTCATCGTTCGTCGGAACGCCCTCCGGTTCCGGCTTTGTCGGCTGCGATCTGTGGAAGCTGGCAGGGCGCAACCCGAAATCTACCGCTGCTGTGGACACGCTGCCTCCCGGCTGCAGCAACCCTGACACCCGCGCCCCCACGGTAGGTCATGCCGGAGGTTCGAACTACATGATGTGCGACGGTTCCGCCAAGTATCGAACGTGGAGCCAGGTTCGCGCGAATGACTTCTATATGTTCAAAATGAAAAAACCGACAGCCGTCGTCACGCCGTAGCGTTCTCGGTCCTTTGCTGCCCTCACTGCCGCCTGGTGGTGGGGGCAGTGCTTTGTCTGACGTCGATTCTCCGTTTTTTAAGTGCTGAGCAGGAAAAGCCTCTCGTTTACATTAATTCGTTGCACTAAATCGTTATTGCTGGCAAAATAGAGGAGGCGTGTCTGGCCCGCTGTGGCATGGTACCTGCATTGACTGCAGGAGGCGTGTCCCTAACGGACCATCGACGCACTGTTTTCACGCATCCTACGGGTGCCGCCACCCGATGGCGGCAGGAGTATCTCTAATGTCACTCAATAAGCTCCTGTTTGGCGGTAGCGAAACGTCGGTCAGAGACCCCAGGGTCAAATCCGTCCTTCTCTTCTTAACAGCCATTCTGTGCCTTATTCTCGCCTTTATGTCCGTGCCGGTACGTTCCGAGCTGGACGACAGCGCGGTTCCCGTCACCGTTGACTTCTTCGATAATACGGAAGAGAGCGCGGTCCCTGTGATCGTCGATGGCGCTTTCAGCAGCCCTGCCGAAGAGGACATCGAGGCAATGGGCTTTACGACAGGCTCCCTGTACCGACAGTTCCTGGACCGAAGCACGAACCGATTCAGCGCTCTTGTCTCGACGGTTCAGAAGGCGCGCGGCAATTATCTGGTCGCGACCATAGCCTCCACGCGCATACCGGTGGGAAGCAGCTATGCCGCGGGACAAAAAGTCGCCGTGGTTGATTTCAGCATGACCGTGAACGGCGTCGCCCGTCCGGTCGCGCTTCATGTCGTGGGTGGCCGCAGCGCACGCAGCGGACCGTTCGAATACGCTCTCGACACGAATGGCGATGGTTCGTCTGATACGGACAT
>JAZKEA010000121.1:0-4173 GCA_040387315.1 Armatimonadota bacterium | reverse complement strand
GCGTCGGTGTTGGCGTCGGTGTTGGCGTCGGTGTTGGCGTCGGTGTTGGCGTCGGTGTTGGCGTCGGATTATCGTCCGGACTTTGACTCTTTTCTGGCCGTGGTTTCGGCTTTACTCTCGGATCCGGTTTTTCTCCCTCTTTGGCGATGACCGAGGGTACTGCCGTTGTTTCCGCTACTGTCAAGGTTTCTGAGCGCGATGCTCGCCCTGAGATGGCCTCTGCTCCGGGCTCTGTTCCGGTTGCGGCCATTGCGACCACCGCCGACTCTGCTTTAATTGTGGGTGTCGTTGTGGCTGCCGTTGCTGGCTTCGCCTTGGCGACAGTGGCGACTGCTGTCAGCACCGGTCGCGCACGGGACGCTAACCACGGGATCGACGCTGGCGCTGCGGCTGTCTGTTGCCGTGCTGCGTTGGCGTACAGATAACGGGTGGGAATGACGGAAAATTCCCCGCTGCCATTCTGCCACATCAACTGGGCGGAGGCGTCCCCCTCCATGTCGAAGTATTCGACCTTTATGTTGTAGCGCGTTCCGGCCACGAGGGATAAAGATCCACTCTGGCTCCAGCTATCGGCAAGAAGCGACCAGCTGCTAATGACCAGCTTATCGTCGATCCACACCCGGATGCTGTCATCGCTCTTGGTGCCGAACCGGTATGTACCGGTCGTGGGAGCTTCGACCTGCCCTGTCCAGCGGATCGAGAACGAGTCCTTCGGAAGGGACGGAGCAGGCTTTCCGGATTTCCAGTTGAAATCGATATTCGGATCGATTCGGGTGATTCGGGCGTCGCCGCTAAGTCCGATTCCCGAAAAATAACTTCCCGTCAGCCCTTCCCCGGTGCCGCTTTGCGCGACGGCAGGGGTTAGTCTTGCAATAATAGCAAGAGAGATAGCCAACGCGGAAGTTGCACTGACAACAGGCGATCTATGTAACTTCATGCACTCCGCTTTCTGGTTTCTGATTTCACAATAATGAAGGAGGTTAAGGAACTAAGGGACTTAGCCCCCTGAACTACCTGGCCCGTCCCTTCCCCTGCGAATGTATCGGAAGAATGACGGGTCCGTTGTAGCCTGGTAAATGTGTGACAGGGCAGGGAGTGCGAGGAGAAAACCTGTGCACAAGCAGACAAACTATGACGTATACATTATTGCGCAAACTGAAAGAAGGATTGATTTTAGCTGCAAAAGGTTCCCTTTTTTGCGAAAATAAGTGAAAAATCGATAAAAGTAGGTTTTAGAGGCTGAAACGGAGGGAATGCAGCAGAAACGAACGACTTGAAAGAGGGCGGCAAAAACCGGTATTAATGACTGCGCAAAATTACGGGGCTCTAGCTGACTGCCGTATAATTCCAGCGAAGTCTAACGTGGAATGGAAAGCTCGCGATGGCCGACTCCGGATTCGCGGCTGAAGGCGGCTATATAGCGAATGTTGTAAACCGTGCTCAGGAGCGCGAGCGCTATTTTTGCGACTCGCAGTCTCCAGACGATGCGGGCCAGCGAGGCGAGGGTGAACTCCAGGAGCGGAGTGATTCTGGGGACGGATAAACACAGCCCGATACACGCACGCGTTACTCGGTTCCGACCTTGATATAAATCTTGAATTCCCTGCAGGCTGAGGTTGCTGCGGCGAACACGGATGGCATCCAATTGCCCGTAGGCGGTCGGCACGGCGCACCAGGAAGTGAAGGTGCGCAGGGGACGGTGCGTCCCTTTTGCGTTGCTGTCAAAGGCAAATGCTACCGGCGGATCGTTTCGGGACATCCGATCCGCCATTTCTACATCTTCCTGCCGCTTAAAGGTCTCGTCGAACCCGCCGACTGCCTGCACATGTCGCCGTGCGACAGACGCGTTACCGGTGTAGAAGTGGTTTGGTCCCACGCCCGGCCAGACGCCAGTTCGCCAGTTGGTATACTGTTTTTCCAGCATTGCATGCTCCCAGGCGATCCAGCAGGGCTCGCTCCAGCGGCGGGCAGGGTCGGGCGACATTGGGCCGATGACCGCGATCTGCGGATTCTGCAGGTGGTGCGCAGCATGACTGGAAAGGAAGGTCGGCGCGGGTTCCACATCATCGTCGAGAAATACGATAATCTCGCCGCGCGCCTCGTCAATTCCCCGGTTGCGCGCGCGCGCGGGACCCGCATTCTCCTGCCGAATAGGACGCAGAGCAAAGGGATACGTGCCGTTTTCTGCGAGATTGGAAAGGAGTTCATCCGTGCCGTCCGTGGAGCCATCCGAGACGACGACTACCTCAAAACGGTCCGGCGGAAATTCCTGCCGGGTCAGACCCTCCAGGCTTACCTGCAGGCTGTCACGCCGATTAAAAGTGGGGATGATAACACTGAATAACAACGGGTTTAGCTACTTGTCAAACGTAAAAGGAGACTCGGCGTCTGTCAGCTCGCCAAATGAGAGGCGAGAAACGTACGCAGATGGGCTAACGACTCACCCGCCGCACCCATCTCCTCCATAGAGAAGGTGACCCCGAAAGTCTCCTCAACAGCTGCCATCAGGGAGAGATGGTTCAGCGAGGTCCATGTCGGAATGGTTTGCGGGGAGGCATCGTCGGTAAGGTCGGCTGCGGTGACGCCGAGGGTCTCTGTTAACACGGATTGAAGCCGGGCTTCGTTATCGGCGCTTAGCACTGCCGGGTTATTACTGCTCATAAATTGATTGTACTGTCTTTCTCCGAGAACGATTCATCCGACACAATAGACATCCAGTAGGGATATTCGCGCTGCGCCTCGGGGCTGTCCAGCGCCATCTCCCAGACAGTCTCGTCGATAATTTCCGTTCGGTCGATTTCACCCAGTTCCGAAGGGGTGACGGCAGAAAATCGCTGCTTTTGATAGAAATCGGCGGCGGGGGCATTTTTGGCGGTCCTGATAAAACGACCCCGGAGCGTTCTGACACCGTTCTGCTGTGCCGATTTTATCAGATGGCATAGCAGGGCATCCTCGACACCGCGCCCTAGAACGCGGCAGCTCAGCAGAAAGGAGTCAATTTCCCAAAGGCTATCGGCGCTTTTATCAATGACGGCAACCCCGGTCAAACCACTATCACCGAAACGGTCCGCGACCGTAATCGAATACACCTGCCACCGGGCCGAATCTGCCACCATCGCCGCCATCTGCGTCTCCGTATAGCGGCGTGTGGTGACATTGAACTGATTCGTTTTGTTGGTTAGCTGCGCGATGCGCGGCAGGGTGAACGGTGTGGCGGAGGCGATCTGTACGCGCATCTCCAGACCCGTCAGGTACGCGTTGATATCACTGCTGACGTTTTGGTCTATGCCGTTGCTATCCTCAGGTGCGCTCATGCCGGACTGAAATTGACGCCGCGCCTGTTCTTCCTGATACAGTGCGGCGCGGCGGCTGTCTTCCTCTGTCATCCGAACCGCCTCGAAGACATCGAGCGCAAGCAGGGTCCGGGTATAAAGTGCGGGATCACGCGGCATTTCAACCGTCAGAACGTCGGGGAGTTCCTGGCGCACCAGGGCTCGTTCCGCGGGGTTGTCATCCAGGAATACTAGGCTGTCCAGGCCGATATTCAGCTCTCTCGCGATCTCCGCAATATTAGCCGCCTTGCTGTTCCAGTTGATACGCACTGCGGAGAAATCCCCCCGCCGCAGCACCATGTCCGGATGCTCCGCCAGAGCGGACATAACCTCGGGTTCATTATTCTTGCTGCAAAGGGCAAGCAGGATACCGCGCTGTGAAAGCGCTTTCAGCGCGTGCTGAAAGTCCAAAAAGGCGTTTCCGGGCGCGGCGGTGCCGCCGAGTTTGAGTCGGGCGAGTCCGTCCTCGCCAAGGACCCCGCCCCATAGGGTGTTGTCCAGGTCCAGCACAATGCACTTTCGTGTCAGTCCTGTGATCGCGCGAACAAAGCGCACCTGTTCTCCTGCCAGCGTCGGCAGAAACCCCTCGCTGAAGGGCAGACTTCCCAGATACCACAATCGCCAGTCGCGGATCTGCCGCTTTCCGAACCGTGCCTCCGCCCGTTCCTGATCCAGCAGCAGAATCTGATTCGCGCTGCTTCCGCTTGTTGTCGCGATGCTCGTGACAGTCTCGGCAAGGGCGTGGTTGAGGGCGTCGAACCGCGCCCGCTGACCGTTGCCGCTGCTGCCAGAGTTCAGATCCAGGATCCCCTGGGGCGCATAGTCCGGCAGTGCGAATGTA
>JAZKEA010000120.1:387-4555 GCA_040387315.1 Armatimonadota bacterium | reverse complement strand
GCAAACCGTCTCTATCAATGAAGCCGCGGATCTCGTCGTCACCGCTTTCGATGGAGCAAACACCGCGATTGCGGGGGTGACACCAGGCTCCGCCTTCTTCACTGTGTCTGGAGGCAAGGATCTCCTCAGCGTCGTGGATGGTCAGCTGAAGGCCGGCGCATCTCCCGGTGTTGCCTCCGTGATCGTGACGGTCGACGGTAAAACAAGTGAGGAACAGCGGGTCGCTGTCGGCTCGGCGGCCTCGTCGCTCACTGTCGCGGGTGCGCGCGGCACCATCCCGCTTATCGCCTCTGTAGAGGATCTTGTCGGCGGCGTGACCACAACCCGAGGCGCTGTCCCATCGGATCAATCCCTTTCTGTTACCGGCAACTGGTTCTACAACCATCGGATCACGACACCTGCCGGATATGGCGACCGGAAATTCGATCACTGGGCCAGAGGCAGTGCTTCCTTATCATCGGAACCTGCGTATAATTATATTCCTGCGAATATTGAGGGAGATCGGGGCTTTATCGCGGTCTACTCATCCCGCGCTTATCCCGCCGGAGGCTTCACCCCGAACTTCTCGCGTGCGGAGTTTCTCCACTGGGCACAGTTCCCCCTTCGGGTGTATTTTGCAAACCCTGAACTTGCCGGACGCCTGAGAGCCGGTCTGGATAAATGGGTGGCAGCGACCGGGGGTGTCATCTCCTACGAGGCAGTCAGCGATCCTGCTACTGCGGACATAAGCTTCACATTGGGAATGCTCTCCGGTGGACGAAAGGGACTGACAACGCTTGATTTCGATCCCGATACACGCCGGATTATGCATGCCGATGTTGTCCTTCTCCAGTCTGCTCCCAACGAGACTCATCCGACCGGCATTGATCTTCTCGCGCTCTATACGGCTCACGAATTCGGTCACGCGCTCGGGATGATTGCTTCCACTGAGGCAGGGGCAGGGCACAGCACAGATCCGAAGGACACAATGTTCCCGATTGCGAACGCCTCCGATCCTTTTATCACGGAGCAGGACATCAATACGCTGGAAAATATCTACCCCACGCTGTTCAATGGCGGTACGGCATTATCTGGCAGCAGAGCCGTCGGCGCTGCCAGTCAAAGCGGCGCAAGGACCAAAATTACCGTTCACTGTCCCTGAGTCCTGACCGGACGCAGCTACTCCTGGCCCACCTGAAGGATTCGATCCATGGTGGGATAGGTATCGTCGGACAGCCGTTCGCGGCGTACTGTTTGCCCGTTCGCGGAAAAGATACGATAGGTGACCACGCGGTAACCGGCGCGGCCCGGATTGCGCGTGAAGATCCGTCCGCTGCCATCAGACTTCACCGCCGTGTAGGTGATGCGAGAAGGCAGCATTCGCGAAAGAATCTGCGGCTCGATCTCCGCCAGGAGGTCGGGCCGTTTTTTTCCGTACAGGCGCACCTCCAATCTATCCCCTTTGGTGGAAGCCTGAACGCGTACAGGCCATGGATACGGGTTGCGAAAGCGCAGGTCGATACTCGGGTACGCTACCGCGGCATCCGATCCCGGCGGCACATAATGTGGCGCGAAGACATGGTGATGCCGCTCTACAATCGGAAACCCAGCCCGAAGAACCGCATTGTAAAGCGTGGTCGATGTCTGGCAGACCCCGCCCCCAAATGCCGGTACCAACTCGCCATCGTAGGAGACGGGCGCTTTCCGGTATCCCTGATCCGCTGACCAGGATTTGACTGCCCTGTTGAACGAGAATAGTGCCCCCGCGGGGATAACCGCGCCGTCTAGGGAGTTCGCGGCAAGCTCCGCATTGTGGCGCTGGTTTCGAGTACGTCCATTCAGGCTCGTCGCGTACCCTGCAATCTCTACCTCGGCAGGCGGCATCTGCGCGATCCAGCCGAGCAGTCCCGCGAACGCCGCAGCAAGAGCGGTTAGAATCACCCCTCCCCCCTTCCCCCTCCCCTCGGAAGGAAAGGGGGCGTTCGGTACAACATCTATCCTATCTTCGGCGAGCACGGGGGCAGACTCGCTAACTTCTGCCGCTGGCATGGGCGAAGCGCGGATTTCCCCTGCCGCGAACGCCCCCTCTCCGTCCGAGGGGAGGGGGAAGGGGGGAGGGGTGATCTTACTCACCTTTAATCTCCAGGCTGGTATCGCCCGACTCGATGCGCAGACCCTCTGAGTACATGCCCTGCAGCTGGACGGGCAGGGCGCGGCTGGTTCCCGGCGTCTGGGCGCGCAGGTTGTACTCGAATATATGCTTGCCCTTAGGGAGAGTTCGGGCGAAGACCGCGATGCGGTCGTCGCGGACATCAACGTTGGAATACCACCATCCCCAGTCCCTATCCTCGCCGCTGAAATCCTGCTCGGCGGTGCCCCGTTCGGTCGGTTCCATACCGGACGGGAAGGCGTCCTCGATCAGGACATAGCCTACCTCGCGGGGCGCGGTGATCGTCAGCCGTACCCGCACCGAATCCCCCTGATCGAACCGGTTCCCCGTATCCTCTGTGGCGAGGCTGAAGGAGCCAGAGGACGACTTGCGGGGGAGAACGCGCACATACTCTCGCGTGATGGTCAGACCAGGCTCCAGCAGGGGCGAGGGCAGTGGGGCGAGGTTCTGTCCACCGGGGGCAGCGACAGTCTGGCGGAGGGACGCGGTATAGAAGACCGTATTGCCGCTTGTGCTCTCCACAGTGAGTGAATTCGCACCTTTTTTTAAGGCAGATGCCGGGACCCGAATAATTCGTTCGGCGTCCCTGTTGTTCGCGCCCGCCGCGGTGGCCGACATATCGACCGCCGCGGCATCGATACTTTCGATCTGCTGTCCATTGACACGAACCGTAAGTATTCCCGTCGGGGCCGCGGCATCGGCGGGATGCGTGTCCAGGTAATCGCGCAGCGCGGTGAGCGACCAGGCGGTGTCTCGGGTGTCACCGAAGTAGCCGTCGGTCCGGCTCTGCATCAGCCAGCGCAGAATGCGCGGAATACGAACGTCGTTCGGGTTGACCGCAAGGAACGCCCGAAGCGCCAGCGATGTCGCCAGGCGGTCACTGCTGTTCCAGCGCCGATCCGGGTTCTTCCAATGCAGAAGGCTTCCCTCGGAGAGCGCCCGACGATCCAGTTCGGCGAACGCGGCGCTTCCCGCGGCATTTGTGCCGAGCGTCTTCTCAAGCAGCACCAGATAGGCAAGGCCGTCGGGTGCGATCTTGCGCAGCGGCAGTTTCGGCGCGACGCGGCGCGGCGTGTCATTATCTCCGGCAAGGGCAAGCGCGTAGAGAAGAAACGGTTTATCCGCGATTGGCGCTTTGCCCAGCAGTTTCACTCCTGCCTCGCGGCCTTTTCGCAGGACATCATCGCTGACCGTGTAGCCATCTGCTTTGGCGGTGCTCAGACCATACAGGGCATACGCGGTCATAAAGGCATCGTCGGCGTCTTTTTCCCACCAACCCCAGCCGCCGGATTCGCTGTGCTGCATCAGCCGCAGGCGCGTGATGCCATCGCGTACCATCGCCGATAGGTCCGCCCCTTTTGCCGTACCGGTCAGAAGCGTTCGCCCCATCCGCTTTTGCAGCCGCTGCACTAGAAGATCCGGCACAAACCGTGACAGCGTCTGCTCGGTGCATCCGTAGGGATAGCCGATCAAATAATCCAGACCGCCCACAAGTGCGCCGCTGATCGAAGGCGTGATACGTACCTGAAGGCGAGTCGTCTCCGGAACCGCGGCTTGGTCCAGAACCAGATTACTGGTCCTGGACAGTTTGCCGCTCTCCAGTGTCCCCGAAACAGCGGTAAATGTATCGCGGCCCCAGGCACGAATCGGAAGTGACTTCTCGATACCGTCCGTGTACTGCTTCGTGCCGCTTGTTGTCCACGCCGTCAGGCGCAGGGGGGCATCGCCGATCGTTCGGGCGACCAGGGGCCATACGACCGTGGCATCCTGTCCCGACTTGACGCTGACCGTCTGGGTATCGGAGCCGCCGCTTCGGCGTTCCAGGCCCGGAGCGATAAACCGGACATTGACTTTCTGGTCCGAGCCGGTGTCATTGTGGACGATGGTCAGGAACCGGGTCTCGTCGTTCTGGGTCAAGAATCGCGGGGTTTCCAGTCGAATAAAGAACGGTTTCGTCGAGACGACTTTCGCCTGAGCAGACCCAATAGCCGTTTCGTCCGAGCAGGCGTAGACCGTGGT
>JAZKEA010000120.1:0-377 GCA_040387315.1 Armatimonadota bacterium | reverse complement strand
AGGTCGTCAGGTTGTCCGGAAGGGTGATAGTTACCTGGGCGCGACCATTACCGTCTGTCTCACGGTTTGGCTGCCAGGAGGCAGTGTCACGGAATTTCTTGCGGGCCGTAATCTGCGGCTCGGATTTGTCCGCGTCCCCCAGATACTGGACATTGAACGAGTAATCCGTCGAGACACGGTTATAGCGCTGCGGATAGAACGTGCGCGCGATGGCCTTTGTATCCTCCTCGCGAAGCGCATAGATGCTCTCATCGACGACGCCAAGGGAGAAAGGACACCCTGCCACAGGTCGGCCCCTGGTATCCGTAATCCGGACGGCGTAGGTCGCGGATTGTCCGGGCTCGTACTTTGGCTTGTCCGGGGTGACTGTCACTTTC
>JAZKEA010000119.1:9730-27493 GCA_040387315.1 Armatimonadota bacterium | reverse complement strand
ATGCCTTGGACCGTCCCAATAGGCGGGGATACGCCAGTCGGCGAGCGAATAATACAGCCCGACACGCAGGCCCGCCTGCCGGAACGCTTCTACATACTCCGCGACAAAATCACGCTGGGGCGTTTGTGTGTTGCTGGAGTAATCCGTCGTCTGCGTGTTCCAGAGGCAGTAGCCGTCATGGTGTCGTGTAGTGAGCACGGCGTATTTGAAACCGCCGTCAACCGCCATCTGCGCCCACTCTGCTGCGTTAAACTGCTGCGGATTCCAGGCACAAGCCGCCACTTCATAGTCCCGTGGGTCGAGATGTTCACGGAAAAGCACCTGCTCGCCCCGTTCATACGCGGCGTACGGACCCCAGTGAATGAATAAGCCAAAGCGTGCGTCAGTGAACCATTGCCATTTCTCAGGTGTCGGAGATGTCATGGAGTTACTGGTTCTCCAAGCTGACAATACTCTCCTGCGATGCCTGCCGCACTGCAGGAAACCAGGGTTACTCAATCAAGGTCGGGCTGCGGCTGCAACCTTCGTCTGTGGAGTGCTCTGCTTCGCTCGTGCCGTAGATTTATCGGCTGAGGGTGGCGAGGGATTTTCTTTTGGCTTTTTATTTTCGGATTGCGGCGTTAGAAAACCCTGGGTTATAGCAGCGGTCGCGGTTTTGTATCGCTCCATCAAGGCCGTGTCTGAGGTGCTCGTCAGGATGCATAGACGTCCCTGTCCGGACCGGGGCGAAACTGCAGTGAAGACGCTCAGCATCTGTCCGCCTGAAGCAGGGACAAAAGTGCTTGTACAGGTAAGAGCCTTGGGAGTTTTCTGTTCAACGGTACCCCGCTGAATCAGAGAACCCGCTTTCGCGAGCACAGTATCGATACGCGAGTTAAACCACTGCGTCAGTGATTTCTTGCCCAGCGGCTCTTCCGGAAAAGCAATAACGAAATACAACTTTCCCGCGGGCACATCGCAAGGCCGATATATAGAAGCCCCGTTCGACTCGGTCTTTATCCATCCCTCCGGCAGGGCAACAGGTGTGGGTTGCAGCTGTGGGGCGGACTGCGCCTTCGCCGTGGGTGAGGCAGTCATGGCAGTCGAGAAAATCGTAAGGCCCAGTGCGACCAAAGAAAGTGAAGACCAGCGTATCAGTCTCATATGGTTCTTCTCCCTGCTGTTCGTCAGCGATAGAGAACGGTCCGATACGCCTTAGAATACCCAGCTTTTTGTCTGGTTATTCAGCCGTTTTTAGCCCGCGTTTAGCCTGGGAAAGGCTCGGGCGGCATTCACGCAGGTCGTTTCCGCAACCGCGGTTAATGATTCGCCGCGCACTTCAGCGACCTTTTCAGCGATAGGCAGAAGCCGCGCCGGTTCGTTGGGGAACTTACCGCGAAAGGGCATGGGGGAGAGGTATGGGGCATCCGTTTCGAGTAAGAGGCTGTTGGCGGGTGCCGCGCGGATGATCGTGCGCAGGTCGTCGTTTGCTTTGAAGGTGATGGGGCCGTCTACGCCCATAAACCAGCCCCGCTTCCAAAGGCGCTCCGCGTGTGTCATGGTGCCCAGGAAACAGTGCATGATGACAGGTATCTGCGGAGATGCCTCGGCTTCCAGGACCTCCAGTGCCTCCTCGTAGGCATCACGGCAGTGGATCACGACGGGCAGACCGACGTCCGCGGCGAGGGATAGCTGAGCGCGAAAAGCGGCAAACTGCGCTTCGCGCGGCGAAAGATCACGGAAGAAGTCGAGGCCAATCTCACCGATAGCCACCACACGGGGATTATCCGCCCAGCGCCGAAGCTGCAGGGCGATAGCGTCGTCCCAGTGCTGAGCATCGTGTGGGTGAATCCCGACAACGGCAAAGATGCGGGGGTCTTCTGAGGCGAGACGGACCGCCCGCTCCGAGGAGGCCCGGTCATAGCCAACAACTATAAACTGCTGTATACCTGCCGCTTCCGCTCGTTCCAGAACGCCCGGAAGGTCGGCGGCGAGGTCAGCGTTGTTCAGATGAACGTGCGTGTCGATGAGCATTCGGGAGTCAGCGGGCTCTCTCGCGAGCCTGTTGTTTTTCCATACGTTTAAGCTCACGCTCCGCTTTCTTTACTTCACGCAGCCCCGAATGTTGCCGCGTCGGCTGAGAGAGGCCCCGCGAACGGAACAGCACGCCGACAGCCCCGAAGACAACCGCGCCAAGGACGATGGCCCAGATGAGGTATTGCAGAAGGCCCGCGGCGATGGCAAGGACCCAGGAAAGAGCGATAAACAGCGCCAGGCCGAGGAGAAGGTATAACCAGAGCTTCATAGGAACTACTTCCTGAACAACAGTGCGGACCGGGATTCGTTTACTCTTTGGGAACACCGACAGGGACCGGAACACGGTTCAGAAGATCGGCGATAATCGCGGTGTCGCTGATGCCACGGGCACGTGCCTCGGGGGAAAGAACGATGCGGTGGGCCAGGACATGCGGGGCAAGTGTCTTCACATCGTCCGGCAGAACAAAGGCGCGTCCCTGCGCGGCGGCATGGGCCTGCGAGGCATGCAGCAGGGCGAGAGAACCACGAGGACTTGCCCCGACCTCTACCTGATGATGTTCGCGCGTGGCGGTGACCAGCTCAACAATGTAATTCTGCACTGAGTTATGGACAAAAACGTTGCGAACCGCATCCTGGAGTCCCAGCAGCTCTTCCGTAGAAACGACCGCGCGCACAGCGCCGATTGGGTGGGAACGAACCTGCTGACTCAGGATGCGGACTTCGTCCTCAATGGTGGGATAACCGATGCCAACACGCATCAGAAAACGGTCCAGCTGCGCTTCGGGAAGCTGGTAGGTTCCCGCGTGCTCAATGTTGTTCTGCGTCGCAATGACGAAGAAAGGACGGGGTAGAGGATGGGTGACGCCGTCGCTGGTCACCTGCAGCTCTTCCATGCATTCCAGAAGGGCCGCCTGCGTCTTCGGGGTCGCGCGGTTGATCTCGTCCGCGAGGATCACATTGGCAAATACGGGACCCTGACGAAACTCGAACTCCTGCTCTTTCTGGTTGAAGATAGAGGTGCCGGTGATGTCGGCGGGGAGAAGATCAGGCGTAAACTGGATTCGCTTGAAAGCACAGCCAAGGCTGAGGGCTAGGGTTTTCGCCAGCGTCGTCTTACCGACACCGGGGATATCTTCGATCAAAAGGTGGCCATTACAGAGAAGCGCGACAACCGCCTTTTCGACAGTATCCCGCTTACCGACAATGACCGTCTCGACTCGCTCGACGACCTGTCGTATCTCTGCTGCTACCTCCTCTGCGCCCGCCATGGTTTTCCTCGTTTTAAGGCCGCTGATTTGGTCGCGACCGTCCAAAGTGTAGCATGCGCCCCTGTCATTGTCAACGCGGGTTGAGGCGCGATAAAAAAGGAAGCATGTATGAACTTAATGCCGCGCCGGACTCTGCCCGGCGCCTGCAGGATGCCGTTTCCCTTGTGAGGGCGACTCCCGGCTATGACACTATCGGTGACGACTTAGCGCGGCTTCTGACGCAGGGGAAACTGCAGTTTATGCCCACCCTGGAAGATCGCGGGCAGGCGACACTCGGTGGTCGTCTTCTGGTCGGACCCGAGGCTGTCTTCAGCAGCCCCGTCAGTCTTGCGGAGACCTTGGTCCACGAGCACTGGCACCTGCGCCGTCAGCCGCCACTGGAAAAGACCGCGTCGTTCTGGCTCGGGGTCGCGACAGGCAAGCCTGTGATGCGCCGCTATGAGATGCCCGCCTACCGATCAGCGCTTCACTTTCTCGTGGCGGTTGAATCCGCATTTCCGCAGTTCGCTGATGAGGCGCGAGCCGAACAGGAGATGGTTCGCGCCTCATTCGCCGAGTTTTACGGCGGACCGCTGACGGAATAGCCTTAGTTTATCGGTCATGCCTCGTCGGCATAGTCGTGACGGCGACGGTGGGCATCTTCCAGGAACTCGCGCAGGAGCGAAATGCTGGCATCGATATCCGAAATCGATGCCATCTCGTTGACCGTGTGGACGTAGCGACAGGGGGTGGAAAGGGTACACGACGGGACACCGCCACGAGACCGCTGAATCGCCCCTGCATCGGTGCCACCCGCGCTTAGAATCTCCAGCTGGTAGGGAATGTCATTCTCATCGGCAAGGTCGCGCAGATGCCGAACCAGCTTCGGGTGGCAGAGCAGCGAATTGTCCAGGATCTTGATAGCTGTCCCGCCGCCAAGTTTGGTGACCTGCTCCGCCTCGCTTCCGCCGGGATAGTCAAGAGCCAGAGTGATATCCAGGGCGATTCCGATATCCGGCTGCAGATGGAACGCCGCCGCGCCCGCGCCCCTCAGGCCCACCTCTTCCTGCGTTGTCGCGACCGCGAATATCTCGCATTGATGCGCACCCATCGCACGCAGCGCTTCCAGCATCACGAAAACCGACAGCCGGTTGTCCAGCGACTTACTGATCACGTTCCCGCCGACGATCTCCGCTGTGCGGGCAAGAGTTACCGGGTCGCCGATCTCTACCTTGTGCTTGACATTCTCGCTGGTCATACCGACATCCACAAAGAGGTCGGAGAGCTTCGCGGCCTTGTCCCGGTCTTCCGCTCCCGCTCCGGGTTTCGCATTGGTCTGCAGGACACCGAGAAGTCTATCCCCGGTAAATCCATGCACGTGAACGCGCTGGGCAACCAGATTCCGGGCATCGAACCCACCGACCGGCTGCAGCTTGATGAAACCTTTGTCATCGATATGACGGACAACAAAACCGATCTCGTCCATATGGGCGGCGACCATGACCCTGGCTCCGCCACAGCCACGGCGCGTACCGATCACATTGCCCATGGCGTCAACCGCAACCTCATCGACAAGAGAACGCATCTCTTCGATGATGACTTTGCGAATCGCCTCCTCGCGTCCCGGTACGCCGGGGGTCTCGCATAGTCTCTTAAGTAGATCGAAATTCACCGTAAGGGCTCCTTCTAACTGATCCGTTATAATGGTTCCTTTTTCGCCAATGAACACGGTTTTGCCTGCTGTAAACGCAGTGGGTCGGCGCTTTTTGTGACGAACCTCCAGGATTGGGTAATAAAAGAGCGAAGCAGCCAACGCAGCGGCAAAATGAAGTTTCTGGATATGGCAAGCGTGACGCTCCCAACAGCGGGGTGGCACGAGATAGGAATAGTAATGTTGTTTCGCGAAAAAGGAAAACCTCTCGCTTCCCTTGCAGTCATCGGCCTGTGTCTTCAGCCGGTGTCCGCGGGAACCGCTTTCGGTCAGACGGCACCTTCCGCGCCCCCCGCAGAGCCAAAAGCGGTTCCCGTCGACCCCGGATTGGGGGCGCTCTATGGGAAGGTGATCGACACCACCACGGGCAAGCCGGTTCCCGAAGCGACCGTGGCGCTGCAGGACAAGAGCGGAAAGGTAATCGCCTGGACAAAAACGGATGCGCAGGGACAGTATGGGATTCCCACCGACTGCCTGAAAACCCTGCAGCTTCGACCGTCTCGGCGGCGCGGACTTTTGTCCTCCATGGTGAGCGGCATTGGTAAGGTGGTAACGGTGCCTGTCAAAGCCGCTGTTGACGGTGCCACGGCAGTTGTTAAGCAGGCAAACCCCGTGAACACGGTGAAAGCCACCGCTCTATCAGTCGCTACCGGAAATCCTGTGCCGGTCCTATCGCAGGTGGCGGGTACGACCGCTGCCAGTGTGACCGACAACTCCGCCAGGCAGGCTCGTGAGAATGCCGCCCGCGCGGTGATGGGGGAGCGGCTGGCTCAGCCAGCAGCCAAGAAGGAGGAGCTCGTCCCCGGCGAGGTATTCCTCGCGGTAAGCGCCCCAAACTTCAAGGCCGCGAAGGGGAAAGCGGGGGCGTACTGGCTCGAATCCTACAACCCGACACCGGAAAAAAGCGACAAAAAGCCCTCCACACGCGCCTGGCTGGAAACCGTGAAGCTGGCCCCGGCATCCGGTGACAAGAACTCCGAGATCGAGAAGATGGCGGTCCTTCTCGGTGAAGCGCGTCTGGACCCGGTTCTCGCTCCCGCGGGGGCGACGCTCAACATCAGCACCAAGCTTATGACACCGGGCGGGCAGCCGCTCGTTGCCCGCGTCTTCGCGCGCGAGGATAAAAAGAAGAAGGTCGTCGAGCTGAAGCCTCAGGGAGGTAATGTCTTTTCCGGGCAGATGACCCTGGACCCCAAGACGCCCATCGGGGAGACGACGATTACGATTGTCGCGCTGCGATCTGAGCCCATCGAGGTGAATCTGAAGGAAAGTAAAGAGGACCCGCTGCTGACTTTTGCGGAGCAGCTCGACGAACTGGATGCCGATAAGGCTTATGATTTCGACCCTCGAATTATGGCGAGTGAAAATCGTCTTGATCTGAAGGTGACGATCCTGGACCCGAAGCAGGCAAATCCTGCCACTCCTGCAGCGGCACCAGCGGCACCAGCGGCACCAGCGGCACCAGCGGCACCGCCAAAGTAGCGGGTCAGTATTGGACCGGGCATGAATGCCCGGTCTGGTCGACGAAGCGCCAAGTGCCCCTCCGGGGCATACGGGGAAAGCTGATCTGTGACGGGCAGCTGATCAACGCGGAACGGGGGTTTTGTCCATTGCTTCCTCAATAATAGTTTGAGGGAGCGCCCCGCCGTACCGCGCTTTGGTGTCGAGCAGAACCCGATGGGCCAGCACGGGCACGGCAAGAGCCCTGACATCATCCGGGAGGACAAAATCACGCCCCTCGATTGCGGCACGAGATTGTGACATACGGTAGAGGGCCAGTGATCCGCGGGGCGATATACCGAGACGAAGACGGCTGTCGGCGCGCGTCCGCTCGATCAGGCGCAAAATGTATTCGGCGATAGCGCGATCCACACGCACGGTGCGGATCTGCTCCTGCATCGACAGGACTTCGGCTGTCGTCAGTACCGGGTCCAGATCGTCAAGTGGGTGCCCATCGTTCTGGCTGTAGAGAATCTCCATCTCATGATCCATATCCGGGTATCCCAGCGTGATACGAACCATGAATCGGTCCAGCTGCGCCTCCGGCAGCGGATAGGTGCCATGGTAGTCGGACGGGTTCTGGGTTGCGACGACAAAGAACGGCTGCGGGAGGTCCCGGCGCCTGCCCTCGATAGTCACCTGGTTCTCGCTCATCACCTCCAGCAAAGCGGACTGAGTACGCGGCGATGTTCGGTTGATCTCGTCGGCGAGCACAACATTGGCGAAAACAGGACCCTCACGGAACGAAAAGGTGCCCTCCTTGGGGCTGTAGAAACTGCTGCCGGTGATATCGGCGGGAAGCAGGTCCGGCGTAAACTGGATGCGTCGGAACTCACCGTCGATGGAACGGGCGAGGGATTTCGCGAGTGTCGTTTTGCCCGTACCTGGAACATCTTCGAGCAGTGTGTGGCCCGCGGCGAGCAGGGCAGTCAGGAGAAGGCGGATACTTTCGGTTTTGCCGCGGATGACGCGTGCGAGGTTGGTCTCGATCCGGGAGACCTGAGCGGCGAATTGACTATTCATGCGGCGGTGGTAAGAGTTCCTTTAGTAGGACGCCTGCCGCCGGTATCCGCGGGCAGCGCCTCCATCTGTGTCAGTAGATCCTGCATTTCGTCCATTGCCGCGACCGCATCTTCCGTTTCGCGGAGAAGGGTTCCAAAACGAGCACGCTCGTACAGCGAAATAAATCGCCTTGCGAGTGTAATCATCGTCTGGGGCTGGTCCTCTGAGGCATGATTCGCCACTGAAGACAGATGCTCCTGCCAGGTACGGTTCTGCGGCGAAGGCTGACCATGCCGTACCAGCTCTTGTTCGAAACGACCTGCCAGTGCGGCAAGCCTTTCGTCCGCACCGGCGTAGGCATCGTAGCCTGGTACCCGCTCCGCTTGACCGGTTTGGCGTCGCCGTATGAGGAGGTAAATAGCCCCGCCGACCAGCGTCGAAATCGTCAGAGAGCCTACGATCAGGTTTATCTGCTCCGGTTTAAGGTCCCCAAGCCAGTCGCGAACGGACTGGAAGGCGTCCTGTATCCGCTCCCAGAACGCCTGTGCTTTGGCAATCGGTTCCGGCTGGAAGTCCGGGCGACCACTTCCCGGCGTCGCGTCCACGGTCACCCATCCGAACCCGTTTACCCATGCCTCGGCCCAGGCGTGGGCATCCCGCTGCCGAACGATTGACGTGTTTGGTCCATCACCCTCATGGACATAGTAACCGGTCACATAACGAGTCGGGACTCCCACGCAGCGCAGAAGCAGGGCGGCGCTTGCGGCAAAGTATTCGCAGTGGGCGTCCTTCGGCGGATTGCTGAGCAGAAAGTTGGTCACGGGATCACCGGGGCCGGGATCAATCGTCAGGCTGTACTGGTGATGGGTCATTAGGTAAGCAACAACGTTGTCGATCTTGTCACGGGGGCGTTTCGCATCGGCAACGATAGAGCGTGCCAGCTTCCGCACCTTCGGGTCCAGCTTTTTAGGGACATCCATGTAACGTTTTCGCGACTCGGGAGTCATCTTCTCGGCAAGTATACCCTGGATGTTTTCATTCGCGGGGATACTGAGAGTATAGGTAAAAGGTGGTGCGGCAGGGGTCCGGATTGGCCCCCCGTACTCCGGCGCCCATCGAATCTTTTCCGCGTCCGCAAGATCGACCTCGGATACGTTCAAAGGCGCATATATCAGTGGATTCCCCCGTGCCAGACGCGTCACCTGAACCACGGTAGTCACCCCGATCAGCGGGTTGCCGACCCCGGTAGGAAGCCGTAGGTCGCTCTCCACGTTCGGTGTCAGATTAGCTCGCTCTCGGACTCCCGGACCCCAGGTACCGTCGGTGTACGTGTCAAACGACATCCCTCTCAGATGCGGGTCTCCCGCGTAACCTTCGGTCCCCGTGAGACGAAGAACGCGCACAGGGGAGCCGCGCAGCCCAAAACTCTGACCGAGCGATGGCTGCTCCGCCATCAGGGACGTCTCAAACCGCTCCAGTCTCTGCCCGAGCAGATTGTTTCCCCAGTCGGTAATATCCCCACGGTATTGATTAAACGTGCGAAAACCGACCAGCCCGGAAAGCAGTGCCAGACAGACAGCCCCTGCCCGCATCCGAGCGGAGATCGTCGTGGCGCGGCGTGAACGCTCTGACGTCTCGCCCGCAAAACGCGTCTGATTGTTATAGGAACGAAGGCCCAGGAGCAGCGATAGTACATACAGCGGGGCCAGAAATCGAATGTTTGTATCCTCAAACGTGTTGCAGGCTGTTAGGAACACAAAGCCGGAAAGGAACAGGACGACCAGCGGCGCGCGTGGGTTGCCAGGCACATACCTCCATGCCTGCACCAGCATCTCTCCGCCGTAGACAAGCCCGAAGAAGTTACGCGCCCATGGCTGCAGGAGGGCAAAGTCGCTGCTGCTGGCATCAATAATTCTTGAGGAGGCATACGCAATGCCTAGGAGCGCGACGCGGACAAACCAGCGAACCGGCGAGCCGTTCTCGATTCGCGCATTAATAAAATAGGTCGCTATAAGGGCAGCGACATAGACATAGGCGAGTGGGACCGCGCCGTGCCCGGTGAGCAGCAGGGCTCCCAGGGAAATGACCCCTGACAGGGTTACCGCCCAGGGGAGGCGAGGCATCTGTTCTGTTTTTTCGTTCAAAGCGACTGCACTCCCTCGGCATAGGCGGCCTCATCGATGACGACAACATTGTGCTCGAACGTTGGATCGTCGGCGGGATTCAGCGTCGGCGGGCCGGTACGCACGACGATCACCTTGACACCCGCACCGCGCGCCTGAAGAGACTCTGTAAAGGCGCGCCGCGAGTCATTCCAATCAAGAAAAACGCACACAACGGATGTCAGCTGCGGAAGGTCCTCTTCGAGCTGCGGCAGCAGGGACGATAGGGTATCGGTCGTGATCGGTGCGGTATTCGCCAGAATATCCAGCACCTGATCGTTCGTCGCCAGTCCGCGCCCGGACTGCAGCCGAAATAGCTCCGGACCCGCTCCGAAGAGATCGACAATGTACTCGTGTCCCGCCATATAATCACTGACCGCGGCAGAAAGAGAAACAGCCCGCTCGAAATCGTCTCTCCGGCGTTCCGAAAGCGCGCGGGCACGGCTATTCCTGAGAGGCAGCAGCGCTTCAAACGTCGGCAGTGCGGACAGAGCGGAGCGATCCGGGGGGGCGATATACGTATCGAGAATCACGGCGATCCGCAGAAAATATTCCTCCCGCCACTCGCGCAGGATCGGGGTGCCCGCCATGCGCGCCGTCGCCCGCCAGTCGATATCGCGGATGTTGTCGCCTTCGCGAAACTCGCGGTTTCCGAAATACTCAAACGATTCGCCCACACTGGTCGCGAGAGCCACCCCTCCCGGCTGATAGCGCCGCCCTGTGGGGATATCCATATGAGTCAGCGGCTGATACCGGGGATACACCACCAGAGACGCATTTTCCTGAAACACTTTATACGAGTTGAGAACGCCAAAGGGAAAGTCCGATTCCACGCGCCAGCCGTTTAGACGAAAAACGCCGCGTTTGGGGCAAAGCAAACCCGCCCGGACGCGTACCGTATCGCCGGGGGCTATGCTTCCTATTCGCACACCATTCGGCTGCTCCGCATCGACATCGAGCGGCAGTTTATGGGCGATCACCGTCAGATCGAGACCGGGAAGCCGTTTTCCTCGCTGCGTCATCTCTATCGTTATGGGCAGCACCGTGCCTGCGGCGGCTCTGCTGCCATGCTGAATATCGAGGCTGACCCTTGGTCTGGAAAGCGGCATGGTGATGAGGCAGATCAGCCACGCCCCGCAGGCATACAGAAAAGGAATGTATATCTGAATGTCCAGCGACATGGCGGCGAACATACCCAGGGCGACCGTCAGCCCGACAAACCAGCGTCCCGCTCGGGTCAGGCGGTAGTTGTTGATTCTCCAGAAGAGCCGTGAAAGAGCGCCGCCGTACAGGGGATGCTCGCGGATATCTTTGGTGGCGGGCAGCGATAACGGCAGTCGGCGGGGAAAGGCGGCTCCCGGCTCCGGCTGACCCAGAAACCAGCGCCACGTATGTTTGAGCTTAGCCGCCTCGCTCTCGGAGGAGGGTACTGACTCAGGGTTTGCTGATAAGGGGGAAGAAAGCGTCACGCTGATTTGTTCTCACTACACTTATATAACGCTTTCCCGCGACTATTGGTTTCGACTATCACATCGGGAGATTCTCCCACTCCTTCTTGCTGTCGTGGGTGCGGGCGCGGAAAGCACTGATCACACCGGAGAGTTCCAGCCAGGTTTCCGTTGCCTGGATACGGTCCAGATACAGGCAGCGCCGCGCCACGGAATCCAGCTGAAAGGCCCAGTATAGACTCATGAGCGGATTGATGAAAAGTTCGCTTCCTTGCGTTCGGTAATTCGCGTGGTAGTTCCCGAAGTGTCCCTGGATTGCGGAGACAATCGACGAACTAACAATGCTCGGGTTGTTGAACATGGCACGATGCGTCCATTCCACGGCACTTTCATACGCGGACACCTCGGGCATATCAGGCGTCAAACTCCAGGCGCCCAGGTAGCCTCCGGCGCGAGTAATGTCCGCGACCGCCTCTAAGAACTGCCTATGACAGACACCATGAAACGTATCGACGCCGAAGCCCAGGCAAACCAGAAGTTTTGTGGTCACACCTTCCAGCTTATCGACCGCATTGATCGAGGCGATATCCTCTTCCGGCGTTCCCAAACCGGATTCGTCGCCGCGCATCAGGCTGTCCGTACCGCCGTCCACAAGTATGACGGCATCCACGCCGCCCAGATGAGCCACCAGATTCTTATACGCCGCGGCAACCGGACGTGCGCCAACCCGGTCGATCCCAAAGATCGAGACATCTTCGCCACGCTCATGATGAAACCACCGTGCAAGATGCACTTCGGGAAAGTAGCGCAGACTTCCCTCGGTCTCGTGAGTTACTTCTACAAGCGTTTCTCCATGTCTCTTTCCCGTAGAGCCGTACAGCTGCGAAAAAGAAAGGTTCGCCAGATGGACCGTTTTGCCCATGCTGCGCAGTCCGAAGTAGAGCGGCAGGCCCGAGAAGATATCGTAACCCCCTCCCGCTCCGGCGATAAGGATGGTCTGGGCATCGGCAACGGCATCGAAGAAGGGGATCCGCAAAAAACTCATCGTGTTCTATTGTACTGGTTCCGGGTACATTCTCTCTGCTGAACTGACTTGTCAGCAGAACTTTTGCCGTAAATTTGGCGTATCAAAAAACGGAATAAGGCAAGCATAAATTTTCGATTGTGCGGTGTCAGCACGATCCAGCGGATTAAGACCTGACTATTTAATTACGGAAGAGGAAACTTAGTTGAGACAATTAGGAACACGTCTGGCAACAGTTGGTATCGCGGCCGCGGCCTTGGGAACGGGGGTCGGCTTTGGCCTCGGCTGCGCTGACCGGATCGCCGGCGACCGCGGCGGTGGTCAGCAGCGTGCGAGCAGCAATGAAATAACCCCTGCGGTCTTCGCCCAGGGAACCAGCAGCAGTGCTGCGCCTACTCGGGATGCCGAGGAACAGACCACAATCCGTGTTGTGCGTCAGGTCTCGCCCGCGGTTGTCACCGTGGCGCGCGATGGCGGACTTGGAACGGGCGTTATCATCGACAAAGCGGGGCTGATTCTTACCAATGCCCATGTTGTCGGTGATGCACGGCAGGTGCAGATCAAGCTTAAGAACGCCCAGACGCTGAGCGGGACGGTGCTGGGAACAGACCGCGACATCGATATAGCGGTTGTCCGTGTGAATGGCGGGGGGAACCTCCCGACGGCACAACTGGGCGACTCCGACGAACTCGCCGTCGGTCAGAAGGCGATTGCTATCGGAAATCCCCTTGGGCTGGAGCAGACGGTAACAACCGGAGTAGTATCCGCCGTGAACCGTAAGATCAGCCCGAACGATGTTGCCGGTTTCATCCAGACCGACGCCACCATTAATCCGGGTAACTCGGGTGGTCCTCTTCTAAACTCCGCAGGCCAGGTGATCGGTATCAATACCGCGGTCCTGCGCGGCAACGGAGCGGAGGGGCTCGGATTCGCGGTTCCGATCAACGACGCGCGGAAATCCGCAAGAGACCTCGCCGAAAAGGGACGGGTTGACCGCGCCATTATGGGTATTGGTCCTGTCAGCATCACACCTCAGGTAGTGCAGCGCTTTGGCCTGCCGGTCCAGGAGGGAGTGATCGTCGCCGAGATTTCGCGGGGACTGCCGGCGGACCGTGCCGGGATTCGCCCAGGGGACATTATCACCACCATGGATGGCACAAAAATCGCCGGAACCGGTGACCTGCTGCGCATACTGCGGTCCAAGGCTCCCGGTGACGTCGTGAAGATCAGCGGTGTTCGCGAGGGGAACGGCGGGCAGGGGCAGCGGTTCAGCAGTGAGGTTCGCCTGATTCCTCAGCCGGTGGAGTAACACGGAGCAGGGGCGTTTTCGGGCAGCACAGTCGTCTCTGCCCGAGAATGCCCCCGTCCTTCCGGAGGCAGGACTCAGCCGTCGTTTGGGATGCCGTATACTGAAGTACCTTTTCATGCTATGCGGCGGGATGCTGACGCATAGCCATATTGACACCCCAGGAGCGCTAACCTTTCTATGTCCCAATCGATGCACGATGATGTTGACCGGATTCTTTTTTCCTCCGAACAGATCCAGAAGCGTGTTCAGGAACTAGGTGAACAGATCGCGCGGGACTATGGTGGGCGTGAGCCGCATCTCATTACCATCGTCAAAGGTTCAATTCCGTTTATCTCGGATCTGATGCGAGCGATGGATACGTCCCTCTCTCTGGATCTTCTCGGCGTGTCCTCGTACGCGGGAACGCTTTCATCGGGCGAGGTTCGCCTGACGAAAGATCTGGATCACTCCATTGAGGGGCGTCACGTTCTGGTGGTTGAAGACATCATCGATACTGGTTTGACGCTTTCGTATGTACTGCGCAATCTGCGTCAGAGAGCGCCCGCATCGCTCAAAGTCGTGACGTTTCTGGATAAGCCCGAGGGGCGTGGGACTCAGATCGAAGCGGATTATGTTGGCTTTACGATTCCCGATGAGTTCGTGATCGGGTATGGTCTTGACTGGAACCAGAGATATCGCAATCTGCCCTATGTCGGCATCCTGAAACGAGATGTTTACGCGGGCCCGATTTAGTTATCCGAATAAGCGTGCCACTTTTTTGTCGCTTCGGGAGTCAAAACGACAGCAATATCGGTAAGAGAAAGCACTATGGACGAAGAACCTAACAATAACAGTAATGGGATTGTCGATCCGGTAAATCCTGTTGAACCCGAAGCTCCTGTAAACGCGCCTGAAGACGCTGCTCCGGCAGCAGGCGAGACAGCGTCCGGCACTGCCGCCAAAGCGCCAAGCACATTAACAGGCGAAAAAGTGCTTGATATCGCCCTTGGTGTCGCTGTTATCGCGGGAGAAGCTCTGGATAAAGCGGCACAGCGATTCGCAGAGCGCACGAAAGAGATGCAGGAGCAGTCTCCTGCTTTCTGGGATACTGCCGAAGAGCGTGGTCGCCCGGTGCGTGAAAAGCTCGTCAGTACGCTTCGCGGGGCGAGCACCAGCGTCTCGGTTCCGGAGGGCGCTGCGGCTGCCCCGGACGCCTCCACCAGCGGCTTGGCGGACTCGCTTCGAAATCTTGGCCGGGATATCGGACTCAGTGTGGGCGGGGGCAGCGCCAGAGTCAGCGCGGAAGATGAGATCCGGAGCCTTGAGGACCGGGTACGCGAACTGGAACAGGTTGTCGTCAGTGGTAAGACCGGTATCGAACCTGAGCAGCCTGAGCAGCCTGAGCAAGCCGCACAGCCTGAATCGACGGATAGCGCCGAAACCCCTAAGAGCCCGGAGATCACGGATACTTCGGACACCACGGATAGTCACGCGATGGTACAGACCGAAGCGCCGATCAGCGAGAATGACACGGAAGCAGCCCCGCAGGCAGCCGATACCGCGCCGGAGCCCAGTCCTGCTCCAACCACCGCCGAGTCTTTTAGCTATGCTTTCGGCGAGGATCAGCACGAGGATTTCCTGGCAGCATCGCCCTATGCCGTATCGGAAACAGGCGATGAAAGGGCGGTCGAAGCTTCCGGATCAGTGGATGCCGTCGAGGGAATTCCCCAGGGAGAAGTCGCCCCACCGGAGGGTGAGGTAACGCCTCCTCCCTCGTCGGGGCGCTCCAGCCGCAAAAAGCAGCGGGACTTCGAGCCGGAAGCCACCGACGACAACGCCCCGTCTCCTTCTCCGGAAGCGTGAGCGACGACCGATTGATAGGAGGCGAGCCGCGTCTACTGCTTGCCTCCGCGTCTCCTCGGCGCCGTGAACTTCTGGCGCTGCTCGGAGTGCCTTACACGGTCGCCGTCAGCCGCTTTGCGGAGGAGACCCTGGCGCACATCACCGATCCCGTCGAATACGTCCGCCGGGCCGCCGAGAGCAAGGCGGCCGAGGTGTCTCGGCGACGACCCGGCTGTTTTATTCTCGGCGTTGATACCGATGTCGTCGCCCCGGATGGCACGATCCTCGGGAAGCCTGGGGATACGGCAGATGCCCACCGAATCCTCCGCTTACTTTCCGGCAGGACCCACAGCGTTTACTCCGGAGTGGCGCTTCTCGAATCCGGCGGCTCCGGGGAGATCATTCGGCAGTCGGTACATGTCGAGGAAACCCGGGTCACTTTCGGCGAATTGCCCGATGCCGCTATCGCCGCCTATGTCGCCACGGGCGAGCCGATGGATAAGGCGGGCGCGTACGGAATTCAGGGTGGGGCAATGGCCTTCGTGACCCGTGTCGAAGGGGATCTCTCCAACGTCATCGGCCTGCCGCTCTGGGCAGTCGGCAAAATGCTGGCATCGTTCGGTATCTCCCTCTGGAAGACCGGGGAACTCCGAGCCGATGTCTGATGCGAGTGCTGAATTGCCGTCGCCGGTTCCTATCCTTTACGTCACCGATCTGACCTATGACCGCTTCGATCCTGCCGACCTGTTCGATATTGCCTTTCTCCTTCGCTCCGAGAACCATTTCCTGAGCGGTGTCTGCCTGACGGAATCCGAGGGCGGCGGGGAACGTGTCCTTGATGCTCTGACACTGCGTGTGAACGCCGATGTGCCCACAATCGCTCCCGGCGAGGAGCTGGCATCCTTTCTGCGGGATTCGGTTGAGCCGCTCAATATCGTTGTTGTCGGCGGGTACCGCGTTCTCGCGGACCTGCTGTTTACGGATCAGGCGCTCTTTCGTGAAAAAGTCGCCCGCGTCTTTCTGGTCGGCGGCCTTGTAAATAGTTACACGCCCGAGGACACAGCCGAACGTCTTCCGACCGACCCGCGTTTGCGTCAGCGCCATCCGGAACGTTTTTCGGCATCGGGCGACCCGCGTCTTCGAACGGAACCCGCGGAACAAGTCGCCTGGGCTAAACTCCTAACGAGCGGCGAGAGCGTTATCTGGCTGCCGCGCGATATCTGCCTTTGGCGTTACGCGGCCCCCGGCATTCTGGAGAACGGCGGCGCGTTGACCGAGTGGCTTTTGCGGGAGCTGTTCTGGGCAAATCAGCAAACCATCCCGGACCGCTATGATGCCGCTGACGCCCCGGTTTTGCTCTCCGCACTGCCTGCGTTGCTTCTTGCCGTCCGCCCCGACCCTTTTGCCTGGATGCGCCTGTTCCGCGTTCTTGCGGCTCACGTTGAAACGGACTCAGAAACCGGGGAAGTTACCTCGTTCGTCACTCAAACCGACGCTCCCAACCTCTTCTCCGTCATTGCCATCGATGGTCAGGCGCTGGGTAAAATGCTCACGGCAAAGCTGCGGGACCGCCCACTCACCTAAGACTGGAAGCCGATCCGGTATGAGAGTGACATGCTACAATAGTTTCACATGAGCAACTCCGTTTTTCAGCGCGCCATCGTGGTGGGCGCATCGTCGGGAATAGGGGCGGAGATAGCGCGGCAGCTTGCCGCAAAGGGATGTGCAGTCGCACTGGTTGCCCGCCGCGAAACGGAACTGCGGAGCCTCGCGGACGAGATCAACTCCCGAACGACAGAACCTCTTGCCACTGTCTACGCCCACGATGTGCGCTCTTACGACGAAGTGCCGTCGCTGTTTCAGAACATCTGCCGCGACCTGGGGGGACTGGATGCGATCTTTTATGCGGCAGGCGTCATGCCGCGAATTACGGACAGCGAATACAGCTTCGACAAGGACCGCGCGATGATAGAGGTCAATGTCCTTGGGGCGATTGCCTGGCTGAATGAGGCCGCGCAGCGGTTTGAGGCGGCGGGCAGCGGAACCATCGTCGGCCTTTCTTCCGTGGCCGGGGACCGAGGGCGTCGCGGACAGCCTGTTTACTGTACATCCAAGGCGGCGCTCAATACGTATATGGAAGCGCTGCGCAACCGCGTCGGTCGTCTCGGGGTGCGTGTCGTGACGATCAAGCCGGGGCCGGTGGATACGCCGCTGACAAAAGGGCTGGACAAACTGCCGATGGTGATTTCCGCTGCCGATGCGGGGCGGCAGATCCTTGCCGCGTCTGAAAAAGGCAAGCGAGTGGCTTATATACCGGGGAAATGGCGGCCCGTGATGGCGGTCATCCGATCTATTCCATCTCCGATCTTTCAGAAACTCAACATTTAGCGAGCACTATGAGTCTCCCCGACGCTATTCCGGAACCTGCGGTGCATCGTCCGTTTCTTCCACGGGATCGCGCGGAATCTGTCAGCGGCTGGGGCGAAAGCTGGCGCACCGTCGGCTATGTTTACCGACCCGTTA
>JAZKEA010000119.1:9141-9720 GCA_040387315.1 Armatimonadota bacterium | reverse complement strand
CGCCCCATCAATGTCGAGGGAATCCGTGACGTTTTTGCGCTGGCGCGGGCAAATGGCCTGCATGTTGCCCTTCGTGGCGGCGGCAATTCGTATGGGGATGCCGCCACCGCCGGTGAACATCTGGTTCTTGACCTGACACGCATGAACCGGATCCTGGAGTGGAACCCGGAGACAGGAGTGATGCTGGCTGAGCCGGGCGTGACCCTCCGGCAGATCTGGCAGCACGCGATTGGGGACGGCTGGTGGCCGCACGTGGTTTCGGGCACCATGTTCCCGACACTGGGCGGAGCGGCGGCGATGAATATTCATGGCAAGAACCACTTCAATACCGGTGTCCTCGGCGATTATATTCTTCACTTTGATCTCCTTCTGCCTGGTACCGCCGAGAGCATCCGCTGCAGTCGGGAAGAAAATACAGAGCTTTTTTTTGCCGCCCTCGGGGGATTTGGCGTCCTTGGTGTTTTTACCGAGATTCGGCTGCAGCTAAAAAAGATCCACTCCGGCCTCCTGAATACGCGCCAGATAGTCGCCGCCAACCTGACGGAGATGTTCGAGCGATTTGAGGCAATGGTGCCAATG
>JAZKEA010000119.1:0-9131 GCA_040387315.1 Armatimonadota bacterium | reverse complement strand
CGACCAGGTGGCTGCGGCCTGGATAGGCCAGGTACACGCTGTTCGGCTTCTTTCCCAAGTCCATAACCTGGCGGCTGATGAAGCCCTGGATGACGGATTTCGGGATGCGGACGCTCAATGCGCTGCGCTTTACGAAGAGCCGTCTGCTGCCGCCTCCGGGTAAGACGGACACCCACGCAGGTTTTCAGTTTATGCTGGATTATGTTCCGAACTGGAAGCGCGCCTATGGCAGCCATGGCTTGATACAGTATCAATGCCAGGTGCCGGATGGCACGGCGCGTACTGTTTTCCACGAAATGCTGTCCCTCTGTCAGCGGCGCGGTCTTGTCTCGTATCTGATCGTCTTTAAGCGGCACCGGGCCTCGGATGACTACCTGATGAGCTACAGCACCGATGGCTGGTCCCTGGCGCTGGATTTTAAGGTGACGGCGGAAAATCGCGCCGCTCTCTGGGCACTTGCCGCGGAACTTGACCGGATCGTGCTTGACGGCGGGGGCAGGTTCTATTTTGCCAAAGACAGTACGCTGCACCCAAGCCGTCTGCAGTCTTATCTCGGTGAGGAGCGCGTCCATCGTTTCCTTTCGCTGAAACGGCGTGTGGACCCAGAGAATCTTCTACAGACGGATCTTTATCGTCGCATCTTTGGAGATATAGCTTATAGTCATGCCGGACCCTCATAAAAAACGACAGGAGACCCGCAACCCGAACAGCCTCCCGACGAAGGTCTGCGCGGCCTGCGGGCGTCCCTTTACCTGGCGCAAGAAGTGGGAGCGGGACTGGGAAAACGTTCGCTTCTGCTCGGATGCGTGTCGACGCCAGGGCAGCGTCCCCCCACCGGATAAATCTCCTTGACACCGCTTTTGCGCCATGTTATTCTCACGACCATAGCCAATAGGTAAAATTCGGCTAATTTTTCTGCGATATCTCTCGTACTGGTAATTATGCGTCCCCGACTATTCACCGTTCGTAAAGTGCTTCTGTTTATTGTTGCCATGGGTATCTTCGGCAGCATGGCGTACTGGCTGAGCATCGGCGCGCCGCTGCCGGGGGCTGGTGTGCCGTCTACTGCGGACAAGATTATCTTTATTTCAGACAGAGACGGGCACCCTGACCTCTGGATGATGGATGGCACAACAGGCGAGAATGCCGTCGCTCTGACCCAGGATGAAGCCACAGATCGTCATCCGGTGTTTAATGCCGCCGGAAGTGAGATAGCCTTTGTCTCCGAAGGACGAAATGGGGGTGTGGTACCTCAGATCTACACCGTCGATGCGAAGCCCGGATCGAAAGTTCTCCCGCTTACGAACACCTCTGCGAGCAAGGAGCAGCCGGTGTTCGGGCCGGAAGGGCGCATCTTCTACCTGTCTGCCGGAAAGCTTTCGGCAACCGACCCGGCGAGCCGGGAGACCGACCAGCTATTTCCGGAAGCGGACGAAGTCAAATCCCTGATAGGAACCGAGGACAGTCCCGGTATCCTGGCAATGGGCGGCATCGCTCAGGTTTCCGTTTCACCGGATGGGAAGCGGTACGCCGCGGTAATCAAGACCGACGCGGGGCAGGCGCTTATGATGGTGACGCCGGGAGAGCACGCGGGGAGCGGGGCGTTGCTCGGTGTCGGTAAACGAATTCTCTGCCAGTTTCTTAATGATGGACGGCTTGTCGCCTCGTTCTCTGATGGGTCTCCCCTTCAGCAGCCACAGCCGCTTTACAATGAAGAGATGATCGAGGGGTTAGCCGTGGTTCATGCGGAACCGTTGAGGCAACTTCCCCTACCGGAAGGGCAATTTCCTATAGCGATCTTTGACGCACAGGGAGCCGCCGTGTCTGCGCTGCCGCTGCCCTTCGGTCCGGATGTCATGGTGGTTTCCCCGGATGGCGCTCGGGTTGCCGTCGCATCGGCGAAATCCGCGGACAGTTCCAAGGATAAAAAGGACCAGCCATCGTTTGTCGGGCTCGCTATACTGCCTCTTGCGGAGGGAGCCGAACAGGGGGCGGGGCGTCTCTTTGACCAGCCGGCCGCAAGTGCTTCCTGGTCTCCGGATGGGAAAAAGATAGCGTTCGCGTCCGGAAAAGACATCTACTCGGTTCCGATTGACGGCAGCACTCCCCCCGTCAATCTGACCCAGGGCAAGGGAACGAATAGCAGTCCCGCGTGGTCTCCGGCAAAGCCGGTAAAGAAGTAGCGTTCAGACACTCAAAAACAAGAACCGCCTCCGAAAATTCCGGAGGCGGTTCTTGTTTTGTCGTTAACAGACCCGATCAGCGTCGCGGGCGGAAGCGGGCTCGGGGAAGCTCATCCCCCTCATCCTCGGCAGGGGCCGGGGCTGCGGTTGCCTCAGCGGCAGCCGGGGCGCTTGCCTGTTCCGGGTCACGGTCGCGGCGGGGCGGGCCGTCGAAACGGGAGCCTCCGCGATCACCGCCACGGTCGCCCCCAGGACGTCCTCCGCGATCTCCGCCGCCGAAGCGAGGGCCGCCACGGTCTCCGCCGCGATCACCACCACGGGGAGGGCCAGAGCCGCGCGGCGGGCGACCCGGCTCCGGGTTTTCCGGATCGAACGGGTCGTCAAGGTTTCGGGCGGTCGCGTTCACACGTCCCTGGCCATCGATCTCGGTGACGCGGACACGAAGCTTGTCACCCAGCTTTAGGACCTCGTCCGGTCGGGATGGAGCCGGATCGGCGATCTGCGAAACATGCACCAGGGCGTCCTTACCCGGCACGATCTCAACGAACGCGCCGAACTGCAGGAAGCGGGTGATGGTGCCTTCGTAGATCTCACCCGGCTTGGGTGTCTTGGTCATCGACTCGATGATCTTACGAGCGGACTCGCCCGCCTCGCCATCGACAGCCGCGATATTGACGGTTCCATCCTGCTCGATATCGATCTTCGCACCGGTATCAGCAGTAATCTTCTTGATCGTCTTACCGCCGGGGCCGATGATCATACCGATCTGTTCCGGGTCGACCTTGATCGTGATGATGCGCGGCGCGTACATGGAAAGCTCGCCACGAGGAGTGGCAATCGCGGCGTTGATCTTATCCAGGATGAATAAGCGGGCTTCTCTTGCCTGCTCGAACGCATCGACAAAGACCTGGCGCGGAATTCCCTGAATCTTGGTGTCCAGCTGAAGGGCTGTGATACCCTCGGCGGTTCCCGCGACCTTGAAGTCCATATCACCGGAGAAGTCTTCCATTCCCTGGATGTCGGTCAGAACGGCGAACTTGTCACCCTCGTTGATCAGGCCCATCGCGATTCCCGCGACAGGGGCTTTGATCGGTACACCGGCATCAAGAAGCGCAAGGGTCGAGCCACAAGTGGACGCCATGGACGTCGAACCGTTCGATTCCAGAACTTCGGACTGTAGCAGCATGGTGTAGGGCCAGGTGCCGGGGTCGGGAAGGACCGGTACAAGGGCACGCTCGGCAAGAGCGCCATGACCGATCTCACGACGACCGGGGCCGCGCAGCGGACGCGCTTCACCGACCGAGTAGGGCGGGAAGTTGTAGAAGTGCATGTACTTCTTCTCGCCATCCTCTTCGAGCGTGTCGACCATCTGGGCATCGCCACCGGAACCCAGGGTCAGAGTGGTCAGAACCTGCGTCTGACCGCGTGTGAACAGGCCCGTTCCGTGAACACGAGGGAGAAGCCCGACTTCGCAGTCGATCTGGCGGATGTCTTTCAGACCACGACCGTCGGGGCGCTTGCCCTCGCTGACGATCAGGTCGCGAAGCTGCTCTTTGACAACCTTATCGGCGGTCTCGCGTATGTCACCGATGTTGTCCGGGAATTCCGGGGTAAGGGCGGTGACAACCTCATTGATAAGAAGATTCAGGCCTGCCTCACGGCTTGCCTTATCCGGCTGCTGCAGACCCTCTCGAAGCTGTGTGGAGAAACCGGTACGGACCCGCTCCAGAATTTCTTCGTTGTAGTGGTGGAGAGGAACCGTTGTCTTCTCTTTACCGGCGAGCTCACGCAGCTTGTTCTGCATCTGGCACTGCTGCTGGATAATCTCATGTGCGCGGTCGAAGGCTTCGAGCATCTCAGCTTCGGAAACTTCCTGTGCGCCCGCCTCAATCATCAGGATCGCTTTTTCCGTACCAGCGACCACAAGGTCCAGTCGGGACTCGGAAACCTGATCCTGGGTCGGGTTGATGATGAACTGCCCCTCGGCATCCATTCCGACGCGCACCGCGCCGATGGGACCGGCAAACGGGATATCGGAAATCGTCAAGGCAGCCGAAGCGCCCAAAACAGCCAGAACATCGGGCAGGTGGTCCATGTCCGCGGAAAGCGGCATGGCGATGACCTGGACTTCGTTACGCATGTTCTTGTCGAACAGGGGACGAAGGGGGCGGTCGATCAGTCGGGAAGTCAGAATAGATTTCTCACCGGGACGTCCGCCGCGCTTGACGAAGCCGCCGGGGATCTTACCCACCGCGTATTTACGCTCTTCGTAATCACAGGTGAGGGGGAAGAAATCGAGGCCGGGGCGGGGGCTTGAACCCATTGTCGCGGTAACGTTAACGATGGTGTCGCCGGAGCGCACCCAGACAGCGCCGCTCGCCTGTTTGGCGAACTTGCCTGTCTCTATGGAGATTGTCTGCCCGTTGGGCAGGGTCATCTCAACGGAATGAACAGCCATTTTTATTTTTCTTTTCTTTACTCTGTAGCTTTGTCTACGCGTCGCAGGAGCGAGTGGAGGTTCGCAGCAGGCTCCAATCTGCTCATATGGTCTGTTTTACCCGAAGACCGTCGGGAATGACCCTCTATGGGAAAAATACGAAAAGGCGCGTCACCCACCACTCGTTGCTGCTTACGCTGCGGGGGGACGCGCCCTTTATTACGTTTTTTCGTCTGCTAAGTCGGGTCGCAATGTCGTGTGGACTAGATCCGGGAGCGAATCCCGAGCTCCACCATCAGGGTTCGATAGCGTGCGATATTTGTTTTCGCGAGGTAGGACATCAGGCGCTTGCGCTGACCGATCAGCAGGAAAAGGCCACGGCGGGAGTGGTGGTCCTTCTTGTGGGTCTGAAAATGCTCCGTGAGCATGCTGATGCGGGACGTCAGAAGTGCGATCTGAACTTCCGGTGATCCGGTATCGCCTTCGTGCGTCTTGTACTTCTCGATAACGGCCTGAGTCGTATCCTTTGGTAAGGGCATGGGGTTTCTCGTTCCTTAAGTCTGGTAGATTTTACGTTCTAGCCTGCACTTCCCTCCCCTGGGGGAGAGCGCACGCCCGCGCTTTAAACTGCGCGTGATCACCGGACCGCATGGGGAAATGACGGCTTGCGTGAAATACAGAACGCGCCTATAGCAGCAAAGCTACGGCGCGTTCAGACACTCGTCAAAATCGTGCGTTGCGGGACAGCGACCACGAGATTTTATCATGGGGAGCATGGGCTGTCAAAATACGGCCTGTGTAGCGCAAATATCTACGCACTTGGTTCCTCTGCATTATTCAGCTGAATTCCGATTTTGAACATCTTTGTTCCGCAGGTGACACAGGAACCGGTGACCGCAACTTTGCCGTTTTTGGTCCGTGTTTCCGTGGGGTTTGCCATTTCCTTTTTTGTTTTGCATTTAAAGCAGTAGCCGTCCAAATCCTTACCCCTCCGCAGCTTTAGAATTGTAACCGGGAATGCGTACTGATTCTCGGTGGTACCGAGGATTTCCTTCTCTTTAAGTCAGCCCGCTATGCTCTGCCGGAACCGGAAGGGTTGATCTTGGTATCCTCTACCAGCTTGCGGACAACATCATCCACCTGAGCTGCGGTAGGGGCATCTAGTGCAATCAAAACAATCTCCCCAAATGCTTTGCGCTGCTTGATCACGGCTTCGGTCATGATCTCGATGCAGCGGACGGCGGGAAGGCCACGCAGTCCGCCAAGAGGAATGGCAATAGACTCCGCACCGCCTTTTCGAGCCGCCTGCACGATCGATTCCATGCCTCGTTTCAGGACGGGAGCAGTAACATCCTTGAGCGGTTCCTGAACCGCGACCTGGTAGATGCGTCCCACTGCGAGACGTCCGGGGCCGCCCTCGACTACCTTGCCGATACCAACGGGTCCGTTTTTTGCCATTGCTTTGTCGGCATCGGCACCGGCGGCAAAACCAATAGCTCCGATGAGCCCACCGACCATACGAAGTCTTGTGTTGCCCGGCAGCAGGAGGGCATCGGCGTCCGGTATGGATGTGGCGAGGCACGAAATTACCAGTATCTTGGTGTCGCCGATGATATAGGTGGCCAGTGTCTGCACTCTCTGAGACCGATACGTAAGAGCGACGCAGTACGAAGTGACCACTGCCATCAAAATGGGGTGGATCAGCAGGACCGGCAGTGGGACACCGCGCTGATAATCCGGCCAGATAAAAAATAATGCGGCAATCACCGCCAGCACTCCGGTACCCAATCCCGCCCACAGAATGTTTCTGCCTTTTATCGTTCCCCGGCGGACGAGTATTCCGTAGGCGGTAAACAACGAAAGTACAAAAAGGAAGTAGGGTATCTGTCGTGCGACTTCAGAGGATTGCATCGAACGGATTATATCTCACTTGCCACACCCATTACCCCGCGACTGCCCGGACAAGGCCGAGCGAACCAGGGGAAACCAGTCCGGAAAAGATTGAGCGGGTGGGAAACTTGGGGCCATGGATTCCCTGAATTATCTCGGAAAGAACGTGACGGTAATCCGTGGTGATACGCAGGTCACCGGGGGACGCTAGCTGATGGGGTTCCAGACCGGGCCACTTCCCGTACACGCGTCCTCCTCGGACCGGACCGCCGAGAGCAAAAAGCACACTCCCGTGACCGTGGTCCGTTCCCAGACCGCTGTTTTCCTGGACCCGGCGCCCGAACTCCGTCATGGCGATAACGGTAACATTCTGCAGTCCCTCGCTTCCCATATCCTGGGCGAAGGCAGCAAGCGCCTGCGCCAGATCCGCTGCCTGCGCAGGGAAGACATTGGGCTGGGCGACATGCGTATCCCACAGGTAGGGGCCACGGTGGTCGAGGCATGCCGCCTCCATTCCAACACGCGCTTTGATAAGACACGCTATCTGCCGGAACCCGGCTCCGAGGTCGCTTTGCGGGTACGCCGCCCCACGCTCCGGTTTATAGTGGCTTGGGTCCAGTCGGCGCAGAACGTCCAGAACATGCAGCGTCTCTCGGCCCGCACGTCGCACCGGGTCATCGTGTAGCGGATCGCCATCAGCGCCTGCATAGAGCATTGCAAGGGCATTTGCCATGGGATTCGCTGAAGGCGTTAGACGAAATTCCTCAAGAGATTCCAGGGCGACCGCGTTGGATGCGCCGCGCAGAGAGTCCGGCAGTCCCGGACCAAAGGCCAGACCTCGAAGCGGTGACGGATTCTGTGGAGGAGCCGCGGCAAGATAGCGTGCAAGCCAGCCATTGGACGATGCCGCGTCAGGCAGTCCGCTTTCCATGGCAGCCATCGCCTCGAAGTGCGAGAGAGATTCATCCGATGAACCAACCGCGTGAACAATAGCAAGTGTGCCGTCCGCAAAGAGCGGCTGGAGCGGCGCGAGCGACGGGTGAAGCCCAAAGAAGCCATCCAGTTCCAGGCTTCGCGCCGAAACAGACGCTTTTTTATCGGTCGGTGAAGCAAGACCGATTGTGGGCCGCAGGCGATGATAGGCGTCTTCCCCGTACGGTGGGACCAGAGAAAGGCCGTCCGCCCCGCCCCGCAGGAAAAGGACAACAAGGACGTGGGGTGGCCCTGTGTCTTTGCCAGCCGTTGCCGAACCCATTGTAACACCCGCGAGTGCGGAGTGACTCCCGGCCCATACGGCAAGGGCCGCGGCGGTACCGCTCAGCATCGCCCGCCGCGTTGGGCGGGGAGGTTCCGGGTAATGTCCGCTTCCGTCGCAGCCCCACCAAGCTTTGTGCTGGGCCATCTTCTTCTACCTTTCCCTTAGCGCCACTGGAACGCAGGCGACGCCAGCAGCAGCGCAGCCGATTGGGGCGCTTTATCTTGAAGTGGTTTTAGGCATTGTTCGATCTTGGCATGGTCCGCCTTATCCAGACCCGGCAGAATCAACTGGATTAGTTCGGCTTTTTGCAGCGTTGTCGGGGCTGCCGTTGTGCCGGGAATCTTGCTGTCCATTAACGCTGCGGCAAAGTTCCAGCGCGCCAGAAGCGATCCCGTCCACGCGGCAGTGCTGTCCGGATAACCGTCCGGCATCGGCCATTGAAAGAGTGGCTGACCCATGCTGTTCAGATGTTTCTGGAGCGCGACGCCGCCATCTGTGTCCGCCCCGGTGATCCGCAGGCTGGATACCAGGAAGTCGAAGGGGCGTTTCAATAAAGGTGGTGCGCTGAGAAGCGTGGGGCTGATGCCGTACGGGCCATCGCCTGAGAGCAGTACGCGAAGCATCGAGGGGATACTGCCGCCTGTGGATAGGTAGACAGCCGCGACACGTTCCGTCGTTTTGCTGTCTGTGTTATCGCCATGAAAATAGCGGACCAATTTTCCGGCAATAAATCGCGCTGTCGAGGGATGATGGGCAAGAATCTCCAGTACCCGATCCCCATCGGCTGCGCCACCGTTCGCCGGAACGGCGACTCCCATCACGGTTTTCGTTCCCTCATCGTGACGCTCCCGATCAAAGCGAAAGCTGCCTCGGCGGTGCAGGAAACGATCCTCGATAGTCCACCCAGTCAGACAGCGGGCGACCTCCTGAACATCTTTCTGGGTGTAGCCGCCATCGACACCCAGTGTATGCAACTCCATAAGCTCTCGGGCATAATTCTCATTCGCGACTCCACGCCGGTTGCTGGGATTATCGAGGTACGCCAGCATTGCAGGACTGTGCGCGGTTGCTTTAAGCAGGGCAGGAAAGGTCGTCAGAGCTTCTTTGCGGATGACGGCGAGATCGTCCACTGCTTTGAACGACGCTCCAAAGCCTTTGCGTGCGTAAATATTGAAATGGTTGGTCCAAAAATCGACCATGCGCTCCCGCAGCGGAAACCGGCTGTAGACCGCGCGAAGAAGGGAGGCCTGCTGCATCTGTGCCAGAACCGCGGTGTCCGGAAGGTCTCGCAGATCGTAGGCGGAAAGGTTCACGACATCCAGGCCACGAAGCCGTATCGTAAGACCGAGCGACTCTTCGGTGT
>JAZKEA010000118.1:8436-11094 GCA_040387315.1 Armatimonadota bacterium | reverse complement strand
TCTCCTTCCGAGGGGAGGGGGAAAGCCGAGTTTTACGAGGCTGGGGGGAGGGGTGAAAACCCAAAGAATAACTCTACGGAAGAATAATGAACACAAAGAATAACTATCGCGGTCAGGCAGCCGCCGTCTGCGCCGTCGTTGGCGTGGGAAGTGTCGCCACGGCTCTGTTCGCGTCCCCGCAGGCGGCTCCCGCCCAGAAAGTTTCCCGCACCGATGCACTTCAGGAGGCGGGCGCTCCCTTCGGGAAGCTCCGTCTCGTGGATGAGATCGACTGCGCCGCCACGCCTCCCACAGACCCGAACCGTTTCGTGCAGGTTCCCGCGAATGTCAGCCGGGTCGAGACCGTGTTGGGCCGACAGGTGCGGGTGCTGCCGAACGAGGGAGACACGGCCAAATACTTCGCCTATCGGATCGGCGCGAACAAGGGGCTGAGGGCCGGGCAGGCGTATGTGCTTTCGGTTGAGTTTCCCGAGGACAAGCCGCGAGCGCTCTTTATCTCGAACCGCGGAAACGAGACCTCGCGGGGCTTTGCGACCGGGCAGTCGCTTGGGGATTCCCTGCTCGGCTACACCACCAACAACAATGAGTCCCTGAAACTGCCGCTTTCCGGCAAGTTCCGGACATCGAAGACGCTGTTTTATCTCCATGATCGCTTTCCCGGCATCGAACTGCCACGCGGGGCCGGGCCGCGTCCCGAATTGCCCGACGGCGGGTTCTGGGTCGTGGTGACACAGCCAAGCCCGGAAAACGATCCGATCTCGCAGGGGGCGGCGGTCGCCCGTATCCGCCTGTTCGCGGTGCCGAACCCCGCCGCTTTCGACCAGAAGCTCCGTCTGCCGCCGAAGGAGCTTCCGCGGCGACACATCTTTGTCCGCGAGGAGATGGCGGACGGTGTCATCAGCAGCACGAAGCCCGAAGAGCGCGGGGTGACCGATACCATCAACTGGGTCGAGTACCGGATGCGCCAAATGACGTTTCTGGGCATGAACACGTTCACCACCGACCTCCTGGAGTTCGGACACAATCAGGGGTGGGACGCCGGTCCGAACAACGACTGGTTTGTCAATCCCCCCGCCAAAGATAGGTGGGAGAAGACCCTCGACCGTATCGGAAAATACGGGCTCGATGTGCTCCCCTACTATGAGTACGCGGGCGCGGTGGGCGAGAAAGGAATCGGGCGCGAAAAACGGTCGCTGATGCTGAGCGGCGGCAAGGACTACACGCACATCACCTGGAGCGAGCGGTTTAACGCGGACATTACGGACCCGGACACGCTCGCAGATGCCAAACGCCTCCTCGATGCCACCATCGTTCGCTACAAAGGCAAAGCGCCATTTGTCGGAGCGTGGTTCCGTCCCCGTCCTAGCCATATGCCCATCAGCTTCGGGGACGCCGCCCTTGCACGCTTTTCGAGTGAAACCGGGCATGCTGCCGTCACGCGCGAACAGCTTCGCGCCGACGAACCTCTTCGCCAGAAATACTACACGTGGTGGTTCGGCAAGCGGAAAGCCTTTCTGACCGCCCTTGCCACTCACCTTCGTCAGACCGTCGACCCGACGGCGGTGCTGCTGATGACGACCGACTCCAGCGAGCCGGGGCGGTCGCTTCCGGCGCCATCGAGAATCGTCACCGACGATCCGGAAACCTGGAAGACGCTTCTATCGGCCCGAAAGCCCGGCGGGAAGCTCTTCGCTGCCGCGCCCCTTTCCGAAGTGGTCGCGTCCAACGCGCACCTGACGGCGCTGACGTCTCCGCAGGGCACCTGGGGAGAGTGGGAGTGGCAGCACTCGGACCCGCAGGCCGACCCGTTCGCCTACCAAACGGGACCGGGGTCGGTCCTGCTGACCTACTCGATGAACCGCGCCTACACCGTCTCGAATCCCCTTGCGTTCGATGCTTTCCGGACGTCCGGCGGTCTTGCCGCCGTGTATCACCATCCGCTCAACGAGACCCAGATGGATAAATCATTGGGGTACTTTGTGTCCGATGTGGACCGCGCCGGCCCGTATTCGGTAATGACCGAGGTGCTCGCGGTCGCGAACGGCGACCCGCGCTTCCTGGGATATCTGACCTCGAACAGCTTCAGCAAGGGTTTTCCCGAATACACGCGGGCGTTCAATGCCGCTTTCCTCGCGCTTCCCGCCCTGCCGAGCACGGTGCTAAAGAATGCCTCCTCCGACCCCGAGGTTGTGGTGCGCTCGATTCCGGCGGGAAAGAATGGAACGTATCTCGCCGTCGCCCATGTCGGTCTGCTGCCCAAAAAGAGCGTCACGCTGACCCTGCCTGTGGCGGGAACGGTCAAAGATGCGGTTACCGGCGCGGTCCTCCCCTCCGGCAGAAACCGGACCCTGACACTCCCAATGGAGCCGTGCCAGCTTCGCGCGTTCGTGATATCAGGAAGGTAGCAGGGTAGCAGAGCAGCGTTTATTCCGGGCGTTTAGTTCCGGGCGTTCATTTCCGGGCGTGAATGCCCGGTCTGGTCAGCCTCCGGCTAGGCTCCCCTCCGGGGCGCGGGAGTCTGGCCCCCCGTCCCCCATAAATGGGGGTGTCAATGCAAAATGCCGTCGTGCAAAACGCTGGTTTCGTCGAACGCCCCCGGTGCAAGGCCGGGGGCGTCGTCGGAATTCGAGGGACGGCCGGGTGTTATGAGCCCGTGTC
>JAZKEA010000118.1:7036-8426 GCA_040387315.1 Armatimonadota bacterium | reverse complement strand
GCATTCACGCCCGGAATAAACGCCGCGTGAACCGGCAGTTTTCTTATTGCACTAAATCGGGAACATACGCGTCCAAAACGGAATATCGGCGGTGATCATGACGGAGGATCGGGTTCCTCTTTACGAATCGGTGGCGGATCGGATAACCCGGCTTATCCGTCAGGGGACCTACCGACCCGGCGATCGGGTTCCCTCCGTTCGCCGTCTCAGCGTCCAGTTTGGCGTCAGCATCACGACGGTCCTGGAAGCCTACCGCCTCCTGGAGGACCGCGGGGTGCTGGAGGCGCGTCCGCAGTCCGGTTATTATGTGCGGCCCGCCTTCCCCGGCGCGCCCGACGAACCGGAGACCGTACAGAGCCACGGCGGGCCGACGCCGGTCCTGATGGGCGATCTGGCAGTTCAGGTGCTTCGGGATATGGGCAATCCCGCGCTTCTGCAGCTGGGGGCCGCGCTTCCGCATCCGGACCGGCTCCCGCTGGACAAACTGAGCCGCACCCTCGCCGCCGCCGTTCGCGAAGACCCCGGGTCCGGCAGTGGGTACGAGCTGCCGCCGGGGTATGAACCGCTGCGAATCCAGATCGCGCGGCGTCTGGTGGCGGCGGGGTGCGTACTCGCGCCGTCAGACATCATGATCACGGCGGGGTGCCAGGAGGCGATCTATCTCTGCCTGAAGGCGGTCTGCAGGCCGGGGGATACGGTCGCCATCGAATCCCCCATCTTTTACGGAATACTGCAGGCCATCGAAAGTCTGGGCCTGCAGGCGCTGGAGATACCGACGCACCTGCGGGACGGCATCCGCCTGGATGCGCTCGCGGACGCAATCGAGCGAAATGCCGTCAAAGCCTGCGTGGTCGTCTCGAACTTCAACAACCCGCTCGGAAGCCGCATCCCGGATGCCGCGAAAAAGGCGCTGGTGGAGATGCTGGCGGCGAAGAATATCCCGCTGATCGAGGATGATAACTACGGAGACCTCGGTTTCGAGAGCGCCCGCCCCATTGTCGCCAAGTCCTTAGACACCACGGGAAATGTCCTGCTCTGCGCGTCGTTCACCAAGACTCTTGCTCCCGGCTACCGGATCGGCTGGGTCGCGGCGGGTCGCTACCGCAAGGAAGTCGAGCGCCTCAAGATCGCCTGCAACCTGGCAACTGCGATGCCGACCCAGCTTGCGCTCGCCTCGTATCTTGCCACCGGGGGCTACGACCATCACCTTCGGCGCAGTCGCCGTATCTATGCCCAGCAGACCGCCCTGATGGCGCAGACCATCGGGGAGTGTTTTCCCGCGGGCACCCGCGTCACGCGCCCCGGCGGCGGCTTTGTCCTCTGGGTCGAGCTTCCGGCCCCCGTCGATTCCATCGAGTTATACCGGCAGGCGACGGCGGCAGGGATCACG
>JAZKEA010000118.1:4383-7026 GCA_040387315.1 Armatimonadota bacterium | reverse complement strand
TACACGAATTTCATGCGTCTGAACGCCTCCCAGTGGTCCCCCGACATCGAAAACGGCCTCGCGACCCTGGGGCGACTCGCGGGCAAACTGTACTCCTCAAAATAGGTACATTCTGAATCTGTTATGGTGGAAGTCCCATCTGTATAATTCCTTAGTAAGACCAGGAACGATTTTGAAACGGCGTGCGAGGGAATAAAAGAGACACCATGACCACTGCGATACAACCGGATACAGACCTGCGGTACTGGCTCGCCAACGAGGACTGGTACATGAGCCGCTACACCCGCGAATGGCTGGAGCGCACCCCGCCGGAAATTGCCGCCGACACCCTAGCAGCTATCGCGGAGGACGCGGTCGCGGAGCCGCGTGCGCCCTGGGCTATCGTTGCGACGGTCGTAGCGAGCGCGGGACTCGCGACATCGGACGGGATCGGCGGGAAGGGACCGGGATCGCGAAAGGCGGGAACACGCGCCGCGCTGATTCTTGCCGAGCGGGGGGATTCTCGCGCCATTCCCCCGCTGGTACGTGTCTTCTCCACGGGCGGCTTTCTGCAGAGCAAGTACCAGTCCCAGATCGAGACAGCCCTCGCCAAACTGCTGGAAAGTGCCGATGCACCGTCAGGTCTCCCGACCTACGCCGGGGATATTCGGACGCTTGCGGAGTGCATCTGGCAGAGCGGCGAGCGGCAGGATCTCTCTCCCGCCCACGCGGATTTGCTGCTCGCGGCGATCCGCACTCTCGATGCCATCGGTGGTCCTGCTGAACTTGCCATCATTCGCGCTATTGCCGAATCGACCGCGGGAAACGTCGCACGACAGCCGCAGCGGGCGCGTGTCAAAGCGGTCGCGGAAAACCTTATAGCGACAAAATAAGCCGGTCGCGTATAACGGTTGTATGGAGTTTCTTGCCCAGGCGGGCACGCTATTTATCACGGTTCTCGTTCCGGTGCTGCTGATCGTGCTTGGCGGGGCTGCTGTCCAGCGTTTCCAGCGACTGGATATGCAGACCCTGTCCCGTCTCCAGATCTACTTGTTCGTTCCGGTTTTTCTCTTTTACTATGTCTATACCAGCCGGTTCTCGCTTCGCGATATTCTGGGTATTGCCGGGGCAGTGCTGGTGGCGAAGCTGTGTCTGGCGATTCCCCTCTGGGCCGGTCTGAAGCGGCTGGAGGTTCGCCAATCCACCATTCCGGTCGTTCTGCTCTCCTCGGTCATCTTCAACTCGGGAAACTTTGGGATTCCGGTTGCGGTCCGGGCCTTCGGCGAACAGGGCGGGGCGGTCCAGGCGATTATTGTAATGGTGTCCAACCTTTCCCTGTGGGGGATGGGCTACGCCGCGATGACCACGATGAGCGGCGGCGGCTTGAAGCAGGCGGTCATCGCCTACCTAAAGCTGCCGATGTTGTATATGCTCGTTCTGGCGTTTCTGCTCCGAAAACTGCATATCGCGCTGCCGGAGCCGCTTCTCTACAGCCTGAAGCTTATCGCCGATGGGCTTGTCGCAATAGCCCTGATCACCCTGGGCGCACAGCTCGCGCTGCAGGCCCGCTGGCCCCGCTGGCGTGTCGTCCTCCCTGTCATCGCCCTGAAGCTTCTCATCATGCCCGCCGTGGCGACCGCCGTCGTGCTGGCGTTCGGGCTCTGGCCCTGGCCCGGCGCGGGGATCATCCTCGCCTCCGCGGGTCCGACCGCGGTCAACACGCTGCTGCTCGCAATCGAACAGAAGGGGGACATCGAGCTTGCCGCCGAATGCGTCTTCTGGACCACCCTTCTCTCCGCAGTCACGGTGACGCTGATCCTTGCCGTTCTCAAAATGTGCGGCGGCGGGCCGATACAATAAGGACCGCATGCAGTCCGTAAAACCAGTCTACGATCATTACCTTTCCGTATAGGAAAGAACGGTTTTTAGTTCTCCCGGCAGGTTTATGGTTGCATATCTGCCGGAACGAACCCAAATACAAATAAACGGTATCGTTCCCGAGCTATACCTGCTGGTTGGACCCGTTATGCCATAAACGCGCTCTCCATCACGCGACCAGGAAACTATTCCCAGTTGTGGGAATGGATCATAAACAACAGAGCGTCCTGCAGGATCTATAAACAGCGCTCTCCATTCATAGCCAATTTCCGAAGGGGGCAACGGAGGATGATCCCCGTAGTCGCCTTTATCTTCCATAGCATAATAGGTATCGACCAGCACTGCGCCACGTCCCCCAGGAATGACGGCTGGCCCCTGTACAACTTGATCGTAAACATGCGAGCCAGGAGATTTGCCCATGACAACATACGTTAGAGCGGAACGATACCACTTCCCTACCAGCTGCATCGCTTCTTTCGGAGAGATCGGTTCTGCCTTCGATTCACCCAGGCGGGTAACACTCTTGGCGTAATAGTGCAGCTCGTCCACCTCGTTCACCGGCGCAGCACCCGCACGAGAATTCTTGGACGGACGAGCTTCACTATTTGGTGAACTGGGCTGCCATGCCACTCCGTTGATGGGAACGAAACCAGCAAAAACTAAATGCCTACCGGAAGTACTCCAGGCTGAGAAGATACCATGATCCTGTTCCCACTTTTGTTGCGATACCGTGTCGTAGATGCCAATACCGCTGCCAGGTAATCCAGCAGTACAAGTTGGCGAATG
>JAZKEA010000118.1:0-4373 GCA_040387315.1 Armatimonadota bacterium | reverse complement strand
GCCAGGTATTTGTCCCGATGTCGCATTGACTTTTCGAGTCCACCAGTAGGATAAGTAACGTCCGTCTGGCGACAAACTACGAAACGCATAATTGTGCAGTCCCTTCGTCAGATCCTTGTGAATCGGTATTTTCGCGCCGGTTGCTACGGTCAGTAGATGAAAAAAAGGTTCTGGGATCGTCGGGAAGATAAGAACTTTCTTACCTGTAGAATCCACCCTCGTGATGAACGCGGAAAAGGCTTTATCTCCTTCAGCGTGTACCAACGTCGCCTTTCCTCGGAAAATCTCGGCTGTATTTACTACATAGGATCGATTAGCGTGGAAAGAGGCGATACCGAACACCGTACCCGCAGGGATATGGGATGCGGGAACCTTAATCAACTTACTTTTCATTTTCTGTCCTGACGAACAAATCGGAAAGACGCGCTTCAATGGTCTTACCGCATCTTACTGCCTGCCGATTCTAGTTTTCCAGAGGCACCATTTTCGTTGGCGGCACTGGATACCGTCGAAAACAAATAGTGTTTGCGATACACTAAAAAGTCGAAGGCTTCGCAAAACCAAAGGCAGGGTTATGTAAAATGAGCGATCACAGAGCGGTTTTTGAACGGATGGAAGTCGTGCAGGAAGACATTACGACATTCGCGGTGGATGCCATTGTCAATGCGGCGAATACGTCGCTGCTGGGAGGTGGCGGGGTAGACGGTGCGATTCACCGGGCGGCGGGGCCGGAGCTGGTGCAGGAGTGCCGGATGCTCCACGGCTGCCGGACGGGCGAGGCAAAGATCACCGGAGGGTACCGCCTGCCCGCGCGCTTCGTGATTCATACCGTCGGTCCGGTCTGGAACGGCGGTACGAAAAACGAGGACACGCTGCTGGCAAACTGCTACCGGAACAGCCTTCGGCTGGCAGAGGAAAACGGGGTTAAAACCATCGCCTTTCCGGCGATCAGCTGTGGTATCTACCGTTTTCCGGTTCCGCGGGCGGCACAGATCGCGCTCGAAACGACTGCCCAATTCCTGGCGTCGAATACATCGATCGAGCGCGTTCTTTTTGTCTGCCGTGAGGCGTCCGTGTTCGAGGCGTATCGCGACGCGCTCGGCATCGACACGGACTGAGCGAAGCGTCGTGTCCTACGGTCGCCGGGGGCCGTTCGTGCCGCGCCCGCCGGGACGATACTTGTCCATGACGGCGTCCAGACGCTCCGGGGAGACACCCAGGCTTTCGGATAGGATTTTCCGGTTGGCGACTCGCTGGGCGTGGGTGGGTTCCTGACCCGGACCCGCCGGGTGTACTTTCCGGAATGCTTCCCTAAACTGTGCGGGTGTGACACCCAGTTCTCGTGCCACAAGCTCCACGGGACGACCGTGGTCCTCGTCCGGGCCGGATCGGGGTCCGCGCGGCGGCGGGGGCCGGTCCCCTGGAGTCCGCTGCCGGCTGTCATGGTTGTCGGTGCGGCCTCCCGGACGGTACTTATCCATTACCGCATCGAGCTTCTCCGGCGAGACGCCGAGACTTTCGGACAGCACTTTCCGGTTCGCAACACGCTGCGCCTCGGGTGGCTGTTCGCCCGGACGGGCGGGGCGAACTTTACGGAAGGCGGCGCGAAACTGCTCCGGCGTAACCCCGAGGTCCCGCGCGACCAGAGCGACGGGACGACCGTGGTCTTCGTCCTGCGGGGGCGGAGGCGGCGTCTGTGCGTTCGCGACACCCGCGCAAAAGAGCAAAAGAGCGCCGACAGGCGCGAAACAGCGGACAGCGTTAGTGACCATGAATTTCTCCAAAGGTAATAGACCGCGAAGTCGCGGCGGATTATTCAGAGTCTAAAGGGTCAACATGAAATTTAGATGAAAAGTTGACGACTTATTTTTGGCACCTGAGTTACAATGAAATGGTTCGGAATCAACTGAACATTTCACGGATTTTTACGTCGCAAGAACTACAATGTCGTATCGCAAAGCATCTCTCTGGGCATCGGGCGGCGGCGCCCTCGTTCTGATTTTCGCTTCCGGTTATCCGGGAGCGCAGGCGGGTCCTCCCGCAGCCTCCTCCGGGAAGAAGACCGCAAAGCCTGCCGCGAAGCCGCAGAAGACGGCGTCCGGCACCGCGGGCGCGGCCCTTTTCCAGGATCAGTGCGCCCCCTGCCACGGCAAAAGCGGCGAGGGCACGGGAGCCTACTCCCGGCAGCTGGCGGGAAACATGACGGTCGCCCAGCTCGCGAAATATATCGCGCAGGAGATGCCGCCCGGTCCCAAGAAGTGCAGCAGCGCGGATGCGAAAAAGATCGCCCCCTATATCTATGATGCGTTCTACTCCCCCATCGCCCAGGAGCGCAGCCGCCCCGCCCGTGTCGCGCTTTCCCGCCTGACGGTGCGCCAGCTGAAGAACACGGTCTCCGATCTTCTGGTGAGTTTCCGACAGCCCGCCGCCGCGACCGAGGAGCAGGGACTGCAGGCCGAATATTTCAAGGCAAAGCGATTCCAGGAAAAAGAGCGGGTGATTCAGCGGATCGACCCGAATATCGACTTCGACTTTGGGACCCAGGGGCCCAGCGGGGCCGAGTTTGAGCCGCACCAGTTCTCTATCCGATGGAACGGCAGTGTCGTCGCGCCGGACACGGGAATGTATGAGTTCGTGGTGCGAACCGAACACGGCCTGCGCCTGTGGATCAACGACCGCAAAAAGCCGGTCATCGATGCCTCCGTGAAATCCGGCACCGACACCGTCTACCGGACGCAGGTCTATCTGATCAGTGGACGCAGCTACCCGCTCCGCCTCGAATTCTCAAAATCTACGCAGGGTGTGGACGATACCAAGAAGAAGGTCGGCAAACCCGCGCCACGCGCGTCTATCTCGCTCGCGTGGAAGCGTCCCAAGCTCGCCGAGGAGACGATACCGTCACGGTACCTGGTTCCCTCGAACGCGCCCGAGACCTTTGTGGTGAACACTCCCTTCCCGCCGGATGACCGGAGCATGGGCTACGAAATCGGCAACTCCATCTCGAAGGAGTGGGAGGAGGCGACCACGGCGGCGGCCCTGGAGACCGCGGACTATGTGGTGGCGCACCTCGCCGATTTCGTCAAGAACACGGATGACCCGGCGATGCTTAAGCCGTTCTGCCGAACGTTTGTGGAGCGCGCTCTTCGACGCCCCATCGACGATGAGACCGCGAAAATCTACGTGGACAAGCAGTTCGCCGCCGCGCCGGATGTGAAAACGGCGGTCAAGCGCGTCGTTCTGCTGACCATGAAGTCGCCGCGCTTCCTTTACCGGGAATTGGAGACCGAGAGCGCCGACCCGTATAATGTCGCGTCCCGGCTCTCGTACACACTCTGGGACTCGCTCCCCGATGCCCCCCTGCTGAAGGCGGCGGCATCGGGCGCACTGTCCACCAGGGAGCAGGTAACGGCTCAGGCGGAGCGGATGCTCGCGGACCCCCGTGCTTGGGACAAACAGCGTGAGTTCTTCCTTCAGTGGCTGAAAGTCGATCAGTATCCGGACCTGACCAAGGATTCGACGCGCTTCCCCACGTTCGGGGCGGCGGCGGCGACCGATCTGCGGACGTCGCTGGACATGACCCTGGAAAATATCGTCAAGAGTCCCACCTCCGACTATCGCGAGATGCTGCTGACGGACAAGGTCTATCTGAACGGACGGCTGGCGAAGATCTACGGCGTGACGCTGGCGCCCGACGCCCCGTTCCAGCCGGTCGCACTGGACCCCAAGGTCCGCGCGGGCGTGCTGACGCATCCGTATCTTCTCGCCAGCTTCTCCTATATCAAGACAAGCTCGCCGATCCACCGGGGCGTTCTTCTCGCCCGCAGCGTCATGGGCCGGACCCTGCAGCCACCGCCCGCCGCGTTCGCGCCGCTCGCCGCGGACCTGCACCCGAAGATGACGACCCGGCAGCGGGTCGCGCTCCAGACCAAGCCGCCCGCCTGCATGTCGTGCCACTCCATGATCAACCCGCTGGGCTTTTCACTGGAGCTTTTCGACGCCATCGGGCGCGAGCGGACAACGGAAAACGGGCAGCCAATCGATGCCAGCGGCGGCTACACGACCAAGACCGGGCAGACGGTCAAATTCGTGGGAAGCCGCGACCTCGCCCGCTTCGTTGCCGGTAGTGATGAGGCCCACGCCGCGTTTGTCGAGAAGCTGTTCCAGTTCAGCGTCAAGCAGCCGATCCGCGCCTACGGCCCGCAGGCCCTGCCCACCCTGAAAAAGGATTTTCAGGCGAACAAATACAATATCCGCCGCCTGGTCGCCGATATCGCGACGACGGCGGCTCTGCCGAAAACTGCCAAGGGAGCCGTGGCAAAGGGGGAGTAGCCGGTAGACGATTAAATCCAGGGCACTTTCCATTCAAACCGAAG
>JAZKEA010000117.1:0-1694 GCA_040387315.1 Armatimonadota bacterium | reverse complement strand
GCACACCCCTCCCCCCACGCTCGCCCGGCTCGCGTTCCCCCCTCCCCTCAGAAGGAGAGGGGGTGTTGGGGGCACTTTCCGCATCTGCTCCGCCCAGTGGCTCGTCTACCCTGGCAGTCGGGCGCGAAGCGGCAGTGGCCCGCGCTGCTAACACCCCCTCTCCTTCCGAGGGGAGGGGGAAAGCCGAGCCACGCGAGGCTGGGGGGAGGGGTGATTCACCCCTCACGGCGATCGTGAACGGCACGGTGCATCCGATCACCGGGGCGGAGATTGCGAACGGCGTCATTCTGATGCGCGGGGGGAAGATCACCGCGGTCGGCGCGGCAGGCAGTGTTGTGGTTCCCGCCGATGCCGCTGTCGTGGATGCGAAAGGGCTTCATGTCTACCCCGGTCTGATCGATGCCAATACGGGCGGGATCGGGATCAGCGAGATCGGCTCGCTGACCGCGACCCAGGACGGGCGGGAGCTCGGTGATTTCAGCCCCGAACTCCGCGCGGCGATTGCCGTGAACCCGGACTCCGAGCTTATCCGTGTCGCACGAGCGAATGGAATCCTTGCCGGGGTAACGGCACCGACCGGTGGAACGTTCAGCGGCATGGGCGCGCTGCTGCAGCTGGACGGCTGGACCTGGGAAGACCTGGCAATCGATCCCGCGGTCGGACTATATGTCAACTTCCCCAGCACCGGCGGACGGCGCTTCCGGGAGACATCGCATCGCTGCGAGGAGACAGCGGGCGATGCGCACGGACACGATTTCGATGATCCTGGCCTGCAGAGCGCGGCGGATGTTCCGGCCTCGTCGCGTGATACCCAGGCCTTGAAGTACGGGCAGCTGCCGGATACCGCGCAGGGTCAGCCGCCGCCCGCCGCCGCGCCCGCGGTTCCCCAGGGACCGGGCCGAGGGCAGCGAATCGCCGGGCTTGCGACACCGGACGCCTCTGCTGCCCCCGACCCCGACGCCGCCCTGAAACCGCTGAATGACTTCCTCGCCGAGGCACGGCGTTACCGTCAGTCGCGCGATGCGGAGGGGAAAGGACCGGCAATCGCCCGTCACGATCCGCGTCTGGAGGCGATGATCCCAGTTCTGAACGGCTCGATTCCGGTCTTCATTCGCGCCTCCCGCGAGAAGGATATCCGGTCAGCGGTTGCCTGGGCGAAGAAGAGCGGCCTGCGGGCGGTGATCGTCGGCGGCGCGGAGGCGGATAAGGCCGCCGATCTGCTGGTAAAGGAGAAGATACCCGTTATCCTGGGCGAGGTGCTTGCGCTGCCGTCCCGGTTCGACTCGCCGTATGACGACCCGTACACGCTTCCCGCGCGGCTCGCGAAAGCCGGGGTCCGTTTCTGCCTCTCCACCGGTGCGCCCTCGGATGTCCGCCGTCTGCCCTACCATGCCGCAATGGCGAGCGCCTTCGGGCTGCCCGCCGACGAGGCCCTGAAGGCGATCACTCTGTACCCCGCCCAGATTCTCGGGGCAGGATCGCGACTCGGCAGTCTGGAAGCAGGGAAAGATGCCGACATCATCCTGACGACGGGCAATCCGCTGGAGATAACCAGCATCGTGCGGGCCGCGTACTGCGCCGGTCTGCCGGTCGATCTGGGAAACAAACAGATCCGTCTCTACGAGAAGTACAAGGGGCGTCCGAAAAAGCCGTGATCGGAGTTTCACCCCTCCCCCCCGCCGCTTAGACGGCTT
>JAZKEA010000116.1:1246-15441 GCA_040387315.1 Armatimonadota bacterium | reverse complement strand
ATCCAATGTATAACATTCTTTCGGCAAGTTCCTTGCAATCACCCTCATGATAAATAGTGCCACCACCAGTTTCCCGTATCAGATTAGGTATCTCACCGCTGTCAGAGCCGATGACAGGCACATGACATGCCATCGCTTCTACAATAACTCTGCCAAATTGCTCCTTCCAGTTAGGCAATGTTCGGGATGGAAGGACAAGGACATCTATCGCGTTCATGTATCGCGCTGCATCGCTATGTGGAACTACCCCGGTAAAAACCAAACGATCTTCAATACCTAAGTTCATTGCTTGAGCTCTGAGTTTGGGTTCTTCGCTCCCTGATCCAATGAGTAGTATCTTGATTAGTTCACCAAAACCAGGACTACTATTCAGAAGAATGGCAGATGCATCAATCAGATCTGCAAGTCCCTTTTCTGGTACGAAACGTCCTATATATCCAAAAACAATGGCTTTTGACATTATGCCGTACTGGAGTCGAACTTCGGCTTTATCAGTTTCGCTTGGGCGAAAGCGGGAAACGTCAGTCGCGTATGGCACTACGGCAGACGGTTTAGAGCGTCCTTTGCGCTCCATAACATTCAACGCCTCCTGCGAGAATGCAAGGGCATATTTGGCGTACTGCAGCGACTGTGACTCCATCCATGAGAAAGGAGGTGGGTACGATTTGAGAATGTTCTGGTTTGTATGGAATACAAAAGGCAAATTGTGCTTTCGCGCGAACGTCAACGCTTGGTAGTTGCTTGGGCAGAACGGTTCTTGAGTCGAGTAGACGATGTCAGGGGCAAATTCTAAAATGGATCGGGTAGGAAACTGAGTATAGAAATGTAAATTGATCTTTCCGGGAAACAGAACCGACGGACGAATAACAGAGAACAGGGCATTGGTCAGATTTTGGGGCGTAAGACTCTGCCCTGTTACGTCGCTAATCCAATTCGCAGGTGATACCAGGAGGACTTCAGTTTCCGGCAACAGACATAAGGATTGCAATAGCTGTTGATTAACGTCAACAACACAGGAGTGGCTAACGACAAGTATTTTCATCGCCACACCTTTCTTATAAGACATTTATCTTTCCTTCAAACTACAATTCTAATCCGTTACTTGGGCATTTATGCTTTTGCCGTTGCCTTCAACGAGAAGCGACCTCGTGGTACAAGGCCAGATATTGATCGGCTATTTTATCCCATGTATAATTTTGGGATTCAGTACGCGCGGCTCTCGACATCGCTTCTCTTCGGGACCTGTCAGAAACAAGTTCACTCATTGCTTGCGCTAACCCAGACACATCATCGCTGTTATCTATCACAATCCCACAACTAGGCGTGACTACGCAGGAAGCCCCTACGTTTGCTGATGTTATAACGGGCACCCCGGATGCCATAGCCTCCAAAATGACATTCCCGAACGGTTCATATCTTGAGGGAAAAACGAACAAATCGCCTAAACGCATTATGGCGGCTATATCGTTGCGGTATCCCAGAAAATGTACGCGATCTGTTAGCCCAAGCGACTGTGCCAGTACCGGATAAGGACTACCCCGTAGACTGCCAATAACACCTAGGTGAAGACTAGGTACAGAAACCATAGCTTTCAAGACACTCTCTAAATTTTTTCGTCCTGAACGGATATCACCGGCAAAGAGTGCAAGCGGTGTAGGATCCGGCGGTAATCCAAAGGCATCGCGATCTCGTGTAGTCGCCGGGTGGAACTCTGACGTATCCACACCATTTAGAATAATATTGAGCCTGTACTTCTCGACTCCAATATGCTGAAGTTCAGCATAAACGGTGTTTGAGGCAGCAACAACATGCCTTGCTCGCTTATATGAAATCTTTTCGAGCCGAGCATTTATGGTCGAAAATAACCACTGGTAAAGACTATTTATATTGCGGTGGGTCTTAGATGAGTGCACAGGAGAGCGAAGCCAAGCATCATGGACAAACTGTGCTGTATTTATATGGTGCGGGACCGTGAGAGTGTGCCCATAAGCATGGATAATGTCTGCTTTTTCGAGTTCCGGCATTGCAGCAAGCACACGATCAGCGCGGTGTGCAAGTTCAAAACATTTACACAGATCAATCTGACCAAAAAACTTTGGATGTATAGGCTTCCAAACAGCTCCTAAATCTACAAGAGATTCATCTACACGGTCGGCAATAAGTGTAACCTCATGCCCCTTTTGAAGGGCACGCCGCGTAATCTCGTAGTTTACTCGCCCTTGCCCATCCCCTTTGATAACATTATGAGTAACAATAGCGAGTTTCATGCCTCGCCCCAACCCTGAGGTTTGCCGGGCGTCTCGGCACTTTCGCGCGCAGTGCGCGCTAGTGCGCGTTTTGCAGAAGGAGTAAGATGTGTCACACCGGGCGGTGGATGCACGCCCGGTATGTTAATCACGGGCTCAGGTATACGCTGTGTATCAGTAACGGTTGGTCTATCCCAACTGCTCGAAGTTTCCCAAGAAGGTGTAGTGTTGCCCAAGCGTCTCGCTATAGACTGCTTCCAAACGGCAATTCCGCTCCTGCCCTGCTTTCGTTTTTGAGTCAATCCGGGTATCCATTTGCCGTCACTCCAAGAGCGATCAAGGCATCCAATAAGGGCCCAAATCAACGCTGACTCCGCATAATGACCAGGGGTCAGCCAGTTTCCATTAGCGGCTACTAATATGCCCATTATAACAAGTGGGGAATAGGCTCTAGTGTGGTACCAGTATAGACCTGCGGATCGGAAACAGTTCACAATTACCCCTATAAAAACAACTCCCCCGATAGCGCCTAATGAATAAAATATGGTTGCCAGATCCGTTTCAGCATTGAAGGATGCAGAGCCACCAAAACGGGTTGAGCCCATCGTGGAAGCACCCAAACCATAACCAATAGGCATTTTAAGCCCACTTATCAACGCTAAGCTAATGTTACCAAGATGACCATGTGCGCTAGAATTCTTTGATAATGGATCAGTCAATCCCTGAATTTGATGATTAACAAGTTCCGCTCCGGAATTACCGCCCCCAACAGATTCAGCAACAGAGCCGAGTTGCTGAAGTCCCAAGAAACCTCCTACGCCGACAATCATTAGTGCAATAACAACGCGAGGAATCCATCCTCGCATCTCACGCCCTTGAACAGCCCATATGAGGGTGGAGGCACCTGCAGTGGCGACAATAATTCCGCGAATACCGGTAAGGAACAACGCATACGCTAAAAACAATGCAACAAAGACATATGCCTTTTGCTTTTGAAAACAGTTACAAACACAAATGAGTATGCCAATTGCTAAGAAATTGGCATACTCCGCAGGGGAGGTATAGAAAGACATTGGTCGTTCCGTTCCTCCTACCAGATTAGTAAACGAACTTAGTCTGAACCATTCTCGCTCAGCATCAGAGAATCCGAAAAAGTGCTGTTTTAAGCCGTTAATCGCTCCAAGGACGGAGAGAAATAGAACCGTGTTAATCACCTTCGTGATTATCTCTGGTGATCCTACGTTTCTACCAACGCAATACCACATCAGCGGCACAAGGTAGAAGGCAGCGCCTGTAAGCCCTACGAGTGGGTTACCCTGAAGCGGATTCAGGATAGCAATACCCATACAGCCCATGAGCACCATGGTCCACTTACCGAGCTGTGTCGTGGGCCGTAATTTGCGATTAATAGCTAAGTTGACAAAACAGATGGTTGCGACAACGGGGCTTACTAGAATAATCGGATCAAGCTCGGTATAGCCCAAGAGAGGAATCAGAGAGCGACGCAGTCCTCCCATGACCATCAAAAAGCCCAGCATCGCTGGTATTCCAGCACGGGGAACAAACCAGACGAGAGGAAATAGCAGCAGGGTCACGACACCTGCTATGGCACTGCGCTGTCCCGCGGACGAATTCGCCGAGAATAGGAAGGTCGCAAAAAGTAGTACGAGAAAAACAACAACCAACCCGCCTTGATCACCTCGGGAGGCCCCTCCAGAGGGCATCGGGCTAAGGTTGGCGGGTCGATTGAACGAAGCGTTCACGGAGTTTTACCTATTCTTTGCTTATGTGACGCTATGTCAGTGTTCACATCAGCGTATAAAGAACTCGTGCGAGAGCAATGAGTAACTTCACAACAGTTAAGGAAGATCAAAATTGACTATCAGATACAGTTTCTCAACGACGGAAAAGGAACCCAAGTACAGGAATCACTCCCAGGAAGTTGAAAATTTGCTGGGAATTAATGCCACGGCTGCGTTTTGCAGCGGGAACATAGATGATGTCACCAGGGAGAATAGGGACATCGTTTTTCAGTTCGCCCTTTTTCAGCATATCCTTCACGTCTACTTTAATCACCGTCGGCGCCACGCCATCCTGCTGTGAAGGACGGATAACCTGAACATCCTGAAGTTCTAGCCCCTCTGTAGCTCCTCCCGCATCGGCAAGGGCGGAAAGCACGGTCAGTTTGCGATCATCGGGATAAACCTGGGTTCCGGACTTACCGGTAGGGCCATAAATTGCATAAAGACGCTTATTTTCAGGGATAATCAGCCGGTCGCCAGGCTGAAGCTTGACATCGCTATCTACCTGACCATCTTTGAACCAACGGCTGAGATCGACAGGGATTATTTCTCCGTTTCGGTCGATCTTCGCGGAGGAGAGATGGGCACGGGGATTGGGTTGTGCTTGACCGAGCACTGTAGCCAATGACCCATCGCGCGGCACGAGCAAAGCCCCAGGCTTTGCAACCTCCCCAATTACCTGCATTGTGGTCCGCGACTCATCCAAAGCATTAATAAGTACAATATCGTCAGCGCGGAGGAGGACGTTAGCGTCCGGTTCCTGAGCATACAAAGCTGTCAAGTCAATCTTCCGAACCGTATCGCCGCCTCGAATCAACTGAACGTCGTAGAATTCCAAACGATCTGTTGGCACCCCACCTATGGCAGCCATAAGATCGAACAAGCGCCAGCCCTCTTTGAGTGTGGTCTTACCAGGCGTTCTAGTCCCGGATCCGAGCACACTTACCGTTCGCAGCTGTCGAGTCCGCACATAAGCAAGAACCTGAGGATTGATGTAGTAAGCCTTCTTGACATCTCCCCCACCTCCCAGCACCTTTGTGATGCGATCTTCTAACTGAGAGGTAGTCATACCAGAGACTTTTATTTGGCCAATACGCTGGTACTTGATCGTCCCATTGGGTGCGACAACTACGGAAGCGTTTGCCTCTGGATGATCAACAACCGTAATGTCTATTGTATCGTCAGGCGCTAGTTTGTAATCTTTATTGCTGACATACGGCTCGGGATCCTCCGATAAGATCGTCCCACCAGCAGGAGGAACGGAAACAGAAGCAGGAGGGACAGTCTGAGCCGCGGCTATACCAGTGCCGTTGAGGAAGCATGTTCCGATTATAAGTGCTGTAACAAGAGCAGTATTTACAGGAATGAGCGCCTCGCGCCGGATTCTATTCGTTGCCATTAAAGTTCTCGCTCCTTGCGCTCGCCAACCGCTTCTTCATCTGCAGCTGCTCCAGGAATCGTATCGGAGCCGGTTAGAAGTGCAGAAGTGCCATTTCCGTTACCATTCCCGCCGTTTCTTCCTCCAGCCAAAGGCGTGGTGTCGATAGTCGGAACATAGTACTTGCCATAGTAGTAGCCGCTGCTGGGGCCTACCATACGATTCATGACAGTGCCCAGCACATGAACATTAGCGCGTGTCAGTATCTCTTTGGCCTGACGGGTGTTGGCTTTCTTAGTCTCACCAAAAGCGACAACCAATAGAACACCATCGCAACGAGACGCTAAAACGACACCGTCCGCAACGGCAAGGGTCGGCGGGGAGTCAAACAAGACAATGTCGGCGATCGCTTCGACGTTTGCCAGAAAATGCCCCATGGCAGAGGACCCGAGCAGTTCTGCAGGATTGGGCGGAGGGGATCCTGCGGGAATAATGCTGACGCCTTCCACTTTAGTAGACTGCATTACATCATCTATAGAGTGAGTCCCTACCAAAATATCAGTCAATCCCGGCGAGGAGGATGTTTTGAACAGTTTGTGCTGTGACGGTCTGCGAAGGTCGGCATCCACAATAATGACGCGTTTTCCATCCAGCGCCATTGCCATTGCCAGGTTGGCACACGTCGTAGACTTTCCTTCAGCAGGAACGGAAGACGTTATAACAATCGCCTTCAAGTCACTGCCTACGGCGGCGAAGTTGATATTGGTTCGCAGTGTCCGGTACGACTCCATCAATGGTGAGAAAGTGCTGATATCACGGATTAGACGCAGACCCTCCTCTTCAATCATCGGAATATAACCAAGACTTGGCAATCCAAGAGCACGTTCTGCTTCTTCGGGGCTGTTGATTCTGTCGTCAAACAATTCCTGGAGAAGTGCCAGGCAGAGACCGGCAAGAATACAAAGGAGACCGGCAAAAAGAATATTCTGCGCTTTCTTGGGGCGGATGGGTGCACCCGGAACCGCAGCATTTTCAAGGATGCGAGCTGGTCTCTGACGGGTGTCGAGACGAAGCGTCATATCATATATCTTCTGACTTCCACTGGCGGAACGGGCACGTGCGTTTGCCAACTTCGCCTGATAATCCGCATAGCGGAATTCAAACTTCGGAAAGTCGGAAACACGCCGCTCCGCATCCGCAACCTGGTTTCTTATGAGGGCAAGTTTACGAACCATTGCACTTGCTTCAATACTGTTTGTAAGAAGCAGATCTTGGAGTCTTAAAATATTTGGATCGATAGAGGCAGTACGCATACGCAGACTCATGTCACGAGCCAGTTTTTCACGTCGCTCCGCTTGCAGCGTAAGGCTTTTATCAAGAAGTTTATACTCAGGGTTAAACTCACCAATGCCTTTTGCTTTCAACAACTCTTTGGCTATACCGATTTTAGCTATCTCTTCGTCTGCCTGGCGCAGGGCAGGGTCCAGCAGTTCCTTCTCGTCCTTAGAAATAGGCAACTGGTCTAAGGGACTTTTGATCGGATTAGCCTTGATACCCGCAAGCTGTTGCGTAGTAGAAGCGATTCTAGCTTCCAGTACTTGATATTCTGTCTGCAAATTTCCGTACTCTGTTTTGAGAGCGTTGGCTTGCTCCATAGCCGCACCACGACTTGCCTCAAGATCAGGAATATTTTTCGTGCGCTTCAGTTCAAGGAGCTTATTTTCATAATCGCTAATCAGCTTGTCGGACTTTGCCAGCTCGTCTCTTGTGAGCTTAAGAGCGGATTTCAAATTGAGTCCACTTTGATCCGCCACATCATCCACGTAAATCTTCATCAACTCGTTGATGGCGTTAGCAACGGTGTCCGGGTTCTCCCCCTCCGCAGTAACGACAAGAATGGACGTGGCCTCTTGGGAGCCAACACTGATTGCAGGGAGTGCACCTGATACCTTAGCGGCCACTTTCCCCATCATCTCGCTGCTTTGAAGAAGCTGGATCTGCGTGGGAATTGAGTACTGCGAATTGACTCGGAAAAGTTCGGCTAACGGGTCGGAGGTGTTGACAGAGTTGATACTGTAGGTTTGTGGCTCAACAAGCAGTCGCCCACTGGCCTGATACACCGGCGCCTGGAAAAGAGTCACCAGTACGCCAGCAACCAGTACGATAACAAATGCCTGAAGAATAATGGCACGGCGTCGCCGAAGAATTCCAGCATAGTCCTGGAGTGAAAAACTCGAAGCGGCTTCGGGAGCCGAGTCCATTTGGTCTTGCATCAATCGTCCTGTTTTGTGGAGTCGGGATGGAGAGGTCAGCGGAGGAAACTCAGGCACCTTTTTAATTTAAGGCATGAAACTCTGCTGCCGCTCGAAGGGAAGTATACTCGCGTGTCGAATCTTCTGAGTCATTCCACATCCGAGCGCTAAAATGTAGCAACCCGGTGAAGATAACGAAAGGATGATTTTTATCGCGACGTCTGCTGTTTGCGTATGTCCACTCGAAGGAGAGGCGTAAGAAATATACCGCTTCTCCATAATGCGCATACTCTGGGATCCTTCTGTGACTCATTTGCCTTGTTTAGCAAGGGGTATCGATGAAGGAACTGTATGTCGCTTCAGGCAATGCCTGCTGTTACGCCGATACTTTTTGAAGAGGACCCTGTGAAACCGGTCCGTTCCAGTTTACCTGCTGCACACCACTCTTAGCAACAGAAGTAAGGAAAAAGCACTGAAAGATGTTGGCTATAGGGTATAAAGGTCAATCAATGCCCGCTACCCGCTAATATATTTGCGCGTTAGTAAGCGCCATCCCCTTTGAGGACCGCAGGTATAAGCCGTGCAAGAATGGAAAGGTCGGTACGGATAGAACGGTTCTGAATGTATAAAAGATCAAGCTCGACCCATTGGTCAAAGGTCAAGTTAGATCGCCCATGAACCTCCCGCAGGCATACCAATCCCGGCTGCACTAAGAGACGCTGCTGCTGTGAATCTACGTACAGGGCAACCTCACGGGGTAGATGCGGGCGCGGCCCTATCAGGCTCATCTCACCACGCAATACGTTAATAAACTGTGGAAGTTCATCAACAGAAGAACGACGCAGCAAACGTCCAACACGCGTTATGCGCGGGTCATTTTTCATTTTGAAGATCGGACCGTCCGCTTCATTTAACGCAGCAAGCTGCTCTTTAATGGCGTCCGCGTTCTTGACCATGCTTCGGAACTTATAAAAACGAAACGGTTTCCCATCGCGTCCCACACGGGATTGGTAGTAGAGAATAGGGCCGCCATCTTCCAGGAAGATAGCGAAACCTACTACCAGCAGCAAGGGGAACAGGAGAATAAGAGCTCCTATTGCAAGCGTAACATCGAATAGGCGCTTACAAACTAAGTAAGTCATGCTGGGGGTGCCGGAGCCCTGCAGCCATTGCCAGTCCTTACTCCGCAGTAATATGGCTTCGACGGAACTGGAATCCAATGTACCGTCTGTAGAAGGGAGTGTGGGCTGGTACTTAGCCCGATTGGAAGGCCGCGGGTTTGAAGTCGGCGTAGGAGCTACGGCAGCAGATCGAGATAAACCCTGAGAGCCAAAAGAGAATGCCAGAGGAGAACTTGAAGGTTCGCTCGTCTGACGAACGGGGCTGTTGCCACGACGTTTTCTTGGGGTCAACACAGACAAGCCGCTTGCGTTATTATCTTTGTCTGTTAAATTTTCACGACGCTCGTTAATCAAGGCCATGGTACTTCCGTCTATCCTGCTCGTTTAAAACTGTTGATTATACAGAGCATAAATAGAACGCCAGCGTTCGTTAGAGAGGCTCTATTCGCTTGTCCTTGCTACTTGATGGACAAAGAGGCGTTGTATAGGTATCGATGAATACCACGCCCGATTCGCATTCTCCCCTTAGGAATCGTTAGTGAAACGTATTTTTCCTCAGGGTATCTACAGAACAAGCTATTATCAATCAACGGACGGCAAGCAAACGTACTTTCCGTACTGCCTGCTTGCCGTCGATTCCTGCTACGGAGCGCCAGCCAAGGAAATGTCTTTGGCTCTGCTCTTGGTGGCCACACCCACTGTGCCTGCCGCAGTTTCCCGCAGCGAAACAGTTGCGGCGGATCGACCGACACAAACGTAGTCGAATCCAAACCGCCTCATTTTTGCAGGGTCGTAAAGATTCCGCCCATCAAGAACGATATTTCCCTTCATCGTCTCTTTCAGGCGCTCCAGGTTGATTTGCTTGAACTCATTCCATTCGGTTACCACGACCACGGCATCTGCCCCCTCCGCCGCCTCGTAGGCACTTTTCGCATAACCGATTTGCGGGAAGATACGTTTTGTATTCTCCATTGCGATTGGGTCGTACACGGTAACCTCAGAGCCACCGGCAAGAAGGGCAGTGATAACATCGAGACTCTTGGCATCTCGCATATCGTCCGTGTTGGCTTTGAAGGCAAGACCCAGGACGGCGACCTTTTTCCCCTCAAATGAGCCCAGCGCCGCTTCAATCTTACGAATGAAGCGCTTGGGCTGCTGGTCATTGGTTTCTATCGTCGCGTCGAGCAGCGGAAAGTCGCAGCCGTAGTGGTTAGTCGTATGCTGCAGTGAGCGGACATCCTTGGGGAAACAGGAGCCGCCGTAGCCAAGACCAGCCTGCAGGAAAGCCTGTCCTATACGGGCATCGCTCCCCATACCTTTGACGACGTGAATTACATCCGCGCCGACCTCTTCACACAGATTGGCGATGGAGTTCGCGAAGCTGATCTTGCAGGCAAGGAATGCATTGCTGGCATACTTGATCATCTCCGCCGAAGCGACATCGGTGATGATCATGGGACGCTCCAGAGGAGCGTAGAGTTCGAGGATCTTCATGGCGACGATCTGATTCGGGGCGCCAATGACGATGCGATCCGGATGCAGAGTGTCCTGAATAGCGGAGCCTTCGCGAAGAAATTCGGGGTTGGATACCACGTCAAAATCGACGTTGCGCCGCCGGTTCGTTTCGATGATCTCGCGCACAAAGTCACCGGTACCGACGGGCACGGTGGATTTGTTGACCACGACTTTATAACGATCCATGGCGGCGGCCACGCCGCGTGCGGCACCTTCAACCTGGCTCATGTCTGTTGAGCCATCTTCCTTAGGCGGCGTACCGACGCAGATAAAAACAACCTCAGACTTGCGAACGGCGGCATCTAAATCTGTTGTGAAGGCTAAACGTTTCTCATCCGCGTTTCGTCCCACCATCTCTTCCAGGCCTGGTTCATAAATGGGCATAACGCCTGCTTTTAGCAGCGCGATCTTCTCTTCATTTTTGTCTACGCAAACTACCTCGTTTCCGAGGTCAGCAAAGACAACTCCTGTGACCAGACCAACGTAACCGGTTCCAATAACGCAGATATTCATGCGCACGATTCCTTTCGATGACGAGTGAGCCGACCCGCACCGCACCGGACGGGAAAGTAGAACGTTTGAGAATCCGTTTTGTGGTAATCATTCCTGCAGTAACTCATGTTACACAAATGCTACTATAACATAGCATTGCGTAGAGAGAGCAGGCTGATGTCTAAAATTAGACAGGTATAAATACGGGTTATTTTCGACATCAGGATGCGGCTTGTGTCCGGCCCTGAAGGATAACTTCGCCGAGCAGAGTATAAAGCGGTTTATCCCCCTGCCCGAGCGCAATGACCTGCCGAAGCGCACTTTCTGCCCGCAGAAAATCCCGTTTTCTGATGTACAGATTCGCCAGCTGACGATAACGCGTAGCATCCGGTTCTGACAGCATCAGGTACTTCTCCAGGGCCTGTTCCTCTTCTTCCATCTGTCCCCTCTCACGGTACAAATCCGCCATTCCTTTATAGGTTTCGGGGTCATTTGGGTTGAGTGCCGACGCTTGCGCATAGAACGCCTCCGCAAGTCGAACGCCCTCGTCTTCATACTTGAGGTTCAGCTTGGCGAGATGCAGAAGAGTAGGCGTATGCTCGGGATCAATATCATCGGTTATTTTCTGGAGAATCTTCTTTGCTTCCGTGCGCTTGTCGCAGAAAAGCAACGCCTCCGCGAGAGCGAAGTGGGACTGCAGATGGGTCTTTCCCTCCGGCAGTTTAACGGCCTTCTGGAGCAGCTTTATCGCGCTCGAATAGTCCGCGTAACTGTCCTTGAGAACCAGGCCGGTTTCGAACTGAGCCTCGAAATCTTTGGGGAGGAGTTTGGCAGCTTCTTTGTAATAGCGCAGAGAAGAATGGATATCACCCCGGAGACGGAGTTCCTGCGCGAGACGAAGGCGCAGAGCGCCATTCCGCGGGCTGGCAGCAGCCTGCCTCTCCCAGAGAGAGACAGCCGTATCGTTGACACTTCCTTCGCCCATATAAGCATCGGTGAGGCAGGAGATCAATTCGGGCCAGTGGTTCCCTTTTTGATAGAGAGTCTCCCATACCCGCAGCGCTGCCGGTCGTCGTTCCTTATCCTTCTCGGCTTCGACTCCAATATAGGTATGCGCCAGTGCAATAAGGATGGATTCATCGCAGTCAGGCTGATCGATCACTTTCTCGTAAATGATAAGGGCGCTTTCTGAATAATCCTCGCGCTCCGCCAGCGCAAGCGCATGAAGCGCCCAGACGCCGATATCTTCCGGGCACATCCAGATAGCACGGGCATACAGGGCCCGCGCCACAACGTCCGCGCGGTTCTGATGCCCATACGCAAGTGCGAGAGCCCGCAAAATAACTGCCCACTCCAAACGATGCGACTCAAAGAGAGGCCTCAGTTCCGCTTCCCGTTCGATAGCCGCTTCCAGTTTCGTGGTGACCGCTTTGATCTCGTCCTCTCCTCGGGCGGCAGTGGTCTCACTGTCGCCTGTTCCTGCACAATAGTGCTGCGCGAGTGAATAAAAGTAAGCCACAGCAACAGAGCTGTCATTCGGCGCAGACTTCACTGCACGCTCGAAGGTGGAGAGATGACCGCTGTGAATCTGACCAAGGGAGAGATAAGCCTGAGCAAGAAGTAGAAACCACTGATCTGCTTCCTCTAAATCGCCATTCTCCTCCGCCAGTGCCGCCATATACCTGTACACGACGCCCGCATTGCTGTCAGGACGTCCACGCTCGCGGTAGAGATTTGCCAGATAGCGACCGTTCTCTGTATTTTCCGGTACGCGGTTAAACACCCAGCGATAGGTACTCTCAGCGTATTCGTCCGTTCTTCCTTGGAGCTGATAAACACGACACAAAAAGCCAATCAGCGCCGGCTGACCCGCATAATCTTCCCCGGCGGCATTCAAAGCCACCTCTACAATGTCTGCCTCCTCGGCACTGGCATTTTCAGGAGATTGCGCGGCGTATAATGCGGCAAGCTCAACGAGGAGAGTGCGCTTCGAGAGTCCGAAACGTTTCCAGTACTTGGAGTCTTTCCACTCTGGCTGCAGAACTTCCCGATATGCTGATGCGGCAAGATCAGGATCCACAAGCCCTTTCTGGGAGCACAGAGACGCGGTGAAGAACGCGCATTTTTCATCTTTGGGGAAGGCCCGAAACGCTGCCCTATACCAGTTGTGACGCGCCGGATCAGGGAAGGAGTTATTAAAGTCACACCAGAGGAGACAGCGGGCTATCTGGCCCTCTTTGCTGCTGTCAAGAGTGCCCGACGCAAGTGCGGCTATATAGAACCCGGCTTCCTTTGTTCCTGTAGGTGGCCTGTCCTTCTGGCTCCAGCGTTCCGCAAGCGCTCGCCCCGCAATCTTCTGCCAGAGTGTGGAAGTGCCTTTGGTTGGAGTGGTGCCGGTTCCTGGTGTCATTGTCTTGCCTAACGCTTCTTTCTGGGGGCTGTAAGGCATACAAACAGGGCTCGGAGCGGATTTCAGCCTTACACTCGCTGATTATCGGCTTTGACACAGGAGAAATGCACCGTTTAACAGAGGCATTCGGCAGATGTTTCGGTGCGAAAAAACAGGGATACGTGAAGCCAGCACGCTTGCCGGGAGTCTTAAGAGAAGACGCGTTCCGAACTTATCCAAAGGACAGTTTTTATTTATGATCATGCGCCCTCTCACGCTCCGGTTGCTTGCCGTGACGCTGAGTCTTTCCGCACTGACAGCGGCTTCCCCCTGTGTCTTCGCGGATGTTACAGAGTCAACTTTGCCGGTGAAGGCAGTCACTCTTTTTTCTTCGGGTGTCTCGTACACGCTGCGGGAGGGCGAGGTAAACGGCGATGCCGCTGTTCCGCTCACCTTCCGGACGGTGCAGATCAACGATATTCTCAAGTCTCTTGTCCTTCTGGATAGCAAAGGGACCGTGCAGCCTGCCATTTATGCCGCAAAAGATCCGATCGGGCGGGCACTGCAGTCGTTCGCGGTGGATGTGACCAACCCGACCAGTCGCGCGGACCTGCTGAATAAGCTGCGCGGCGCGAAAGTTGTTGTGGAAGCCGTGGGTACCGTTCTTGCCGCCTCGACACAAACGTCCAAGGTTACTCTGACGGGACAGGTCGTAGGCGTGGAGCAAAAACAGGTATTTCTCGCAGGCGCGACAGGAGAACGAAGAACGACAACAGACATCCTCACGATCATCGGGGATGCGGGCCTGCAGTCCGTGCCGCTGGAGGAGGTATCGTCAATCCGCTTTCTGGACCAGAAGCTGAACCAGGATTTCCGCGATGCCCTCTCGCTTGTCGCGTCCGGTTCCGACGATCGTCGGCGGCAAGTGGTCCTCCATTTCGCGGGCGTGGGGAAACGAACGGTGCGTGTTGGCTACATTGCCGAAGCGCCATTGTGGAAA
>JAZKEA010000116.1:0-1236 GCA_040387315.1 Armatimonadota bacterium | reverse complement strand
ATATCGTACCGCCTGCTGCTTGGCGGTGAGAGCGGGACAGTACCAGACGAAAAACCTTATATCCAGGGCTGGGCGCTGGTCGAGAACACTACGGACGAAGACTGGAACAAGGTCACGCTGTCTCTGGTGTCCGGGCGTCCAATCTCCTTTATTCAGGACATGTACCAGCCGCTGTATCTTCCGCGCCCCGTTGTCCCGCAGGATGTGATCGCATCGCCGTACCCGCAGGTTGCGGAAGGCAATCTGGAAGCGGAGAGAGACAGGAGCACTGCAGAGGCGAGACCGGCAAGTCCACAATTACGTGCGGGATCTTCGAGAAATGCCAGTAGATCCAACATTGTGCCGCCTGGTTTGAACGATATCATCTCGAACGATGGTGACAACAGCTTGATCGTGCAGGGTAACGCATCGGCACCCAGCGAGATGACGGCTTTCCGTTACGATTCCGTGGCGGCGCGGGCGGCGGGCGAGAAGGCAGGCGAATTGTTCGCCTATAAGATCTCCGCGCCCGTGACCCTGCCCCGGCAGCAGGCGGCAATGATTCCCGTTGTCGCTCAGAATATCGACGGCGAGAAAGTATCGCTCTACAACCCGAACAACGGACAGCGATTTCCGCTGAACGCCGTCCGTATTAAAAACAACACCGCTCTGCACCTGAAAGGCGGGCCGGTGACACTGTTCGACGGGGGTACCTATGCGGGCGATGCACGTATGGAAGATATTCCGCCGGGCGACTCGCGCCTGATCTCCTATGCGATAGACCTGTCTGTTGAAGGGGACCGTCAGGGAAAAGGAATCATCAGACAGCAGTCGACGTTCGCATTAAAGAGAGGTGTCCTGGTTCTCACCCGTCTGCAGCGCGAGGAGACTGTCTATACCCTGAAAAACAAGGCGGATCAGCCCCGCAAGGTGCTGGTGGAGCATCCGTACAACCCGGCCCAGAAACTGATCCTGCCCGCCAAAGCCGACGAGCGCACCGGCAGCCTGTACCGGTTTGCAGTCTCTGTCGCCCCCGGCAAAAGCGAGAAGCTGACAGTGACGACGGAGCAGCCTGTTTCACAGACCGTTTCTCTGCTCAGCGGCGATATTGACTCATTGGGCTACTATGTCACCAACGGCGAGGTGCCGGAAACAGTGAAAGCGGCTCTGCGGGAGATCGTTCAGCGCCGCAAGAAGTCAGCGGACCTGGAGCAACAGGCCGCCGCGCGGGACGCCGAGATTGCGGGTATCGTGAAC
>JAZKEA010000115.1:0-8062 GCA_040387315.1 Armatimonadota bacterium | reverse complement strand
ATGTTCGCAGGAATCTTTGGACTTATACCCCTCGTTGGAGTCCGCGATAACCTCGCCGTTACCCGCCTTCATCCGCCAGCGAAATTCGCCTTTACCATCTTTGTAGATCTGAAATTTAGCCACGATACCACTTCCTTTTCTTTATCAGCGGAACCCGACCCGGCGCGGACGACTTCACCTCGGTAGAAGTAGAAGCTGCCGCTATCAGTGTGGCACGAGAAACGATTCCGTGTCAATCCGAAGGAGAATGCCGTCGCCGCCGCGAACATTCCGTCACCTCATACGAAACGGCGGACGTTTTTCGATGTCGACTCAAACCGCTTCTGCGCGGTCTCCCCTTCTCGTTTATTTTTTGCTCGGCGGCATGATGTTTCTGGAATATGCCGTCTGGGGGGCGTGGATGCCCGTGCTTTCGGGGACCCTTGACGGGCGCGGCGTACCGCCGGTTCAGATCGGCTATATCTACTCGACTCTGTGGCTGGCCTGTATCATCAGCCCGTTTATCGGGGGTCAGCTGGTAGACCGTTTGATGCCGAGCCAGTGGTTCCTCGCCCTGACGCACCTCCTCGCCGCGATTGTCGCCTTCTGGACCGCGCAGCAGACATCGGTGACCGGCCTCCTTGTGGGCATGTTCGCCTGGTCGCTGCTTTTCGCGCCGAGCCTCGGCATCACGAACAGCATCGCGTTCTTCCAGATCGGCCGCACGACCGATGCGGGGGCAAAAAGCGAGCGGGTTTTCGCGATCATACGGACGCTCGGTTCTATCGGCTGGATCGCGGCGGCCTTTCTGCGCTACTTCCTGGTCGATGTCGCGCTGCCGGATAAAACGGGAAAGACCGGGCCGATCTCCGAACTGCTTCTGGCGGGAATTCTGGGCATCGTCATGGCGCTGTTCGCGCTTGCGCTGCCGCACACCCCGCCGACTAAAGTCGTGGCCTCCACGCGCGGAGACGATGCCTCGGACCCGCTGGCCTTCGTCAAGGCGCTTCGGATGTTCAAGACCGTTCCCGGCTTCGCCGTCTTCATGCTGATCTCATTTATCGCGGCGACGGAGTTTCAGTTCTTCTATCTGCTTTCCGCGCCGTTTCTGGAAGACCTGAAAATCCCCAACCAGATGGTGCCGATCGTAAAAAGTATCAGTCAGGTAACCGAAATATTGGCGCTGTCGGTCCTTTTGCCCCTCTGGCTCCCGAGTAAAGGGATGAAATGGTGCCTGCTGATCGGGTCGTTCGCATGGCCGCTGCGTTACGTCATCTTCGCGCTCCAGAAACCGCTCTGGCTCGTGGTCGCCTCGCTCGGCCTCCATGGATTCGGCTATGCCTTCGTCCTGGTCGTGCAGCAGCTTTATGTCGACCGCGTCGCGCCGCGCGATATCCGTGCCAGCGCCCAAAGCCTGCTGACCCTGGTGACACTCGGTGTCGGCAACTTCCTGGGAACGCTGTTCTGCGGCATGGTTCAGCAGATGTTTACCGCGAACGGCGTCACGAACTGGCCCCCGGTTTTCATTCTGCCCGCGGTCCTCACGCTTATCTGCGCCTTCGCCTACTGGGCCACGTTCAAGGACTCCCAGTCGCAGGGCGAACCCGCGGCAGTCGCCCGATAAAAACTCCTTCCGAAAGCTAACCCTATGCGTACTCTGCGAATTCGACCCATTGCCCACTTCTCGCTTCTCGCCCTGCTCACGCTGTCGCTCTTTTCCTGCTCGGTTCGTCCGGGAGCGGCTCAGGACCCGCCGTTCAAGCGCGAGACCGATACCGTGTACGGACGCAAGTACGGCACCGCGCTGACGATGGATGTTTTTACACCGACCGCGAACGCCAACGGGGTCGGGGTGATCTGGGTCGTCAGCGGGGGCTGGTACTCGTCGCACGACGGCATCGTGCCGCAGTCGCCGGGCTCCCCTATCGGGGAGCTGATCAAGCGCGGCTATACTGTCTTCGCGGTCGTTCACGGCAGCCAGCCCAAGTACACGATCCCCGAGGTACTGGGTGACATGCACAGGGCGGTGCGCTATATTCGCTTTCATGCTGTGGATTACAAGATCGACCCCCAGCGCATGGGTATCACGGGCGCGTCGGCGGGCGGTCATTTGTCGCTGATGCAGGGAACCGCGGGGACCATGGGCGATCCGAATGCAAAGGACCCTGTCGAGCGCGTGTCGAGCCGTGTCCAGGCGGTCGCGTGCTACTTCCCGCCCACGGATTTCCTGAACTATGGAAAGGCCGGTCAGGTGGCGGTGGGCGGGGGCATTCTGGTGAACTTTCGCCCCCCGTTCGATTTCCACGAGCAGGACCCGAAACAGGGCGGGCTGTTCGTCAAGATCACCGATCCCGCGCGAATACAGGCGATTGGAAAAGAGATCTCGCCGATCAGCCATGTCACCCCAGACGATCCGCCGACCCGCCTTATCCACGGCGATGCCGATACCCTCGTGCCGATTCAGCAGTCGGAGATCATGATCGCAAAGCTCAAGGAATCCGGCGTCCCCGCCGAGCTTATCGTCAAAAAAGGAGGTGGGCACGGCTGGGCGGATGTCGGAGGCGACATGACAAAGATCGTGGACTGGTTCGACACGTACCTGAAGCGCAAATAGCCAGAACCGTGCCAGAACCATGGCCCGTGATTCTTTTCACAACAGCCCTTTCGGGGCATATCCAGCGGGTAGGCTATAGCGGAGGACATCACTCAGATGACTAAACGGATGACGGTTTTGATGCTCTGGTTTCTTGCTCTGCTGGCGGCAATCGCCCCGCAGTCAGCTCACGCACAGGCCATGCGGCCCGCCACCAAGCTCGCGGTTGGAGAGACGGCCCACTTTACCCTTTCCAAAGGGGAATCACAGGATTACGCTATCCAGCTCGGCACGGGCAGCTACTATGTGATGTGGGACCTCAAACGGGTCGAGGGAACCCCGAGCAATATCATTGCCAAAGTCGAGCTGCTGAAAACGAACGGCGTGATGGTGAACAGCCGCCTTCTCGGCGTCAACGAAACCTCGGTAATCGCCCGTACCGCGGAACCGTTCAAGCAGGCGAAGCCGCTCGCCGCCCGCCTTCGGGTGAGCACGGATTACGGTCCCTACGAAGTCTGGCTGCGCGTGATCCCGGCAGCTAAAATGGCCTTTGTTCCGTTCCCTTTCGAGAACGGAGACCTCAAGCCGCTCGGTATCGGAGCAACGCAGGGCAAGGGAGGAAACCTGCAGCCGTATGCGTGGGCGTTCCATAGTGCAACTCTGCCTGCAGGGAAGTACGATGTTACCCTTTATATGAAGCGTGTGGATGGTATGGACAGCAATATCATCGGACATCTGCAGCAGCTGGATAAAAATGGCCTCATCGTTTCGGGCGGCAGAATCAACATGAATGAGACAGACAAAGAAGCCCGCAGTGATATGCGGCTCGTTCTGACCAAACCGACAAAGGTTCTGTTTCAGCTCACCAATGACAGGGCTCCTATGGATTACACGGTCGGCATTGAAAAAGCGACCGACTGACGACGTTTCGTGAGACTGTCCCACAACCATAATTCGTCGTCACGCCGCCGCACCGGTCCAAGCCCCGGTGCGGCCCCCGGCTTTGGCATTCTGCGACTTCCGGAGCGCTCCCCGGTCCCCGGCCTGATTACCCGGATGGCAGTTGCGGTCGGGCTGATCCTGCTCGTCGCGCTTCTGCTGTGGGTGACGCGCGGCGGGCTTCGCGACAATGCCCATCCCGACCGACCGATGGGCTTTGTGGATGTTTTCTACTTTACGGTCGTCACCCTGACAACGGTCGGTTACGGCGATATCGCCCCGGTCACTCCGGGGGCGCGTCTGGTCAACGCCGTGCTTCTGACGCCGATTCGGGTCTTCCTTTTCGCGCTGTTTCTGGGGACTGCTTATGAACTCACCTTTCTGCGATACCGGGAGCGGCTCCTGATGAACCAGCTCCGCGAGCGTCTGAACAATCACGCCATCGTGTGTGGCTTCGGGGTAAAGGGCCGGGCCATTGTGGAGGAGCTTCTGGCCCACGGCTACTCGGTGGATAATATCGTTGTTATCGAGCCGGACGAGGCGGGAAGCCAGGAAGCCGCGGGCAAGAACCTCGTCGCGCTGAAAGGCGATGCCTCGTCGGAAGCCCTGCTCCGGGCGGCGGCGGTCGAGAAAGCCAGCGAGGTTCTGGTCGCCCCGAACCGCGACGATGTCTGCGTCCTGATCTGCCTGACGGTTCGTGAGCTCGCCCCTAAGGTCCGCCTGATCGCCGCCGCCCGTGAGGAAGAGAATGTCAAGCTTCTGTACCGTGCGGGGGCCGACATGGTGGTAACACCGTCTGTCTCCGGGGCGCGCCTGATGGCGGCCTGTGTTCGCCGCAAGGCGGTCCCGCTCTTCCTGGAGGACCTGCTCGCCTTCGGGCAGGGACTGGATGCCCAGGAGCGCGTCGTGACACGCGCGGAGGCGGGAAAGACCGTCGCCGACCTCCCGGACCTCGCCCATACCCTCGTGGTCGGCCTTTCCCGCGTCGGCAGCGAGCACATCCCTTTCCACCAGCTTCCCGGACTCCCGCTGCAGGCCGGTGATGTCCTCGTTTACCTCACCGACAGCGTCGGCACGAAGAAGGCGACGGGAAACCGCGGTTAGCGTGTTCCTCCGCAGGACTCCAACGAGAACCGAGCGAATCCTCTAAACATGTTCTGGAAAAAACAAAAACAGGCGGCGAGTCCACCGTCGGAAGAGACCGTCGTCCCGGAAATTATAGACGTGATTCCCGGTACCTACGCCGTTCATGTGTATCAGCACGACCTTCCCACGATAAGTGGCACGATCCCCTGCCTGACGTACCGAAGTATGGGACTAAGCCGTCTAAAGCAGCAGGAAGTCGGCCTGACCTTGATCCGGCGGCAGGACGCTCCCGCTCCGCCCGAACCATTGCATTTCTTCAGGATGCTGTATCAGCTTGCACAGCAGGGGATGATCGTGGAAGCGGGACAGTGGACACAGTTCGGTGAGAAGCGATTCTTGGACCGGCATCTGGTCTATGTCCCGGCACAGACCATCGCGACACTTCCCACGGTACCCAACTCATTGATGGCTATCTCGGTGACGGAGAATGAACTGATCGATGTCCAACGATTTGGGATTCTTCGTCTTATGGCGCGTCTCAGCCATCAGGCGAGGTATTATCCATGCCCACCCTGGCTTGACCCGGCACGCGCGGATACCTCAGTTGAACCGGATCAGACAAAGAGTATTCTTGCCCATACGCCCTGCCTCCGCATTCCGCAGGTGCGTGTCCTACGCCTTCCGGGTAAGGTGGTGCTTCAGCTTCCGTCAAGAAGGCGGACTTACCTGGCGGAGAAGATCCGCGAAATGGACGAATCGGCGCAGATCGTTTTTTTGACGACGCTCGATGAGAAGGCCGATGGCTGTCTTGTATGGGAAGAAGGGCAGGCAGAAGTCGCGGCAGTTACCCCGCCAAAAAGTGCCGGAGAGAGGCTCAGCGGTTGCTTTATTATCCTGCTTCCCGACCAGGGAACGGCGGGCTGCCGCCCGGTTGAAGACGGTATCGCTGCGTTTTCAACTCGGGAACAGTGGCAGCAGATACGGAGGACACTGTGCGATGGTCGGTCCCTGGAAATGAAAGCAGATGACGGTTACCTTCCTTTGCGTATCGAGTGGGACTGAACTTAATCTGGTCGGTCGATAATCAGCAACCCGAACCCAGTCTCCGGTGTCACTAATGGTTGAGGTACTACAAAGCATTATGCCCAACACACAAAACACGGGGAATCGACCGCACATCGGGGTGCCGAGCGAGGCGCGGCTCAGGGATCAGCGGCAGATCGAGAACGAGGCGGTGAGCCGCCGCTACTCCACGATGGTGCCTATCGAGAACATCAAGGCACAGGGGCAGTTTCTCCAAAAAGTCGCCCACAGGCGCTGGTCGGTGGGCGGGATGCTGACGATATGGCTTGTGGTCGGAGGGAGCTCTATTGCGCTGATGGTGGCGGGTATTCTGTCGGCGCTTTCCCGCAGTACGCCTGCAGAGCGTACCGGGGGAACCTTGTGGGCGTGCGCCCTGTCTGGTATTCCGCTTCTGGCACTTACCACGATGACCCGTAACTGGCTGCGGCAGCGACGGTTTGCACGGGACCTCCGGCGACCCTCCTGACACCCTCGCGGAAGATTGGGAACCGCTGCGCGGCTGCTTCCTTTGACGCGATGCCCACCCTGCGTTATAGTAGGAAAGTCGTTTGAGGCTGACCTAAATGCCTTGGCGCACTATTCCCGTTTGCACCGTCCGTCTGGAGATCCCTTTGCGAAAATCGCCCCTGCTTTTTGCCTTTCTGCTCGCCCTGGCGCCCCTGGTGGCTGCCGCTTCCCCGGTTTCGGCCCAGGGGGCAAAGGAGACGGATCCGCTGGAGATCAAGCTCCCTTCCGAATTGGACAGGGTAATCCGCTGCGGCAACGGCGACCTCCTTCTTTTCCAGATGAATAAGCTGGCGAAGGTCGCGGTCTTTGACATCAGGACCGAGAAGATTATCGGCTATGTGCCGCTCGGAGGAAACGATACCCTGGTGGCGGGGAACGCCGACAGCATCCTCCTGCTGGCGCGGGATAAAAAGGTGCTGCAGCGCTGGACCCTGCGTCCGCTGACCGAGCCGGTTGACGGCATCACGGCGGGATATGCCAGCACCGCCCCGGTCCTGATCATGACGCGCCAGGGTCCGCGCTTTCTCAACCCGACGACGCTCAAGCTGATCGCCGCGGACCCGGCCCAGGGGCGCAACGATTGGCACCCGCACCCTCAGTACCCTATTGAGGCAGCCGCGTCTGCGGACGGGTCGACGTTCGCCGGATGGGTTCCCGGCCTCTCCCCGAGCGGTATCCGCACCCTCCGCCTCCAGGGCAGCACGCTTATGAGTAAATATGAGCATGAATCGGTGGGGCCACAATATCCGAGCGCGGACGGCGCGCTGATTTTCACGTCCTCGGGTGTGTACAGCACGGACCTCAAGCCGCTCGACCGGGAGCAGGGGCAGTCGCTCACCACCTTTCCGACGCTGAGTCCGGCCTATTACATCGGGGTCAGGACCGGTCGATTCGGCGAAGAGAGCAAGCCGACCGTCTCGGTTTTCAATACCGGCGACCGGACCATTCTGCTGACCTTCGACAGTCTGCCGGGAATGGGCAAGATCGATCCGTTCAATCGGGATTTCCTCGGGCTTGCGAACCGCATTATCGCGCATCCGGCGGCAAAGAAGCTGGTGATCGTCGATGAGAAACGGACCTCGCTGCATGTCCTGCCGCTGGATATCGTGAAGGCCCTCAACGAAAAAGAGATCGATTATCTGTTCGTGGAGTCGCTGCCGATAACCACGGTGTCCCCCGGCAAACCGTATACGTACGCGATCAAAGTCCTGAGCAAGGCGGGAAAAGTGAAGTACACGCTCGACAGCGGGCCGAAAGGGATGACCCTATCTCCCACGGGCGTTCTGCGGTGGAATGTTCCGGCAAACTTCGACGAGGAGAATACCAGCGTCATCGTCACTATCGAGGACGGTTCGAAGCAGAGCCTCTTTCATACGTTTTCCCTTTTCCGAAGCGACGCGGCAAAGCCTGCCGCGACGGGGAGCGGTTCCCTGAAGTGAGTTCTCAAAGCCCGGATCGACGACCGCTCGTGGTGGGAATCGGCGAGGTTTTGTGGGACCTGTTGCCGACCGGCCCGCAAACCGACGGTTACAGCATGTATGCGGGGGGCGTGCGCTATCAGAACGACATCATGTCCAACCTAAGCCTGACGGCATCGATTTCCGGAACCCGGCTTGAGACCGACAACAATGTCGGCGCCGGCTTCGATGGCATCACCTATGACGCGACCCTGACTTACCGCGCCAGTTCGCGGATGAATTTCAATGTCGGTCTCAGCCGCGCCACCAAGCCGTCCATGTATCTGAATTCATCCTATTCGGTGGCGGAGAGCTATTTCGGGGGCGTGGATTATATCGTTTCCGCCCGCATCAAGGCCGCGATCACCGCCTCCCAAACGCAAAGCGATTATTCCGGCGGCGCCCTGTTGTCGGGATT
>JAZKEA010000114.1:0-1560 GCA_040387315.1 Armatimonadota bacterium | reverse complement strand
TGTGCGAGAGATCTCCTTATGCCGCCACGCGGTCGATGCGAACGCGGACTTTACCCGATTCGATAGCGACGATGTCGCCGCAAACGATGTCATTGGTGGTAGTGGCCGCAAGAGCGACCGTATTGTCGTCCGAGATACAGACAGGCTTGCCGATGACCGCAGTGGTCACCGCGGTACCGGTCAGCGCGAACAGGAACGAGCCGCGCTTCTGCACCCGGCACGTGATCGCCGCCGCCGCGCCTGATGTGTTGTCCGCCTTCTCGTAGGCGATCCCCGCGAACGTCTTCCCCGACGCATCCGCGCCCGCCTCCAGAAGTCCGGTCGTGTTGTCGGTGACTGTCAGAGCCCCCTGATAGATCCGCTTTGCCGCCCCGACGGGATAGGCCTGCACCTTCCCGTCTTTCTCCAGTCGATCCGCATTTGCCGTTAAAACCGCCATAAACTCACCTTTCTCTTTCCGTTTATCCGTACAGGCCAGGGAGCTTTCCCCTCTTCACCCCCCATTTATGGGGGCTGGGGCCAGCATCTTCCCCACTCCCCTGCGTCACCCTCTCAGAATTTCGTGAACCTTCGCGGGGTCCGCACCGAACCGGTCGGCGAACTGCCTTGTGTATTCGCTCGGGCCCTCGGCGGGACCGGCAAATTGGCCCGTCCGAGCGACCGAGCCGCGCGGCTGGACCACCGGCATCGCGCTGAGCAGCGCTTCAGCCTCGGCGGCGACCGAAAGCTCGGAGCCATCGGAGAAAGTGACCACCTGCGGCGCGGAGAGCAGACGGGCGGCGCTCTGCCGCATTGCCGGGGTCAGCTTCCCCTGAGCCGCGAAGGCCGCCAGCTTCTGCTCGACCAGGGCCGGAGTTAAAAAACCCGCACTGGCGACCCGAGGCGTGAAGACCAGACTCGTCTCCTTCAGCCGGAACGAGCCGTCTTCCTCGCGGACCAATGCGACTGACAGATGCTCGACGCCCCGTTCCCGGATATGGGCATCCATTCCACTACTGAAGACCAGGACGCCGTACAGCTCGCTTCCCTCGACATACAGCGCCGCCACCTCGCCCAAGGGGTCCAGCGGCGTGTCGGAGTGCTCGGTCTTCACCGGAACGGGGTTCTTCGCCGTGCTGAAGTTGGCGACGATCCGTGTGAGATCATCCGGCGTGATGTGGATACCTTTATCCGGGTAGTCCCCGGCGACAAAAAGCCGGGCGGGACGCCGCACTTTGTCGTGGAGAATCGGGGCCGCCCCCGAGAATGTCAGCGCGGCCAGCGCAGAACCAAGCGTGATTACCTGTGGTTGCATGTTCAATGACCGCCCTCCTCCGGCGGCGTAACAGACTCAGGAACGGTGACAGCGTGCGCCTTGGCATCCCGCACGGCGCGTTTCAGGGCGAAGGTCAGCTGTTCGCGGGCGGCTTCCGTCGCCCGCTCATGGGCCGCTTCCGCCGACCGCTGCGCGGACCGCGCATCCCGTCCGGCCTTGAGGGCGAGAACCAGCGATGCCAGCGCGGCAAGAATGGCGGGTGCGCCCCGAATGATCTCGACGATCTGATCGCCGGTCAGCGACCC
>JAZKEA010000113.1:1197-8101 GCA_040387315.1 Armatimonadota bacterium | reverse complement strand
GATTCGGTCCGCTACCTCAACACCTTTCTGGACCGCTACGTCAAGCCGAGCACGATGTACACCGAGGCGGGACCCGTTATCGAGACGCCGCTTTCCGCGGCGGCCTCGCTCCAGGAAATGCTCCTGCAAAGCTGGTCCACGGACCCGTTTGGAACCGATATCCGCGTCTTTCCCGCGATTCCCGCCGCCTGGAAGGATGTCACCTTTCACAACCTCCGGGCCGAGGGCGCGTTTCTCGTCTCCGCCTCGCGCCGAGACGGAAAGACCCAGTTTGTCCGCATCCAGAGCCTTGCGGGAGCGCCCTGCCGAGTACGAACCGACCTCGTGTCCCCGATTGCCAGGGGCAGCCGATCCTACACGCTCAAGACGGAGACGGACACGAACGGGAACCCGTTCCTGACCATCGACCTGCGCAAAGGCGAAACCGTGCTCCTCACGCCCGGTTCCTCGGGCACCTCTGCGTCAGCTCTGGAGATCGCCCCGGTCGCGCCCCAGCCGGAGCGCATCAACTACTACGGCCTGAAAACAAAAACGGCGACGGCCCCCCAGGGCACGGCAGCATCGGAATAACTCGGAACGACTCGGAGTGAATATGTCAGTGAAAGCAGTATGGTTTTTAGCGTGTTTGTGTCTGGCCGCGCCTTCGGTGCGGGCGGCGGAATATAAGGCCGCATCGGCAGCGGAGGTCGCCGCGATTACCGGGAAGCTCCAATCCGGCGATGTCGTTGTTCTGACGGACGGGTCGTGGAAAGATCAGGTGATCGTCTTCAAGGGACGGGGAACCGTGGCGAAGCCGATAACGCTTCGGGCGCAGACACCGGGAAAGGTCGTGCTGACCGGTAAATCGTCGCTGACCCTCGACGGCGACTATCTCGTGGTGAGCGGCATTGCCATCAAGAACGCCGGGATCGACGGTAAAGACGGTTTCGGGATTCGGGGCAGCCACTGCCGCCTGACCGAGTCGTCAGTCGTCGACAGCACGTTCAAGTTTGATGTCCATCTGTACGGAACGGATAACCGCGTGGACCACTGCTATCTCGCGGGAAAGACCAGCGACTCCCCTACCCTGCAGGTCGAAGTGCAGGAGACGCCCAACAGCCACCGCATCGATCATAACTATTTCGGGCCGCGCCCCCCGCTCGGAAGAAACGGCGGCGAGACGATGCGCATCGGCTACAGCGGTCAGTCGATGCGAAACTCGCGAACGGTCGTCGAACGCAACCTGTTCGACCGGTGCGACGGCGAGCTGGAGATAATCTCCAGCAAATCGTGCGAAAACATCTATCGGTACAACACGTTTCTGGACTGCGCCGGGATGCTGACCCTGCGTCATGGCAACCGCTGCCGTGTCGAGGGTAATCTCTTCCTGGGCAACAACAAGAAAGGGTCGGGCGGCATCCGCGTCATCGGCGATGACCATGTGATTGTGGGTAACTACATCGACCGCGTCGAAATCGGCGGTATCTGGATAACCGCGGGCATCCCGAACTCGCCGCTGAATGGCTATTACGTGGCACGGAACGCCCGCATCGCCAATAACACCGTGATCGACTCCCACGGGCCGTACCTTCACCTGGACGCCGGATTCGGCACCTCGGGCCGCACGCTACGCCCCGAAAACATCACGATCACGAACAACCTGTTTTTCCTGCCCCGCGACCCCGCGAGCGCCACCCTGCTCAAGGGAACCGCGGGGACCGGTTTTCAGTGGAAAGACAATGTCGCTGTCCGGTCGGGCGCGGAGGACGGCCCCGCTCCCACGGGAATGCGCACCCTGCCCTGGAACGACGGAATCGGGGCACGCGGCAAAGACGGCGTCTGGCGTCCCGCGGCGAGCAGCGGCCTGGAGGGTGTCGGCTTCTCCGCCGCGAAACCGTCCGCCGAGACGGGACTGCTTACCTCTGCGGACATCGGCCCGTCCTGGCGAGCCTCGAAAGAAAAACAATAAGGCATTCCCGCCCTTGACAACCGGATAATTTCACTACATACTGGTTTGTATCACAAACCAGTATGGGATATATGAAACCATGTCCGTGACAATCTCGGAGTTTGCCCGCAGGCCAAAAAGGGCTGCGGAGGCCGATGGGCTGAACGACATCATCGGCGGGGTTGGCATTCTCGCCGCCACCTTTATGTGGTACGCGAACCAGCAGTTTACCGCCACAATACAGGGGAGTCATTTCGAGCAGACGCGGGAGTTCAAGTTCGGGCTGCTGCTCTTTATCGCGGCAGCTGGCATGATGTTTTCCGCCATCCTGCTCGCCAAACGTTACGCGAAATCGCTTCGAGAGCAGTTTGTGTATCCCCGTGTTGGTTATGTCGCGCAGCCAGCCGAGCGGTCGGTCCGCGGTAAAGTGATTCGTGTCGCGGGAACAATCGCGGCGATGTCCCTGATCGCGGTTCTTGGCAGCTCAATGATAAACGCGGGCAGGCCACCCAGGCTTCTTGACTCCGGCTCGCTGATGCTGCTTCTGGGAGCCTTTACCAGTGTCTCCTACTTTTATCACTTCTCAAAACTTGGTTTTATCCGCCACGCGGCGCTCGGAATGGTTTCCTTGATTGCGGCTCTGATACTGGCGTCTGTGCCTCAGGACAGTTTGACCCTGCTCCGCATCTACTCCCTCACCCTTGGTCTCAGTTCGATTGTGGCGGGAGCCTTTACGTTTACACAGCTTCTCAGAATGCCTGTCTTTGCCGAGGACGAGAACGAATGAACGAACAGATCAAAGTCATTGCCGAATTGGACCGTGTCATTCATGAACCCGCGCGTCTGATGCTTGTCGCGATGCTCTCCGAGGTGGAGGAAGTGGATTTCCTGTATCTTCTGCGCGAAACCGGGATGAGCAAAGGGAATCTTTCCAGCCACCTGTCGCGGTTGGAGACAGCAGGGTATGTGGAGGTCACCAAGGCCTATCGCGGCAAGATCCAGATGACGCTCTGCCGCCTGACCGACTCCGGAAGAGCAGCCTTCAATGAGTACCGGGCGACGCTGAAAGCCAGCCTGGACGCGGTCACACCGCGTGCTGCCGCGAACGGAAAGCCTCGGATACAGACGGCCTGAGGTTTTCAGCCGTCGCCGGGCAGGGAGACCGCGCAGCCTCTGAAAAACTTCCCCACGAGGTGTCGAATGCTGCTCCCACCGTTCGACTAAAGGTAACGGCAGGAAAACGGTAATGCCGACCCGCCCGAAAAAACTTTACAGGAGAAGTCAGAATGCAGTATCTGGTTGCGATTCACCACCCCGACGATTACGACCCGGCTGTCGCCGAGGACGACGCAATGTCCCGCGATATCGACGCCCTCAACGACGAGATGGAGGCGGCGGGTGTCCGAATTTTCGCGGGCGGCCTGCACCCGGCGGCGAGCGCGCTGTCGCTGCGGCCTCAGCCGGGTGGCAGGGTGCTTGTTACCGAGGGGCCGTACCTGGAGACCAGGGAGCACATCGGCGGTTTCTGGATACTGGAGGCCGCGGGCCGGGACGAGGCGCAGGAATGGGGGCGCAAAGCGGCTATCGCCTGCCGGGCGCCGGTCGAAGTGCGCCCGTTTCACTGACGAAGCCGCCGGAAGCGGCGCTACGGGGCAGCGGGGGTTGCCGGTGACATGAGGCTGGACAGATCGATATCGTCGATCCGGAACTCGGTCTCCCACCCCCCCATCGGGCCGCCCGAAACAAAATGAATGATATCTTCCTCGTCATCCACGGTGAAGAACCCCTCAAAATACGCCCCGTTTTTGAGCCGGAAGCCACGGTGTCCGTCGCCGTCCGCATGACTGCGAAGAATCTCCCGTGCCGGGGGCATTGGGGGCACAGGCTCGCCGACCATAAACGGACGGGAGATCTTCCAGGCTCGCTCTATCGGTACCTCGGCGCTTCCGACACGCCCCGCTGCGGAGCGCAGGGCGGCGGCAAGCTGGACGCGTCCCCGCGCCTGGTCCTTCGCCGCATCGCCGTCAATCTTGGCGGAAAGCAGGCGCAGAAACTCGGCGAGGGCATCGTACTTGAGATTGCCGATCTCCTCCGCGAGGGTGGCAAGATCGCCCGGATAGTGCTCCACCGTGCTTTTGTGAATCATGATCGGTCACCACTTCCCTCGTGCCCGAGCGCCTGCATAATCGCGCGTTCGACCGGAGACTGATCGGCGGGGTCCGGTCGGTCAAAGCGCATCGGCTCCTTGAGCGTGTAGCACGGGTTGCAGATAAAGCGCACCTTGCTTCCGGTATTCGGGCTTCGGGCATGAAGGACGAACGGATGGATCAGGGCCACATCGCCCGCAGTTCCTGTCGCCTCGATCATATGGTCACGCGGGGCGGCGGCAACCGTTCGCGCGAGGGTGTGAACATCCATCCCTTCCGGCTCCGAGTCGGCAAGCGCGCGGGCGCAGACGCGGTGCGAGCCCAGGCTGAGCGCGGTTCCCCCGTCGCCCGGCCCGATATCCGAAAGGATAAAAATGGGAAGCAGACCCTGGTCCGGTGAGTTGAGATGGTGGTGAAACTGCTGCCCATCGACATGCCAGCCGTTTGTCGGGGGCTGCCACGGCGGGGCATCGAATCCGGGAAAGGCGACGGGCCACCATCCGAGCCCCGTGACGGGGTTCCAGCGTCCCTCCCCCATTACATCGTCCAGCGCGTCGTAGAGGCGCGGTGTGAACGCCTGGTCAACCACAGGACCGCTGATAACCTCTTTCAGATGCACGAGCGGCTTTGTCCACTCCTCCGGTCGGTCGGGGCTGAGTCCGATCCCTTCCCAGACCAGGTTCCGAATCTGCGCCGCCACGGATGCCGGAAACGCTTCCCGAAGCAGGACGAATCCGTCCGTGACAAACTGGTCGATCTGCTCTGACGATAGTACTTTCACCGCGTCACCTCTGTTTTTGTCTGGCTGTTGTCCAAAATCCATCCCTGGCCTTTCAGCCAGTAGACAAGGTCATTTGCCCAGGGATGGACATGGGCAAACGGCGGGGTATCCGTCAGCCCGATGCCGTGCCTCCCGACCCGGTAGATATGCAAGTCGTACGGGACGCCGTTCTTCTGCAGCGCGGCGGCGAAAAGAAGACTGTTCTCCGGCTTGACGGCGGCGTCCTCGCCGGTATGCCAGATAAAACAGGGCGGGGTCTGAGGGGTCACCTGACGTTCGTTGGACAGGCTCTCCACTAGATCCGGGGTGGGCGTCTCGCCCAGAAGGTTTCGGCGTGACCCGGCGTGGGTGAGGTCCGGCTGCATCGAGATGACCGGGTAGCACAGCACCCCGAGCGAGGGTCGGCTCCCCTGCCGCTCCACGGGATCGGTGGCGTCCGGCTTCCCGGAATCGAAGTGGGTCAGCAGAGTCGAGGCAAGATGCCCTCCCGCCGACGACCCCATGATTCCCACCCGGTCCGGATCGATGTTCCACTCGCGGGCGCGTGACCGGACGGTTCGGACCGCCCTTGCGGCATCCCCGAGCATCACGGGATGGCGATACCCCGCCGACCCGAGCCGGTACCGGAGCACGAAACAGGCGATCCCCTGGGTATTCAGAAACTGGGCGTACGTCTTCCCCTCATGATCCGCGAGACCGCCGTAACCGCCCCCCGGACAGATGACCATCGCCGGTCGTGGGGCTGTTGCCGTCGATGTCGGCAGATAGGGGGTGAGTGTCGGAATGTCCTCCGGACGGTCGCCGCGCGCCCCCGGCGTCTCCCCGGCGCGCCACAGGGGAAGTGGCGTCGGGTCAGGAGCGGTCGGCGTGCCGGCGCTTGTCTGCGCCTCCGTCGGGGCAGGTAACACAGCCAGCGCCAGAAGCGCGACAGCGGCGGGTAAAAACGGGATCAGCAGGGTCGGAGCGGTCATAAACGGTATTTTCCTCAGCCTCGAGACACGGTAAATTGGGGCCGTTCGTAACGTTCCCAGGCGTCTGTGCCTGGGAACGATACTGTCATAGGTTTCCGATTTCCTGCTATAATTCCTCTGTCGGAATCTATCGTCTCCGCTCAGGTGTAAGGGGGCTCCTTTGTGGGCAACATAGACAAACTGTCCCTGGAATCCGGACGGGAAGGCGTAAAAAGATACCAAAGATGAGACGGGACATAATCGTGATTGGGGCATCCTCAGGAGGTCTGGAAGCGCTGAAGCGTCTCGTCAGCCTGCTGCCGACGAATCTGCCCGCGGCGGTCTTTATTACGATGCACCGTGCTCCGTATTTACCGGGACTTCTGGCGCAGATACTGGACCAGGGCGGCCTGCTCCGCGTCACCAATGCGGTCGATGAGGAGACGCCTCGAAACGGTCATTTCTATCTTGCGCCCCCCGATAGACATCTGATCATAGAGCGCGGCGTGCTCCGACTGACACGGGGGCCGAAAGAAAACTTCAGCCGACCCGCTATCGACCCTCTGTTCCGGTCGGCGGCGCTTGAGTACGGTTCGCGCGTCACGGGGGTCATTCTTTCCGGCACCCTGTATGACGGTACGGCGGGTCTGGCGGCGGTGAAACATTATGGGGGCTTTACCATTGTTCAGAATCCGGAGGAGGCTGCCTTTTCCGAGATGCCGGAAAACGCGATCGCCGGGAGCCGGGTAGACCGTATTCTGCCGATGGATGAGATCGCGGAGACGCTGATAAGGCTGGCAGAGGGGGTTGAGGTTCCCAATACGGAAGAGGGAAATGGTGATTCGATGACTCGTGACATCTCCGAGGCAGTAGAATTCGAGCACTTGCCTCAGACCGTCGAGCAGAATCGTAAAGAACAGGTGCAGGGTGACCGTCATGGGGAAACGACAATCTACACCTGTCCGGACTGCGGCGGCACGCTCTGGCAGGCAGGTGCGGACGCCGGGGTACAATTCCGCTGCCACGTCGGGCATGCCTATTCGGCGGAGAGTCTGGCGCTGCAGCAGGGGGAGGCCATCGAACGGTCTCTCTGGTACGC
>JAZKEA010000113.1:0-1187 GCA_040387315.1 Armatimonadota bacterium | reverse complement strand
CAACACGGACCCTTGTGGATAGGAGTGTCCTGCTGCGGCAGCTTGCGGAAAACGCGCGAAAGCACGGGAATCATTCGTCCGCTCAGCATTTTGAGCGGGAGGCGCAAACTGCCGAACATCATGCCGCCGCAGTCCAGCAGCTGATCGAGCACCCCGACGATCTACAGGTAAAAAATCGGGACTAAACCACCCTGTGTTTTTCCAATGTCCAGAGTTACACTGTCACTAAAGCATAAACCCAACCAGACCGAAACCAGGTACTTCTCGGGCTGGGAAAGGCATTAAATAACATGACATCAGTCGGTCCAATGAACCCAACGAACTCAGCGAACAGTTCGTCCGAAAATACGACTCCGCCGCCCGTCGCGGCGATTCAGAAACTGCGAATCTTCCTCGCGGATGATCATACCTTTATTCGCGAAGGGCTCAGGGCCCTTATCAGTCGTCAGGTCGATATGGAAGTGATCGGCGAGGCGGACAGCGGGGAGTCCGCGTTCCAGCAGGCGCGGGTCAGCCTGCCGGACATCGTCGTGATGGACCTGTCCATGCCGGGGCTGAATGGCGCGCAGGCGACCGCCAAGCTGAAGCAGGCGTGTCCGCGCGTCCACATCCTCGCGCTCAGCATGCATGAGGACACGACCTACCTCCGCGCCCTCCTTGAGGCGGGTGCGTCCGGTTATGTTCTGAAGCGGTCCGCGCCCCAGGAGCTGGTTCAGGCCATTCGGAGTATCGCGGCAGGCGGCACGTATCTGGACCCCGCCCTTGCCGGAAAGGTCACCGCGGATTTCGTTCGACGCCGTTCGACCCTTCGCGGCGAGATCGCGGGAAGTGACCTCAGCGAGCGGGAGTCGGATGTGCTTCGTCTGGTTGCTCAGGGTTACAGCGGCAAAGAGATCGCCTCCCAGATGGGCGTGAGTCTGAAAACCGTGGAGAGCTACAAGACGCGGGCTCTGGAGAAGATCGGAATCGAAAGCCGGGCCGATATCGTCCGCTATGCCGCCCTAAAAGGATGGCTGCAGGATTTGTAGAGCTTGCCCTCACCCCCGGCCCCTCTCCCAATTATGGGCGAGGGGAGTCTGGTAACGGGAAAGGCATTTGCAAAGCGCAAAGGCTAGATTAGTACCAAGGCTGGGTTAGCACCGGAGCCGGAGCAAAGCCGCAGCCGGTGTGCCCCTTGCCACAGTTTC
>JAZKEA010000112.1:3146-7559 GCA_040387315.1 Armatimonadota bacterium | reverse complement strand
GAAACGACGCGAGGAGTAGCCACGTACACTCTCGAACCGGATGCACCGAATCTTCCTCCACCAGTTCCGGTGACCCGTAGGTACGTGTCGAATGAGATAGTCGTCCGTAATAACGCCGCCCCAGGAGTATCTTTTGTTGCGAGCAACGGTGTTGTCACGAATGTGCTGATGACATTTGGTACCATGAGTACTATTCCGGCAACGGCACGCAATCCGATGGTCTGGTACAACGTCGTGCGGGGTTCGGAGTGGCTAAGCCATTTCCAGGTAACTGAAGCGATCATCCAGGGCAATCTGGTATTCTTCTTGGTCGCAATCGCTCCGACTGCGCCAGCGGTCAGCCTCCACATCAAAGTTTACGTCGAGTTCGATATATAAAGATTGCAGGTGGAACTGTCTTCGGCTGGGCCCCTTGATCGACCTGATCAAGGGGCTTTTCCGTACTTGTTATTGCATGTCATAATTTCCTCTACGACATGCAATGTAGGGGTCGCCTCACGAAACGGATTACAGAGGGTTCTGACGCACTTTTGTTGAAGGAGTAGCACCCGTAGTCTATAGACCTTTGTTGAAGCAGCACAAGAAAGCCGGTTGACCCGGCTCCGGGTTATAGCACGGTTCACCCCTGGTTGATCCCAAAAGATAAGAGGACTGACAGCACCAATGGTTAACGTAGAACTGCTGACCCGGATTAAAAACGATATCCAGGCAGACATATACTATTCTCAGAATTTCAGCAATGACGGGCAGCGGTTCCTTGCTTGGTACTTACGCAACGTTTATCTCCGAACTCGTGAACAGGCACGCGACGATATAACGGACGGTGCCGATGACAAGGAGATCGATGCGGTCGTTGTGGACGACGAGAAGAGGCAGGTCATTATCATCCAGGGTAAGTTTTACTCCGGACCGGTGGATCACCAGCCTCTTCAGGAGATCCTGGCAGTCTGGCTCCAGATGAAGAACCTGGAACAGCTTCAGCAGAACGCGAACAAAAAGGTACAGGTCAAGCTTGTCGAGGTATCGGACGCGCTGGAGCAGGATTACGATCTGACATTCGAACTGGTAACCACAGGAACGCTAACTCCATCAGCACAGGCCGACCTCAAGCTGTTCCAGGATACTATCGACAACTTCGACAACTTGACCGCCAGCATCATCGTTGTCGACACCGCGATGATCCAGGCCAGGTGGGACGACGCCCTATCCCGTGCGCTGCCTAAACTGACTCATACCTTTACACTGGAGCCGGGTAAGTATCTGTCACTCGATGTAGCCGGATTCAAAACGGTGCTGGCAGCGGTGCGGCTGTCCGATTGCTTAAAATTGACGGGTATAAAGGATGGACTACTTTTCCGCAAGAACGTGCGTCAATCCCTTGGCATCACTAACAAAGTGAATCGCGGCCTCAAGCAAACGCTGAGCGGGGAGACACCGCAGTTCTTTTTCCTCTACCACAACGGTATCACGGCATTGTGTGAGGAACTGGCGCTCGATCCCGCTACGAATAGCCTCACGCTGAAAGGGCTGAGTGTCGTAAACGGCTGCCAGTCGCTCAACACGATTCTCGCTTGCTCCGAGAAAGTGAAGGCAGCTCCCGACGCCCACGTACTCTTTCGCTTTTATGAAATTCCTCAGGTCGATCTGGCAGACAAGATCAGCATAAACACCAATTCGCAAAGCGCCGTAAAACCGCGCGACCTTCGCAGCAACGACAAGCGGGTCAATGCCCTCAAGAGGGCATACGAAATTCGCTACCCGGACGGCTACCTGATTACGAAACGCGGCGAGGAGCGCCCAGCAGACAAAGACGCTACCAAGACCATTGATCTGTCTCAGTTTGCGAAATGCCTAATGACATGGCACTGCCAGCGCCCAAATGTCGCCTATAACGAGAATGCGGTGTTCGATAAGCATTTCGACAAGTTGTTTCATTCTGATTATAAGCCGGAAGATATTTTGGCCCTAAATCAATGGATGCAGGTGGTCAACACGTACTGGGACAAGATCAACCTAAATGATGCCCTTCTAGTTTCGCAGAGCTATTCAAAATTCTACTTGCTTTTCACCATCCAGACGGCCTTCTGTGCAGCCAACAACCAAGTTGGTAAGGGAGTACCATCTCCGTCGGCGACAACATTAGCGTTGACGACTTCGTCTGACAGCCTTTTGCCAATGGCGGGCACGTGCATGAACATGGCGCTGCAGGAAGCTATTGACGAGTACCAGGCCAACAATAAAGTGTTCTCACCTCAGAACTGGCTGAAAAACAAAGACAGCATTCTCAAAATTCAGAATGCTGTCCAAATGTATTTGACCATGATGATGGTCGGCATGCCGGGAGCCAAAGAACTTAAAACGTCATTGACAATTCCCCCGGAGCACTTCTCGATGAGATGGTCAGCAGACTAATCTTCGCGCTTTTATCTTGAACGATTCATGGTCATCAACTCACCTGCTTTTTCATGCAACTGCACGCGACAGTCGGTTGTCCCGGCTGCATGTGACCGCTTAATCATCTCCCAAACCGAGAATGCAGAGCTGGTCTTGTATCAGAACGTCGCCAAGATGCAGTGGGTACGGCGAGTCCAAATTTCCCATGGCCCAAGCAGGCGAGAAGCGGAGGTAGTGGGGAACCCGGCACAGTACCGCTTTGCCCTCGTCGCTTGCGAAGTCGGGATGGACGAAAAAGGGAGCCATTTCAACCATCGGCGGATGGCGATAGGCAACTCCACCACCACTCTTCGCGCCGCTGACGATCTTGAAGGGATCAGGCAGCGTCCTCTTATGCTGAGGCTCTCCCGCTCCGGCGGGTAATCTTCCGACAGAGAAGTAGTGGAAAACTTCGGTCGTTGTCTGATCTATAAAACCTGTCAGCTCAAAGTAGTCCCGCATTAGCGTCTGATCATCAAATCTCCAATCCAGTCGATTGGTGACGTATTGCGGCGTTTCGGCGGCACGCAAACGGACAATGCCAATTATATTGTGATGCGTTGAAGAGGAATCGGGTTCCCCGTGTTCGTAACAGCGTTGTTCCTCTGCAGGGAAACGATTTCCGAAAACGAGACGATTTTCATACTCTGCAAAACACGGATTCTGCAGCTGCCACCAGTTCCCCCCATTGTCCCGCGTCGATCGCCATTTTTCCGCTTCCACAATAACAAGGGTGGGCCGTTCCAGTTTTCGGGTCAGCAGCGTCTCCAGGAAATTACTGATTTCCGTCAGCGTCTTCCGCGCCCTGCTTGGCTTCTTCGAGTTGTACGGCGCATCGTCTATTTTTCCACGTACAACGCTTCTTCGCTCGCAAGCCAAAATCTGTCCCAGGCTCAACCCCGCCTCGTGGTAGGGAATCCAATCGGCGTCTTTTTCCGACAGCAGGACATCAATAGTCCCATCAGCGCGTAGCCGCGTTGCCAGGCAGTAGCGCGCACCGGTTATGGTTGTACAGAAACTCAGGGCAATGACATCCATAGTGCCGGAGATGTCTCTGCGGAATTTGTCGAGGCCAACACTCTGATAAAGATCGGGTGGCGGCGCGTACAAGATGCCTAACTGCCGTGACGTGAGGTCTTGAACTGTCTGCTGAGCTTTACCGCTGGCGGCACTGTCACGGGTTGCAATGCCCGTAAGCTTATCCGGCGTCACAATCATTTGCGAAAGGATGTTATTGCGATCGCAGACCTGGCGAAGGACGCTGTGAATGCTGCGCCGATCCGGCGTAATCTTCGTGGCGCGTTTCTCAGTGTGCGTCGTTTTGTCCAGCTCGACGATAACCGCGCAGATAACATCCTCTCGATTTAGATAATCGCTGAAAGTCTGTTTAAGAAGAGTGTCCCATTCTGCTATTCGCTTATCGCGCCAAAGGGCTACTTCATCGTTTCTTCTACGCGTATTTCCTTCATGTTCCAGTGGCTGCACCATTTCAGGAGAGGGTATCAACGGATGGGGAGTGATAACCTTGAGGTGCGTCGGCCAGCTGTCTTCCTGATCAATCTGAAAAGCTTCACGCAGTTTCGCCTCAAGCAACTCAGCCGTGTTGGCTTCCCGGTGGAAGCAGGCGACGACCAGTGTTTGGCCCCGCGTCGCCCGCTGAAGCGCCTCCGCTAGGATGGGTCGATTTTGCTCCTGCTGCTGTTTTGCTTTTGCGTCCCGAACCGCCTCGCGTCCCTTTCGTAAAAGAATGCCTTCCTCTTCAGAAGCGGCGAGTTTTTCTTCTTGTGAGAGTTTTTCTAGAGGGATTGAAGGTGTCAAATCAGCAAAAGTATACAGGGAATTCGGTTTGTCGTACTCTTCGAAGCTTCGTGGATCAGCTAGCATCGCAGCGTCAGGCTCTATGTATTCCCGGAGGACGCCTGTGCAAAGGCTCCCCAGCACCTCGGCACGGGGCATCGCCCGGATCTCGGGCGAAGAATT
>JAZKEA010000112.1:0-3136 GCA_040387315.1 Armatimonadota bacterium | reverse complement strand
GCCAAACCCGGTCAGCACGGACTGCGCCTGCCTGCCTTTATAACCGTAGCCCTCCATATGGAGAATGTAATACTCATCGGCATAGCCAGTACTGCCTGGTTTCCGCCAGTACCTTGTGGGGTCATCGTAGATGTCGCCTGGGGGTACGAGCGGTCGCGCTTTTAGCTCGGTGAGTAGGGAAGGCAGATCCTCAAGCCACATCACCCTATCTCTGCTCTTTGGGCTGGCATTTGGAGTGGCCTTTAGACGCACCAGGGTAGAATCGACTTTCCAGTTTTGAAGCCGTGCCTGATTCGCCCGTACCAGCACGGTTATTTCGTTTCCACGCTTGTTAGAAGCCAAAGGAAGGTGTGCATATCGCATACAATGCAGCGAAAGATAAAGCCACTGCTCCTTCCGCCCTGCCTGAGTTTGAAGCTCGACTTCGATTTTGTAGCTGAAGTAGCCGCTTTTGGGCTGCGTCTCGCCAGTTTGGTTGTTTTTTTTGAGAAACTCCACGGGAAGGGGTTGGCTAACGATGCAATAACGTCCACTGCTGCCCTCCTGCATCCGTCGCCACTCGATTGTTTCACGATTGGGGCCAATGGTGGATTCAGTTTCATGGAGAAGCGTCGCGATAAGGCTCGGAATAACCTGATATGCAAGTCCTTCACCCTTCTCCAGAAGTTTCTGCGCGGGAATGTCCTCGATCCAATGGGTGTCCGGTGGTTTTGACAGGGAATCAGTTAATGACTCCCAGGGTGTTTTTCCCTCGCCCTCGATAATTGTTTTTAACCACGGGCGCTCCCCCCATTGTTTTATCCATAACCGCATCACATCAGCGATGTCGTTTTCGGAAGGATACGCAATCGAAGAAATAGTGGCGTTGCTGTCTTCTGTTTGAGAAGATCGCCCAACCGCGACCATGCGATAGCCTTTATCTTTCTCATTGTTCTTGTACCACTCGAAGCCATGCACAATGGTTGGAGCACAGGCTGTTAATGTGTGGTTCAAAAGCCTGTAGGGTGGCTTAGGTTGGAAAGGACGCCCATCATCGTCTTGCCGTTTCTGCGGAACCCGCTCAAAATAATCTTTCAGCCATTCGGTAAATTGAGTCAAAGCGTTGTAGTATGGACGTTTCAGCGTCGCTGCCGTCATGCCTGCGAACGCCTGCGGTTTTAGCGTAAAGCGTGCGGGAAGCATATCAGGCTGGTGGGACAGCGGGCGTTTTTTCTTCGTCTTCTCTGTCATTGTTGTCTCTCCTTTTTGTTCCAGTGGTCGTCAAACGGGAAGTCGGTTCCCCGAAACTGTGTGCAGCACAGGGCGTCGGCGAGCGGCTCATAAAGCTCTCTTGCTATTGGGTCGTCGTGAACGAGATCCTGCATCAGAACGATGACGGCGGCAAGCAGGCTTGTTTGCGGTGAATCCTTGACTGTAATCGTCGCCAGCGGCTCGTCGTCCGGGTGGTTGGCGGCCTGCATGGCAAAGGCGGCATCCACGAAATATGCCCGAAAGGGAACGCCGCCGCGCAAAAGCCGTCCGGCGGCCTGTACCAGAAGGCCCGCCGTATGGGCCGCTAAATCCTTCCGCGGCTCACAGTTCCATTTAGGGTAGTCGTGAAGCGTGCTCCAATAGCGTCGTTGTTGGGCCGCATCCCAGTAGTCGGAGGCGATACGCCGAAGATCCCTGAACTGCTCCTCAAGCGTCGCTCGTCCGAAATCGGGAATGTCGGCCCAATCAAGCGTTCGGCGGTTCAGTTCGCGGGCAAGGGCGGTCATGTCGTCGGGGTGCGGATAGGGCCTGATGAGGAAGTACAGTGCGCCAAAGGCTGCCGCCATCCCTCTTTTGTTCAGAATGTTGTATCCGCGCCCGATAGCGCTCATGGGGGCGACCAGAATCCGCCCTTCGGTATGGGTGCCGAACGTTTCTATATCGGGACGGCTCAGGGCATTTTCCGGCAGGTCTGGACCTCCTTTGCCGCCTGCCAGCACGTCTTTGTTCTCTCCTTCCACGCGTGACAGATAGAAAATGCGGTCTTTCTCTTCGTGCCACGTCTGCTGCAGTGTCGTTGCGACAATTCGCGCCTGGTCGTAGGAATTTACCAGTAGCAAGATTCGTGCGCGGTCAGCCCAATGAGCTTCGTTTTGCAGTCCGAGCGCCGTCAGCGCCGTCAGCTCCGTTTTGAGGTATCCGCCGCTCGGAGCCGCCAGCTTCCCCGCGAGTGACTGAAGGGCCATAATCTTCTCGGCTCCTTCTGTCGCGCCGGAGATGCGGATCGGGAGGTCGGTATCATCGTCGCGCAGCGGCAGGAACGTGAACTCGGATTTGCCTATAGCGGACATGGCTTCTTTTTCAGGAAGCAGCAACCCCTGCGGTTTGGTGTGGAACGAGCCTAAGTGAAGTCGCACCGCATCCGGAAGATAGGATGTACCGGATAGGGCGAGCACATGCGGGCCGGGATGCTGCCTCAGATCACGGAAGAGTTCGTGGAAATGCAGCAGATACCATCTTCCCAGGTTGGTGTAGGACAGAAAGGACAAACGATTCGGGTTGCTGCCGGGCAGGCCGTCCCCCGGTGGATAGTAGGTGCCGAATTGCCGCCCGACAGGCGGGAGCGGCAGTATATCCCGCAAAATCGCGGGTGTGTTTTGATGCGGCTGCGTGTCTTCCTCATCGGGTGCGGTGCGGCGGCTCCATTCGGCAAAGATTATGTACGTATGGCGGTCGAGCAGGGCCGCCGTCAGCGCGAACAACAGCCGGTAGGCGAGTCGTTCCGGCGTATCGACCTGTTCCCTCTGCCGTTTTTTTGCCTTCGCACGCCGTCGGGCACGCCGTTTCGCCTCTCTCGTGCCTGCCGCGGTGGCTTCCGCTTCCGCCGCAAGCGCTTCCTGCCGCAGTTTTTCCCGCAGCCGTGCCGCACGCTCCGGCCACTCCGGATAGTGATCCTGTATCCAGGTTCTGCAGCGTGTGACCATGGTTTCATCCTGGTGAAAAATCCTGTCGCCTTCCGCGTCGATGTCGCGCAGAATCTGCCAGAGTTCGTAGGCGGCTTCGTCGCGTTCTACGCTGTCGAGCCGCTGACGCCGGTCGTGTTCCGCGCGCACCTGATGCGGTGTCAGGGCGTCGGGAACACGCCTGCCAAAAAGCCGCTCAAAGG
>JAZKEA010000111.1:2038-2876 GCA_040387315.1 Armatimonadota bacterium | reverse complement strand
ATCTGCGCCGCGTGTTTGCGGGACATGCCCGCGGTGAGGGGATGCCCGCGCTGGTTCCCGAGGCCGCAAGGCGCGGCGTGGACTGGTTTCTGGCGTACTTTCGGGCCCTCGGGGGCTGGCGGACCGATGTATGTGATGCCCCGAAGCGTGCCACAAAAGGGGGCGCGGATGATGTTGGGGACTGTCTAGACGGGTTTTTGCAGCGATGGCGGGAGCAGCCACGGGACCCGGAAGCGGTTCTGGTGGTGTCGCCCAAAAAATTGGTGGTATCGCTGCCCGACGAGGTGCGGCAGGAGCTTACCCTGAGCGTCCCGCCGCCGGGGCAGTGGAACGCGCATCGTCAGGCGTTTTTACGGGAGATGAACGGACTGCTTCTGCGTCACTTCGGACGAGAAGAACTGAACGCCATCGCGAAATCGGTGGACCCGGACGATGCGGTACTGGACTTTGAGATCGCTCGCGCCTGCGCGGATGGCGTTGAGGAAGCGGAAATTGAGCGTTTGCTGCGTGGACATCCGCGCGAGGAGCGGCTCCGTAGTGTGTGGTTGCCAAGCAGGAGCACGATTTTATCTGGTGCGTCTGTAAAGGCGGAATCAGGATCAGGCGGCTCGTCAAGCGCCGCAGAAGGATGATATGTAAAGATGGCAAGTGCGCAGACAATGACGGTGGGAGGACTTCGGTTGCAGGAACAGCATACAATCACGGTTCTGGTGGACAATAAGCCGGGAGTTCTGGCACGGGTTTCGGGCCTTTTTGCTCGCCGCGGTTACAACATCGAGTCGCTGACCGTGTCCATCACGGAAAATCCGGAAGTTTCCCGCATGACCATCGTCGTCGC
>JAZKEA010000111.1:0-2028 GCA_040387315.1 Armatimonadota bacterium | reverse complement strand
GGAGCAGATCACCAAACAGCTGCATAAGCTGATCGATACCCTCAAGGTCGTCGATTATCTGGATATTCCCATGCTGGAGCGTGAACTGGCGCTTATCAAGGTGAGCGCCGACCCCGGACAGCGGGCCGAGCTGATGCAGATGGTGGAAATCTTCCGGGGACGAGTGATCGATGTTGCCGAAAAGACTTTCGTGGTCGAGGTAACCGGCAGTGGCGATAAGATCGACGCCTTTGAGAAGCAGATGGAAACCTTTGGTGTCCGAGAACTTGTGCGAACCGGCCGCATCGCTATGATGCGCGGGCCGCGAACGGTTTAAGGACACTGCCGTGCAGGAACTGGTGACCCGAGCCCAGGCCGATACGCTGTTTACCGTTATGGCTGTGCTGGGTCTCATCACGGGGGCAGTGGCGGCCTGGCTGGCGCGTCGGCGTGGAAGCAGCGCTCTTGCTGCCGCCGCGCTCTGGGGTGGGCCACTGGTTCTGACCGGGGTTCTGTGGCGGGTTTACAATGCGATCACCGATGGAATCGGTCTGGATAGTGTCGCGAATCTCGCCCTAAATACAGGGTTGTTCCTGCTTGTCGGACTGGTTTGCGGGTTGGGCTGGACCTACGTCCTCTCAAAACACACTCCGGAATCCGCTGCAGGGACTGAAGATTAATAAATAGGTCTGAAAGAGAGGAATGTACGCCGCATGCTGTTCACTGCCCGTTGTAAGCGGCGTTTATGACAAATCACCCGAGACCGGCGGTGTCCGTGGTCATCTGCACAAGGAATCGACGGGACAACCCGGTCAAGACCGTATCGTCCGTCCTCAAGTGCAGCGGTGCCGACATCGAAGTCCTGCTTATGGACCAGAGTGATGGTAAGGAAACCAGCCTTGCGGTCCAGCCGCTTCTGGCGACGAATCCTAACCTGCGGTACTTTTCGCTTTCCGTGCCGGGAAAACCGCTTGCTTTGAATGTCGCATTGGAAAAGGCGCAGGGGTGCTTTCTTCTGCTAACCGATGACGACTGTGAACCGCAGCGGGGGTGGATCGAGTCGATGGTGGCTCCCTTCTCGAATGCGGCAGTTGCGTGTGTCTTTGGTGCCGTAGATACTGCGGCTCACGATTCGCGGGAAGGCTACATTACCTCCCATATCGTGCGTGAATCTTTTTGCGTCGATAAGCTTCGGAAGGCTCGTGGGAGGCAAGGGCGCGTGAGCGCGACGGGTATGGGCGCCAACCTTGCGCTGCGGAAGTCCGCCCTCGAAGCGATCGGGGGCTGGGACCCCTGTATCGGACCGGGGAGCAAATTTCGGGGGGGGGACGACCACGATATCGCGATGCGTCTTTCTCTGCGAGAGAACCACACCTGGTTTTGCGCCGAGGGTCGGGTAACACATCATGGGTTCCGGCGCTGGTCGGAACGATACAACGATCCGATGCGTTACGGCTACGGACTCGGGGCAGCTACTGCCAAGTACTGGCGCTGCGGAGTCGTGCATTCGGATGCGCTGGCGCTGCTGGCTCACCATGTGCGGGAGGGGGCCGGCCACCCCAGGCGCGGTATTCGGTCTTCGCCGTGCTGGTCGTTCGTGAAGTATTATTTTGTGGGCATACGAGAGGGTTTCCGGCATCCGCTGGATAAAACAACATGGCGATTTCTGCCTGTGGACGATTCTGAGACGGTGCATTACGGAAATCATTTCGCAAACGTCGTACTGCGGTCTGATCAGCAAATAGGGCGGGAGCGGGAGCGAAAATAGAGATAGCAGCGGCAAATGTGGAGAGGTAGTCTGAAAAGATAAAGGCGGCATTGACTTACCCTGAACCGGGAGGGCTCTGCGGTGATGGACGATCTGGAACGTCGGCTTGAGCAGTACGAAGCACGGCTTCGTGAGACGCGTCTACTGCTGGCTCAGCAGAAACATCGCCGTGCGGACACTCCTGAGGAGACGCTGGCTCTCGCCGCAAATCTCTTCGATGTGATGGCAAAGGCAGACGTACTGGCGGAGCAGCTTAACAGCAGACTGCGGTACGAGTCGGC
>JAZKEA010000110.1:0-3853 GCA_040387315.1 Armatimonadota bacterium | reverse complement strand
AGATAACCGACAAAGAGGCGGGATTTTCTGTCGTCGTTTTTGAGATGGGCAAAAAGAAAGGGCAGGGCGGCGACCGATGAGGGAGACAATTATTCACGAACTGAAAACGATACCGCCATATTTTGAGGCGGTCTGGAAAGGCGATAAAACCGCCGAACTGCGAAAGAACGACCGGGGTTTCGCAGTTGGCGACACGCTCGTTTTGCGCGAATACATTCCGGGTTCGGTCAATTCATCGGTGGGTGACGGCTACCATACGGGCCGCGCGGTCGTTGCTACTGTGACCCATTTAACCGACTACCCGCCTGCGCTTCAAGCGAATTGCGTGATGATCTCGTTTAAGTTCCGTTGCCAGTTCGAGGGCTATGAAGCGGGCGACGCACAGAAAAAGTTGGCGACCAGATGAGCATAAATCACGGGTTCCTAGAAAAGCCGGAAGGGTGGCCGGAAGAATACCAGTTCATCGAACTCACGGAGGAGCAGAAGGCGGAAGAACGCCGAAACCTGCCGCCCGCTGTCGATTGGGGCTTGCTCAGCAAGAACAACGCGGAGTCGCTGGATATTAACGCCCAATCTATCGAACGATGGGAAGTACGACAGGCGCAGAGGGATGTCGAAGCGGGCGTGATGGTCGCCGAACTCACGCAGGACAAAGAGAACGCGGAGGCCATCGTCGCGGATTTGCTGGCGGTTCGGCGGGAACTAAAGCGGGAGAGGGACCGCCGCGCGAACGTGACGCCGGATGAACTGCAAGCGCTCTGCGACAGGCTGGCCGAAGTGTTCACGGAGAAAGAGAAGGCGGAACGGGAGCGGGATGAGGCGCGGGGATTGCTCGTGCGGCTCGTGAGTGCGGTCGGCGTCAATTGGGACTGCCCCGAAAAGCACTGCTGTTATCAGGTGTACCAGGACGAAGCGGGCGACATCGTAGAGCAGGTTTCTGTGTTCATCGGCAGGGAAGAAAGCGGCGGCACCGATTGAGCGCGATCCAGGGCGCGGCCGTCCGGGGCTTGCCTATCCGGTGCCCCCACTGCGACAAGCCGATACCCGGCATCCAGATCATCGGCGGCACTACTGCGGTGACGTACAACCGGGATACCATCACCTTTGACCGGGGGACGGTGCCCTGTCGGTGCGGTGCGCGCCTGGTCATACTGCTCGGCGTCGTGGCGGAATCCGTCGCGCCGCGGATGAATCAAATCGAAATGGAGAGAGACGCATAAAAAATGACGGCAGAACTACAAACGGGCAAGTCGAAATCCGACGAAATCCAACACCCTAAAAAAGGGGCGATGTTGGCGGCGCTCGCCAAAACCGGCAACGTCACCGCGGCAGCAAAAGCCGCGAAGATAGACCGCAGCACGCATTACGAGTGGATGCAATCGGATTCCTCGTATGTGATCGCCGCACAGGATGCGATAGAGGCGGCGGGGGATAATCTGGAGGAGGAAGCACGGCGGCGCGCTGAGGCCGGATACATGGAACCTGTCTATTACGGCGGCGAGAAGGTCGGCAGCGTCCGAAAGTACAGCGACGCCCTGCTTATCTTCCTACTCAAAGGCGCGAAGCCGGAAAAGTACAAGGAGCGTATAGACACCCGCCACAGTGGCAGCCTTGGAGTTGCCCACATGGACCTGTCGAAGCTCCCACAGGGCAAGCTGGACACACTGGAGGCGATACTACAGGAAGCGGCCACGGTTGAAAATACCGAGTCTTGAGGCTGTTCGCGCGGAGAAGGCGCGGCGGCGCTTCGCCGACTTCTTCCGCTACGGGTGGCCGGTGTTGGAGGAGGATACGCCGCTCGGCTGGAACTGGCACATCGATGTGGTGTGTGACCACCTGCAAGCCGCTTTCGAGGACTGGCTGACGGCGCGCGATGACGCGGCGTTCGTGCAGCGCATCACCCGGCTTCTCATCAACATCCCCCCCGGCACCGCGAAAAGCCGCATCGTGTCGGTTTACTTCCTCGCCTGGATATGGCTCAAGCGGCCGACGTTCAAGGCGATATTCCTTTCCTCGTCTCAGTTCCTCGTGCTCAGGGATTCGGACTACTGCCGCGACGTTATCAAGTCCGAGTGGTATCAATCCTGGTTCGCGCCGGAATGGAAGATCCGCGGCGACAGCGACGGGAAGGCGTATTTTCGGAACACCGCGGGCGGGTGGCGGCGCGCGGTGGCGTTCGGGGCGCGTCTGACCGGGGAGCGCGGCGACATGATCGCGTGGGACGACCCGCACGACGCTACCGAGGTGGAATCCGACGCGAAGCGTACCACGGTTCTGGAGCAGTGGGACAAGAAGATCGGCAACCGAGTGAACGACGCGGAACGCTCGCTTAGGATCGGCGTCATGCAGCGCCTCCACGACGAGGATCTATCCGGGCACGTGCTCAGGCAGGGCGGGTGGGAGCATCTTTGCCTCCCGATGGAATACGAGCAGGTCTGCCAGTGTGAATCGTGCCAGAAGGGGCAGACGGCAATCGGATGGAGCGACCCGCGCAAGCAGGGCGAACTGCTTTTCCCGTCCCGATTCAGCGCGAAGGTGCTCGCCGATGAGATGGTGCGCCTCGGATCGTATGGTTACGCGGGGCAGATGCAGCAGCGGCCCACCCCCGCGGGCGGCGGCGTGTTCAAGGAGAAATGGTTCGGCTACTGGCAGATGCCGGGGCAGGATCTACCCCCCGTGCGGGTGAAGGACGAAACCGGCACGTTCATCGAGGTATTCCCGGTGACGTTCGACCCTAATGCAGAGGGGGCGGAGGCGGGCCATTCATGGGACATGGCTTTCAAGGATTCGGCGGGGAGCGACTTTGTAGCAGGGCTTGCGGCGATGAAGAAGGGGGCGGATACATTCCTCCTACATTCGGTTAACGAGCGTATGGACTTCGTGAAAACGCTCATTGAAGTGCCGAAACTAGTCGCCGACTATCCCAGCCTGCTGATACTGATAGAGGATAAGGCGAACGGTCCTGCGGTCATCAATGTGCTCAAGAACAAAGTACCGGGCATCGTCGCGGTCAACCCCGACAAAGATAGTAAGGAGTCGCGGGCGAATGCCGTCGCGCCTGTCCCAGAGGCGGGGAATGTTTACCTGCCGCACCCGCGCAACGCGCCGTGGGTGGCGTCCTGGCTCGCTCAGGTATGTTCCTTCCCGAACGCCGCGCACGACGACATGGTAGACGCTTTCACCCAACTTCTAGCCCGGTGGTACGCCAAACGGGACAGGAAAAAGAGCCGGTGGGGGGTGGCATAGAAAGGGTCAAGAACAGTATTTTTTTATTCCCGCTGTTCTATAACCGGGCGATAGTCGCTAGCCTCACGACGGGATTATTGTACCGCTAAAATATTTATTTGACAGGCACGAAAAATGCCGTAGAATAGCGTTAATAGCAACCGGGTTTCCGGCGCGCTAAACAATTTCAGGAACGGCAAGGTCTGGGACCGCTAAATACTCCGAATCGTCGGGGCGTTTAGCGGTCCTTTTTGTTTTATCCACCAAAACTATGGGATTCGTACAGCGATTCGGGGAAGCATGGCAGAAGGCGGCGGGGAATAAAAACCCCGCGGCTGTTGCCGGCGACCCCCTGAGCGACAAGCGGCTCCCGAAACCGGGCAGGAACGGCGGCGGCCAGCGCGCTAGTTGGGAACGCTCCATCCTCGGCGGCATCATGCTTTTCGGCAAGGTGCAGCCGGTCAAGGTGTCGGACGCGCGTGAGGGCGTGGATAACAGCATCGTCGGCGTCTGCCTCGGCTGGATTCTCACCTCGTTTCTCATGGGCGTCCCCCAGGTCGGCACGCTCACGGCGCAGGGAGACTTCAAGCCGCTCCGCTCGCTTGCTGAGGCCGTCAAGTCGGGCGTG
>JAZKEA010000109.1:13281-16444 GCA_040387315.1 Armatimonadota bacterium | reverse complement strand
CGGATGTCAAGGCACAGCTCAAGAGCACCGAGGACAGCCTGAAAGCCGTTGGTGAGCAGGCGATGAAGACAGGCTCGATCCTGACCGCCTCGATCACCGCCCCGATTCTCGCCCTGGGGAAAGCGGCCGTCGATTCCGCGACACGGATGGACAGCCTGAAGCGGGCGCTGACCGCGGTCTCCGGTTCGTCGAAGGACGCCGAGGAGCAGCTCGTGCGCCTCAAGGAGGTCGCAAAGCTTCCGGGCCTCGGCTTCGAGGAAGCGGTCAAGGGGTCGCTGCGTCTGCAGAACGCGGGCCTCAAGGCGCGCGAGGCGGAGCGGATGCTGTCGGCCTTCGGGAATGCCATCGCCCGAGCCGGCGGCGGCAAGGCCGAACTCGACGGCGTAACGCTCGCTCTCGGCCAGATCGCGACCAAGGGCAAGATCAGCCAGGAGGAGATCAACCAGCTCGTCGAGCGCGGCATCAACCTCGGGCCGATCCTGAAGAAAGCCTTCGGATCCGCGGACACGGAAAAGCTGCAGAAGGCCGGTATCACGACCAAGCAGTTCTTTGATGCCATCCTTCCCGAACTGGAGAAGCTGCCAAAGGTGACCGGCGGCGCGCAAAACGCCTTCGAAAACATGGCGGACGCCGCGCAGCAGAGCCTGGCTAAGATCGGCGAGGCGATACTCCCGGTTCTGCTTCCCATCGTGGAAAAAATCACGCTGGCGATACAGGTGCTGGCGGACCGGTTCAAGGCGCTATCTCCCGACGTGCAGCAAGGAATCGTTGTGTTCGCCGGTCTCGCCGCAATTCTGGGCCCGGTCCTGGTGGCGGTCGGCGCGGTTGCTTCGGCGATCGCGGCTGTGGGCATTCCGGTCGCGGCTGCAATTGCAGCCATCGGTCTGCTGGGCGCGGCCTTCGCCACCAACATCGGCGGGATTCGCGACGCGACGATGTCGGTTCTGAAACCGGCCCTCGATTTTTTCCAGGAGCAGTTCGAAAAGGTCAAGTCCTGGATCGATCAGAACATGCCCCTGATCCAGCGCACCGTGCAGACCGTGCTGCAGACGATCTCCGAACTCTGGGAGGAGCACGGTCAGCAGATCCTGTCCGTTGTCGGCCCTGTCTGGGATGCGGTCAAGACGATTATCTCCACCGCTCTGGATGCGGTCCTCGGTATTCTGCGGACGGCGATGCTCGTCATCAACGGGGACTGGTCCGGTGCCTGGAACGGTTTGCTGACCACGGTCGATCAGTTCGGCCTGGGTCTGATGCGGCTGCTCGGCGACATCGTGAAGGGCATCTATAACGCCCTGGTCCTGATGGTCGAGACGACCATGGATCTCAACGGGCGGTTCCTCGCGGCGGGCCTGGGTATCGGGTCCTCGCTGGGGAAAGGGATTGTCCAGGGTCTGAAGAGCGCCTGGAACGACATGGTCGACAGCGTCAAAGGGTTCTTTGGCCTTGCCCAGAGCGGCGGGGGCGACGAGGACTTCGGCGGCGGTGACTTTGGGGAGACCCGCGGCGGTGGCGGCAGCGCGGCAATCGACGCGCCGTTTGGCCGGACGCGCCGGGGCCGTGTCACAATTCCGAACCCCGTCGGCCCCAAGCCGCTGAACGTCGATGACCTGATCGGCGGAAAGAAAAAGAAGGGTAAGACGGACGCGGAGCGGGCTGCGGAGCGCGCGGCTGCGGATGCCCAGAGCGGGCGGGAAGGGGACGCCGGCAATGCCGTTGCTGCCCTGACCCGAAAGTACGAAGCCCTCCTCGACCTCTACAAAGAGCAGGGCGGTATCCAGAACCTGAAGAAGCTGCGCGAGATGGCTGAGCACATCAAGCTGCTGCAGCAGGGCGCCGCCTTCATCAAGTACCAGGGCGATAAAAAGGACAATCCCAAGGGGGCGCTGTCTACCTTCCGGGGCGACAATGCGGACTCGACCGAAGCATTCCGCCAGCGGACGAAAACGCTTGATGCCGCGAAAGCCGAGCGGATCAAGCTCGCTGCGTCCCGCGACGAAAAGGCCGCGAGTGAACGGGCCGATGCACTCGGAAGAGAACTGGAAGCCGCTGCGGATCTTCAGCTGAAGGCGGATAAAGAGGCCGCCGATGAGAAGTTCCGGCAGACCGAGATTCTGATCAAAGCGGACGAGAACATCCGCGCCGCGACCGCTGAGATCAACCGGCAGATACAGCGGGACACGCTGAGCCGATTCGACTTCGAGCGCGCGGAGCTGGACCGCACCGTTGAAAAGTACCGACAGACTGGTGTCGATGAAGTCACCATCGAGACGCTGAAGCAGGCGGAGCTTGCCCGGATCCGGGGCGAAGAGCTTCGCGAGATGCAGTCCAAAGCGGACGCCGCGGCTAAATCGCGTGTCAAGGCGGAGAGCGCGGCCGCGCGTCAGATGCGCCAGATCTTCCGGGGCGTGGGCGATGACATCGGCCGCGTGGCGGAGGAGAGCATCGAGCGCTGGAAAGGCTTCGGAAACTTCTTCGAAAGCCTGGCGGAGTCGATCAAGTCGACCATGGCAAAGCTCGCCGCGAACATCGTCACCAGCTGGGCCAAGGTTCAGCTCGTCGGCGGTGCGAAAGCCGGGTTCGCCGGTTCCGATGGCATCGGCGGTATTTTGGGCAGCCTCTTCGGCGGCAGGGGCCAAGGCGCGGGACCAGGCGGAGTCGGCACTCCTCCCTTTATAGAGCAGGGTGCTAAAGGCAGCGGCGGAATGGGAGCCGGGGGCCTCGCAGCCATGGCCGGCGGCAAGGGCGGCCTCATGGGCCTGCTGGGGAAAGGCGGTCTCTTCGGCGGCTCGATCCTGCAGAACCTTGGATGGGCAGGCGCGGGATTCGCCGTGAACAAGCTGCTGGGGAACCCGGTCGGCAAGCTCTTCGGCGGCATCAAGAAGCTGTTCCGGTTCAACCAGGGCGGCATCCTGCCAACGGGCGTGCCGTCGATCATCAACGACGACAAGAACGGGAACTATGGCGAGGCCGTTGTCCCCCGGACGCCGTCGATGGCGATTCCTCAGCACGTAATGAACCAGCTGCGCGGCGGCGGAGGCGGAACCTTCGGAACGGTGACCGTAAGCACGCCTTCGCTCAGATCGGCGGTAATCCGATCGCCATCGATCGAATCGGTGAACTCGAACACGCGTCGGAACGTGCCGTGCCCGCGCTCTATCTG
>JAZKEA010000109.1:0-13271 GCA_040387315.1 Armatimonadota bacterium | reverse complement strand
GCGCGGCGGCGGAGGCGGAGCGGTCACCGTTCAGATCAGTGGGGCGTCGCTCTCCTCGGAAGCGGACTGGGACCGAATGGGACGCCGCCTGGCGCAGCATGTCCAGCGCGGCCGCGTCACGGCACGGCCGGAATAACCACTATGGGAAACACAGGTAAAATTTCTTTCGCCGGGTATGACTTTCCCTCGACCTTCCGGCCTGCCGACGTTAACGACAGCCAGGACACGGGGGCGCAGCCACGCCCCCGTGCGGCGGGCTCCGTCTCCCAGCGTGGGAGACGGGAAGCCACCCGCCTGCTGGTCTTCGGCGAGCTGGTCGCAAACTCTCCCGACGAGCTGCGCACCAAGATCCGGGTCGTGAAGGCAGCGGCGTTCTCCGGTAAGGGTGACCTGTACTTCGGGCGCGACGATGAGTATTACCGGGACGCCCAGTGCAAATCCTGGGGAGAGAGCAACGAGCAGGGGAAGCTCTTCGGAGTCTTTGCCAGCCTCTCGCTTGAGTGGGAGGCGGCGGACCATCCCTACCCCTATTCGACGAACGTGCTATCGCCGGTGCTATCACCAGGCGGATCGACCATTACCGGCAGCGGCGAGGCGACCGCGCTTCCTATCTGGACCATCACTATCGGCAGCGGCGGTACCGGTCCGCTTACCCTCCACAATGCCGCAAACGGTCAGACCGCCCTCCTCGATCCCGGTACCGGCGGATTCGCGGGGGGCGAGGTCATTGTGCTGAAGCGCGACGGCTACACGGTCACGAGGAATGGCGTCGCCTCGTTCGGTCTCCTCAAACTACGCATCCCCACCATCGAGCCGGGCTCCAATGCAATTACCTTGACAGCCGGCGGCACGGCAACAGTGGCGAGCCTCACCGTCTCCTACGCCCCCCGACTCGCTTAGCCCGCCCACATCACGCAGGCGTGATGGTCCATCGCTTATCTGCTGATCTCACGTCACGTCAAAACACCGTCACGTCACGCAATTCACCCCCCATGCCAACACTCCCCTTCACTGATGTAGAGATCCGTTTGTACGACCGCATCACGGGCGAGCGCCTGCACCTTGACCCCGACATGCTCACCGGCGACGTGTCGGTTGAGCTGACCGAGGCGGGTGGCGTGGACACCATAAGGGCGACCCTCTCCCGCCCCTTCGACGCAGATGATGCGCCGCCACTCGGCTGCCGGATGGATGTCATCGTCCACGGCGACCCGATCCCTGATGGCGCGCACGAGCCGCATCCCCGCTTTCGGGGACTGCTTGCCGCGCCAGAGAACAACCTCGACCTGTCGGAAAGCTATTCCCTTTTTGGCTATGGCCTCCTGGAGGACATGAGCCGCGTCCCGCTCGATGCCACCATCGCGGTCGGCGGCGATGCGGATCTCGCGCAGCTCGCCGCCAAGGTGCTGGACTACTATGTCGCGGCCCGTCCCTGGCTTGCCGGGTACGAGCGCCTGATCGAGAACACGGGCGTGATTCGGGGAGCGGTCCAGGTGGAGGACGGCGACTGCCGGGGCGCGATGGACGCGATCGCAAATGAGTCTCCCGGCCTCGTCGTCTGGGGTTGGCGGGTCAGCGCCGAGACAGGCGCCTGGCAGTTTGTCTTCCGGGCCCGGACGGAGACCGTCGGCAATACGCTGAAAGTCGGCGAGAACGTCGCCCGCGTCGCGGTCCCCTTAGAGCTCGCCAAGGTGCAGAACCAGGCGCTGCTGACGGGCGGGGCGTCCGATGCCCCCAACATTCTGGGCGTCATCACGGGAAACGCGACCTTTGCCCGAGCGGAGAACCGCGGAGCCCAGGGCGCGAACCTGCTTTCCGACCCGGACTTCGACAAGCGGACTAACGCGACGCTCTCCGGAGGCGCTTCCTATAAAGCGGGAAGCCTGTCCGAGGGGCCGGTCTTCTCGGGCTCGTCGATGGTCGAGCTGGACAGCAGCGGCGAGCGCGTCCGCAAGCATAAGGACGACATCGCCGAAGCGCTGCCGCCCGTCGGCAAGCCAATCTCGATTGTCGTGCGGCATCGGCGCGAGTACGGGACCAACACCCGCATCGCAACCGCGAACTTCTACTGGCGCGATGGCGGCGTGCGAATGCCCGGCGGGCCCCACGCCACCATCCTTCTCGCCCCCGATACGGCGGGGACCTGGCCGGAAGCCAAGTTCACTGCGGTTCGGCCTGCAGGCGCGGACGGCGTCGAGGTCGAGGTGACGGCAGGCAGTGGCACGGGCGGCATCCTGATCGGCTACCTGTCCGTGTACGACGCGGGCCGCCTGGTTCCCGCGGGCTGGGACTGCAAAGCGTTCGGCGATGCGGTCTTCAACGTGATCGACCCCCTTTATCCCCTCGCCTGGCCCGGCAACCCTCTGGTCCCGACCAGCCTGCGACTGTCGATCTCCGCGACCGATGACGCCGGGCAGGACGCGCACCTGGAGACCATCGCCCAGGCGACGGGCAAGTGCTCGGGCAACCAGACACTTACCCTGATCTTCCGCGCCCGGCGCACACCGGGAAGTACCGCCCCGTCGGGCAAGATGTCCGCGAAGATCGTCAGCTATAGGGGCAACGGCGAGAACACGCTCGACGATGTGATTCTGATTCCCGAGGGCACGTTCGGCGACGAGTGGCTCGAATGGGAAACCGACTTCACGGTCGGCGATGACGCCGTGAGTGTCACGGCCTTCCTGATCTTCGGGGCGGACACGGACCTGCTGCTCTCCTGTATCCAGCTCCGCGACGCAAGCGCTGGCAGCGAGTTCATCCGGGCGGCGAACTGGGAGCGGGTCATCCGGGCGAGCGAGCTCTGCGATCCGGGAACCCCGCCCGCGCTCAGTGAATCCGTCTATGACGCCCGGTTTGGCCGGGTCACCAACGTCAGCCTGAAGAAGTGGGATGCCAGCGCGCAGGCCTGGGCAAAAGCCTACCTGACGCAGCAGGCGGTACCGCCGTCGCGGGCGCGCGTCTCCCTCATTCACGAGGCGATAGAGCGCATCGATCCGCTCGACGGAACGCTGGTCCGTCTCCTCGGAACGGACAAGGATGTCCCCGACGAGTACGCGAGCCGGGTCTCCTACCGGTTCGGAGGTGCTCTGTCCGTCGATGTGGAGCTTGGCGGAGAATCACCGTCGCTGCAGCGGCTTCTGGCCGGCGGGCGGGATCGTCAGAACAATGCCATCTCGGCAGGCGGTGGAGGTGGCTCCAGTGTCTCCAGTGGGGCGAGCAACGAGTACAACTCGGTGTCCAACGCCGAAGTCATCGCGGCTCGGTCCAGTGCGACGACCGCGACGGATTACGCGACCCTCGACGAGCGTCTGGAAGCTATCGAATCCATGGGGCCGGGCGGCGGTGTCGTCGTCCCCCTCGCCTCCTCGACGGTCTCCGGCAAGCTGAAGACCGATGTAGATGAAGCCGATCCGGTCGCGGTGACTCTGACGACCTATGCCGCCAACAAAGTCAATACGGATGCGACATCAGCCGAGACGCTCGCCGCGCGTGTCCGCCTGGCGATTGCCCCGTTCGCGGCCGTCACCTATGGAAGCCTCAAAGCCCACTTCGACGGTGTCTGGACATTGCTCGCCGGTATTTACAACCGGACGATCACGACGGGAACCGGATTGACCGGCGGCGGCGACCTGACCACCAACCGGACGCTCTCGGTCAGCTTCGGCACGTCCGCAGGGACCGTCACGCAGGGCAACGACAGCCGGATCGGCGATGCCACGAAGCTGCAGGGGCGGGCTCTCGCGGCGACCGCACCGACCGACGGGCAGGCAGTCGTCTGGGACGCAGCGGGAAACACCTGGAAACCGGGAACGGTGGCAGGCGGCGGCGGTACCGGACTTCTGTTCTCCGGCACTGCCGAGGTGGGCGACATCGTCCGCTTCGACGGGACGGACTGGCAGGCGGAGCACGAGGGGAAGTTCTACGCCACCCGCAACTTCATTTTCATCAGCGCCGACGGGCCGATCAACCAGCCGTCCGGGGTCAACACCCTCCTCCTGCTGCAGTCCGGTGTGACGCTCGACTTTGCGACGATCTACACGGGCACGCTGACAAACAACGGACTCGACGGCAAGGTCTACAAGATCGTCCACCTGGGCGAGCTCTCCGGTGTCTTCACAGACCTGCCCTGCACCCTGACAGGAATCCGCCTGGCTGGGGCCGGGGACTCCTACCCCTACGACGACCTGGTCCTCTACCCCGGCGACACTTGCGAGATCACCATCCTTAACAGCCATCAGGCGTACAAGACCGATCTCTCACGCGCCGCCGAGATACAGGGCTACGTCCCGACGCCTCCTCCCCCGTAAGAAGCCGTTTCTTTTCGAACGATTATGAAAACCCTGACCCCCTCTTTCCGGGCGGCGTTCTGCTGCCTTCTTGCCCTGGTTTTTGTCGCCTTTCCCTCCAGCGCTCAGACGCCGCCGGTTCCTGCCGACGACATCAAGGCGGCTCACCGGGCAAAGACAAAGGCCTTCTTTTCTCTCTATCCAGAGATCAAGGGTGTCATCTCCACCAGGGTCGGCAACAGCAGCGCGGGCACCACGGAGGAGACACCGCCCGACAAAGCGCGTGATTGGCCGCGCGTCTTTCCGGACGGCGCTCCCATGCGCCTCGCCATCCCGCACAGCATTGACCGCGTCGGTCTCCTGTGGGAAAGCAAAGACCGCAAAGGCGAGCCCCTCATCGTCCTTCACTCGACCTGGAACGAGGGCGGCTGGCATACCACCTATGTCACCCCCGCCGGAAAGGTGATCGGCGGCACCTTTGATCGCCCCTGGAACGCCGAGGTAGACCTGCGGCCAGGCAAGGACAGCGGCATTCCTGGCTACTCCTGGAAAAGCGACGACAGCGGCTTCGTGATGACGACGCCGAAGACCACGCTCTACAGCCTAGTCACCATCGCCTCTGCGGTCACCGACCCCCAGGATCCGAACCGGGTTTTCAGCATCATGAACGCCCACACGATGGACTGGAACTACAAAGGAGACGGCCGGGAGCACCGCGCCTTCTCGCCGTCGTTTGATTTCACCCGCTACCCCACGGACCCGCGCAAAGGCGGCGGAGGGCATCAGCAGCCCCTTGCCGCCGTCCGGATCGACGGGACGCTCTACTTCTACACCTCGAACACGGACATCAACATCTTTCGGTGGGACGAGATCAATCGGGTCATGGTCCCGGTCGCGGGTGCTGCCCTCCGTCCCGATACAGCGGCAGGCCGGGTGCCTGCCGCTCCCCCGCTTGAGTGGGGGCAGGGAGTTGTTGCCCGAACCGATACGGCAGGTAACTTCGCCGCAGATCGCTACGAAATCTTCGACGCCAAAAAGCCGTTCGCGCTGTGGAATGGCTACCAGATCAACGTTCATGAAACGACCGGCGATATCTGGTTTCTGCCCGCGCAGACCGGTATCCGTGATGCTCCCCTGGGCGCGGTCTGGAAAACCTTCGATCTGGAAAGAGGCGTTCTCTCGCCGGACAACCTCACCGAGATCGTTCTGCCCCGGCAGCTCCATACCGCCGGTGAATGCGTGCAGATGCGCATCCACTGGAAGACCGGCGATCTCTACGCCGTTGTTCAACGGGATGGCGTCTATCGTCTGGAGAAATACGCGGGCTGGCGCACGGGCCCTGATGTAAAGCCGGTCTATTCCGTGGGTCCCGTCGCCCTGTCGAAGCGCCGGTCGTTCGAGTGGTGGCTGCCCTACGACAAGGAGACGGGCGCACCGTATGACCCCGCTGCGGGATTTATGGTCGCGTCTCACGGGACCCTCGCGCTCTGCGGTGACTACGCCTTCCTGATCGAGGGGCAGTCACAGGGCATCCGCGTCCACAGACTTTCCGATGGCGCGTATGTCGGCAGATACTTCGACAGGCAGCACCAGAACAGCTCCCAGGACGATCCGAACGGCATCAGCGTCACCGAGACGAAGACCGAGTACCGGATTTTCGTCATGGACTTCCACGGCAAATCGACCCTCGTTCGACGCATCCCCAAGTCCGCTCTGACAGCCGCGCTCACAGCGGCCCTGAAAGCAAAATCCTAATGGCCGATTACCTTTTATTCGACAATGCGAACCGTGCAGCCCCCCCCTCTGGTACCGGTGGCCCCTGGGTCTTAAACCCGGACTGGACGATTGAAGCAAACAAACTCCACCCGTATGTAGGTAGTTTGTTTGAAAAATTCCTGCTCTCACCAACACCCATAAACAGCAAAAATGTAAATTTCCGGGTGAAGGTGATTCTCACAGTCGGACGCGCCGCCGCCTTTATCTGGGATTGGATTGACAATAATCACTTCCGCCGCGCTTTTATCATGGGGGCGGGCGGTGCGGTTTTCCATGAACATATAGGGACCGGTCCAGAGACCGTCCTCCTTAACGATGAAGCCCCCTCCGGCTTAGTTCTTGGCGATACTGTCTGGGTAGCAAGAGAAAAAGTTACGCAAGAAGGGATAGACGGCTATGTCCTCAAGGTTTATGCGGAAGATGGAGTAGAAGTTCTCTACACGTCACCTATGGCGGTCCCTGTCAATACAACCGATCTTCCTGAAACCGGACTCTGGGGGATTGCCCCGTACCATGACATTGACGAGGTTCAGACGGATGGTATTTCGACTGGACCCGAGACGGTGGCGACCCCGACCTTCTCCCACGCCGCAGGACAGCAGGCACTGAACACCCCTATATCGTTCCAGTGCGCCACCGCAGGAGTAACCTTCCACTACACGACCGACGGCTCTACACCGACAACAGCAAGCCCGACCGGAACCAGCGTCACCCTGACGGCTGACATGACCCTCAAGGTCATCGCGGTCAAGGCAGGTATGACCAGCAGTGCGGTTGCCTCCCGTTCTTTCACCATTCCGTATGTACCGGGCGGCGTCCCTGCCGGCACCGTCCGCGTCTTTCGTGCCACACCTCCGGCTGGCGGCACCTTTGTTCCCCTGCCCGGTCTTGTGGGCCGAACGAAGACGGTTATCCGCGCAACGTTTCGCCTGAATGCCCAGGGCGTAGCAGACGCAAAAGTAGATGGAGGGATAACTCTGTTTACCGTTCGCGGGGCGAACGCTCTGGACTATTATAAAGCGAGGGTCGTCGCCGGGGTTATCGAGTACAGGCTGCAGGAGGTCTTCACTTTTGATAGTGCCTCGAATCCGATACCTGACTTTGTGGCAGGTCAGGCGTACACCGTTGATTTAGAGTTAACCGGACTCAATCAGTGCGCCATGAAGCTGAACGGGGTCACAAGATTTACCGGCACTCATGCGAACCTGAACGATTTTCATGTCGGCACCTTCTTGGGCGGCGATGGTCTGGCTCTTAGCCCTGATGCACGTCTCACCATGGATTCCCTGGAGATATTCAGCACCACGGCGACACAAATAACGGCGAACTACAATGACCCTTCTCCCGTTACGCTTAATCGCCTGCTGAACGGTCTTGGTCGTCCGAGGATTATCAATCCCGTACTCATCCCGACCTGGAAGTTCATTCGTCTCCATGACATCCATTCATTTATCGAGGTCAGCAATACCCCTCAAGCTGGCTTTATCGAATTTGAAGGCCAATGGTTCAAGTGGACGGACGCCTATGAATCGGAATTTATTGCAGCGGTTCCTGACAACATCACCCTTCTGATCAATGGCGGCTATCGTGAGAATGCTCCTGGCACTGGCGGGCAGATAGACGGACTGGTAGACAGCTCTGACCCTGTTGATATGGTTCTGTGGCATAAGGTTTTCAGGTTCGCTAAATGGGATTTAACACAGCGTAAATCTCCCATTCGGGTTCTCTGGTCCCCCTGGAATGAGCCAGGAGGAGCATACGGCCTGAACAGTGGCGACCCTGAGGTAGATGCAGTCAAGTATGCGGGCATATGGAACGGCATCTGTGACTACTTCCCGGTCGAGGACGGCATCTACGCCGGGGGGGCCTTTCTCCCTAACCACGTATCAGACCTTGCGATACAGCACATACCGGATGCCAAGCTGCCTCGAAACATTGATGTCCACGTCTACGCAAACGACGACAGTTGGTATACCAATCCGATTCCGGATTCCAGTGTCAAGAATGCAGAGGCGGCACGGGTGAGGGCTAGGCCCGAAGGATGCGGCGGTCTCGTCACGATAGATTATTGGCAGACAGAAGGCAATATGTCTGTCTACAATATGAATGCCGATGATGATAATGACTTGCCAATTACCGGCAAGGCATTTGCAGGGGCTATCGAATTATGGAAACGCGATAGGTATCAGCGACTCGATCTTAAAGCAAATGTCTTTATGGACTCTGCCGACAAGGACGACAAAGGACCTTCCGTCGTCACCGAGGGTCCGCTGTGGGAATGGCGTAATGCCATGTCAACGCAGGACGGCAGAACAAAGCCTACTGGGTGGACATTCTGGTTCTACGACCGGCATTTCGACATTCGCCTCACGGAAACCGTCACAGGGCGATATGGCGTCGGGGCTATCATTTCGCGCAACGCGGAAGCGACGGGTCTTCGCGTCACCGGCTACGACCTCCAGTTCCCCGAGGTCGTCGCGGACGAGATTTTGGGGGCAAGAACAGTAGAGTACTTCTTCCCGAACTGCCCCCTCGGCGGAACCGTCGAACACGCCTACCTTGTGGATGAGAATACCTCCTCGGTCTATGAGGATGGCGTGGGAACCGGCCTCCTCATTGATAACCCGAGCCTTGCCACGCTGACCTATGAGCAGGGCGGCGCACGGCTGGTGGTTCAGACAACGGGCGGCTCACAGCATCACGTTGAAATCGCTTTTTCCGGTTCCGGCAATCCGGACAGCGCAATCACCTCCATCACCCCTGCCCCGACATCCGCCACGGTGTATGCGGGAGCCGGACGACGCTTCACCGCGACCGTCGCGGGAACCGGCGACTTCGACGATTCGGTCACTTGGAGCAAGGTTGTCAGCGGAAACCCTCTGACGCTCTACCCCCAGAGCGACGGGTCGGTCATCGTGCTGGTAGCTGCCAACGCCACGCCGGGTGCCTACCAGGTGCGAGCGACCAGCGTGCAGGAGGGTTCCAAGACCGGGACAGCGACCATCACGGTGGAAGCGCTGCCAACCGGAGGCGGAGGAGCGGAGCGGCCCACCTGGGAGCTTGGCGAGGTGGACTTCTCGTTCAACATCGTGGAGTCGAGCCGCCGCCTGGACGCCGAGGGAGACCAGCCCCTGCTGATCACCGTCGTCGCGCAGCTCCTGAACGGTCAGTTCCTGCCGACGACCGACTTCGACCCGGAGATCTCCGTGGTCTCGAACGGCGAGAACGTGTGGCAGACCGCGACCTGGGCACCCGGTGCCCGCGCCAGCCTGCCCGTGGTCGGGGATGTGGCGGAGCCGCTGGAGAAGGGTTCCTACGTGGTCAGCATCCGGCTGAAGAACGCCGTCGGTACCATCCTGCGGTCCGACCGCCTCGGCATCATCGACGTCAGTTAACCCGATCAGTTTGGTTAACTGATCGTCTTCCTCTGCATCGGGTCAATCTGACCCGATGCTTTCCCCCTACCGATATTCCCCCGGGAATATTGGCTCCCTCTCACCGCTTTGAAAGGCGAGCTTTCGCCATGTCCGTCGTACCCCGTCACACCGCCGCATCGCCGGCGCAGGAGCCCTTCTTCAGCCAGGCAAGTACCCGCCTGGACATCGTCAAGTTCCTGATCCCCTTTGTCGTCGGCTTCAGCTGGTTCCTGATCTCCACGTTCTTCGCCCAGCAGGCGCAGAGCCAGGAACTCCGGCAGCAAGCCGCCAAGATCGAGGCCTTTCAGAATGCGAAGGAGATGCGCGGCGAGCGTCTGATCGTGGTCGAGACCAAGCTGCAGGCACTGCAAAGCGACGTGACGGAAATGCGAGGCGACATCAAGACGCTGCTGCAAAGGATCCCCGCAAAATGACAAAGACGCTTCGTCTTACCTCACCCAAAGAGCCGGATCCGCCGGAAGCGTGGCACCAGGAGCAAATCTTCCGGATGGCGGAGCTGAACAAAGCCGAGCATCCCGAACTTGCCGATCTATTCCATCCTCCGAACGGCGGGTTCCGCCACAAAGCCACCGGCGCCGCCTTAAAGCGGCAGGGTGAAAAAGCGGGGATCCCCGACATCTATCTCGATCATGCCCGCGGCGGATACTTTGGTCTTCGCGTAGAACTCAAGCGTTTCCGCGAGGGTGTTCCCTCCGACGAACAGAAGCGGCGGCTGCTGCGCCTGCAGGCCTGCGGCTACCGTGCCGTCGTCGCCTATGGCTGGCGCATCGCGTGGGCAGAGATTCTGCGCTACCTATCGCTCCCTCCCACTATTCCAACCGAGGCACCCCCTTCCTACAATCCCATTCCCACGCGGCGCGAGATCTAGCCGCGCCTGCCTGCTGCTCCGCCGCAGCTGACTTCCCCGTTTGTGAAAGGAGCCCCTCCTATGGGCCTCGACCTCTTCAACTGGCTCATCAAAAAGCCGATCACCTACATCGCCCGGCAGCGGCACGGCATGGAGAAGGGCACCCGCATCGCCGAGGGGACCATTGCCAAAGTCGGTCCCGTTCTCGCCCAGGTCCTGCTGGAGAACTCGGACCGCATCGCAAAGGCTCTCAACTCCGCCGAAGCGCGGGTCGCCGGTGATCTTGACCGAAACCTGTTCAACCTCGCCCGAGCGGAAAACATCCTGCGCGCCGCCGTTGTGTCAGCCGGTCTCCGGGGCGAGGCCCGTGAGTACGTGCAGGAGTTCGCCGCGGCTTATCTTCGCGAGAAACTTCCCCAGGCCGAAGACGCGACGCGCGAGAGCATCGCGGCCGTCTTCACCGCCATCCGCCTCCAGATCGACCAGATCGCCTGGGAAGCATCCTCCCCTTCCCCCGTTTCTGTGAAAGGTACCACCCCTGATGCCAGACCTTGACGCCATCATTGGCTCTCTACCCCTCGACTTTCTTGCCTTCCTGGTGATCTTCATCGTCTACTGGCTGACCAACATCCTGAAGGACAAGTACAAGCTGGCTCGGCATGACGTTCATCTCGTCGCCATTGGCCTTGGGATTGTTTTCAACCTGTTCCGCGCGATCGCGGGTGGCACGCGGTTCCCCTCCGGCTTTGCCTCCCTGCCCGAGATCGTCCTTTACGGCATTGTGTTCGGAATTCTCGCCAGTGGCAGCCACAAGCTGATCAAGTACCTGTCCATCCGGTTCGGCTTCCCCATGTACGGCGCGGAGGAAGAGCCCAGCCCCGTCATCCTTGATCCCCCAACTACTCCGCGTAAAGGCCCTGACCCGGCTCTCGCTTCCACCCCCGAAGTGACCATCAACACCGTTTAAGGAGGACACGATGGCAATCCAAAAAAGTCTTCCCTTGCCTATCTCTCGCGTGCTCGCCCTGGCGGAACGCGAGATCGGCGTGCAGGAAGAGCCGCGCGGCTCCAACCGAGGGGAGCGTATCGACCAGTTCCTCGCGTCCTGCGGCCTTCCCCCCGGCTATGCCTGGTGCGCCGCCTTCATCGCCTTCATCGGGCTGCTCGCCGCCGAACTCGGCATCCCCGGCTTCGACCATTGGCCCCTACCTGCGTCCGCCAGTTGCGACCTCGTTTTATACAAGGCCCGGAAGATCGGCATCCTCCAAAACACTCCCCGAGTGGGAGATTTGTTTCTCGTGATGGCGTCAGCAAACGACGCCATCCATGTCGGCTTTGTCACCGGGGTCAATAAAGACGGAACGATCTCAACGATTGAGGGAAACAGCAATCCAGGCGGCTCGCGCGAGGGCTACGCCGTGGTGGCGCGTCCGATCCGGAAGGTCCATAATCTCAAGTTCGTTCGCTGGATCGATGCCCTGCCCGATCCCGAAAAGCCGTGGAAAGTGTTTCTGCGCTCGCGGACCGGAACCAAAAAGCTGATCTGCGGGGAAGCGTTCCTGCAGGAGGGAAACAACTACATCCCCGTCCGCGATTACATCCAGGCGCTCGGCCTGCCGGATGCTACACTGAGATGGAACGACGAGACGCAGGGGCTCGACTACTTGGGCGCACCCATGGCGGTCCAGATCCTCTTCAAAGGGGATGGGAAAGCCTGGGGGAACCTACGCCAGCTTGCTGCATGGAGTGGCTTCTCCATCGAGATCGACGCGAAGACTCGCACCAACACGCTTTTCCTGGCCAAGTGAAAGGAAATCCACTTCTATGAAACCAAACACAAATGGTCGAGAGCGCCTGGCTCTCTTCTCGGCCCTTGTCTGCGTGCTCTTTGTGCCCGGCCTGGCCCAGGCCCAGACTGCCAAAGCGCCAACAACGGCCCAAAGGTTCACCGCTCTTGAGACATGGCGAAAACAACAGGAGCCCCTGACGGCATCGCTCCAGGCGCGTATCGCCGTTCTCGAATCAGCACTGGCAGCGATCAAGCCCTGCCGCTGCGGCCCGAAGCCGACGCCGGGCGTCACTCCGACGCCTACGCCAACCACTACGCCACACGCGCACCCGACACCGACGCCTGTTCCGACAGCGACCCCGACTCCGGTCGTGACACCCTCCCCGGTACCGACTCCAGTTCCGGTGCCTGGGGCGCTGACGATCACGAAGATCGTGCCGAACCAGACGTCGTGCGTGGTCGAGTTCACCGCGGTTCCCGGTGCGAAAGACTACCGAGTCTATGAGCCCGCCCACAACGACGCGCACGGCGGCAAGCCAATGGCAAAGTACAGCGGCGGCGGACTCAGGATCGAAATCAACGGCCTCGATCCCGCAAAAGCGGTGCAGGGGGATTATGTACTAGAGGCTCTCGACGCTCTCGGACCGTACCAGCGCATCGACGGAGCGACGCCCCACTCGGAGATGACCAGCATCAACGGGCAGGGACCAAGCACGAATGTGCCAAAGATTCTCGCGGTCTCCGCACCGTTCAAACCCGTCGTCGCCAAACAGCCCTGGCCCACGCAGACCGGCGGTGTCAGCCTGTTCCGCGATACGTTCGAGGATACGAGCCTCGCCGCGACCGTGTTCAAGTCCGTTGCCGTTCCGCCCCTGACGCCTGTTCAGGCAGGCATGAACCTGGAGTTCTGGGGCAAATGGCAAACCCGCTTCCAGAGCATGAACTGGCTGGTGGACTTCCTCGGACACGAGCGGGGGTCGGAGTCCATCTTTATCCACCAGCGGCACCTGATGGAGATGTTGCTCGATGGCGAGAACCGCAACAACAACGCCTCCTCCGTTTTGCAGCCCCTCGTGGACGGTAAAGAAGTCGTCTTCGATCTCGCCGATGGCAAGATCGTCCACATCACCTGGGAG
>JAZKEA010000108.1:0-7136 GCA_040387315.1 Armatimonadota bacterium | reverse complement strand
ACAACCTGCTTTTTGGGCTTGTCTAGCGGACTCACACGGGCTTCAAACGGAAAGACTGCGCTGTCCCGATGGCCATTGGCCAGAGGAACTCTTGACCCCGAAATGGTTGCTCCAGCGACCGGCGTCTTTCCGTCGCTTGCGTAAACAGTGCCGGAAACGGTCGCCCCCCGCACCAGCTGGAAATCCTGACGCGTTCGCTTTCCAGACGGGAGGACAAACTGGTGCATTGGCCCGTAACCGGGATGCCCCGGCGCAAACATCCCTAATCGCTTCTCCGATTGTTCCTCTGGTCGTTCGTCTTCTTTTACTTCTGCCTGTACTTCTTCTTTCACCTCAATCGGGAAGGAGGGGAACGTCATTATGCTGGGATAGTCATTAAACTCTTTCTGGTAAAAGCCCTGCGCATCTACCGGCATAGAGTCGTAAGAGTCGCCCCCATGCCCGTTTGGCCCCCAGATAAGCCAGACGTTCTGGTTTGTCACGGGCCGACCCTCGCTGTCAAGCACCTGGCCCCAGAGAACCGACTGAGGGTGCATCACCAGCACCACCGGCTGAATCGACTCTGCTGCCGTAGATGCCGTGGTATTATCCGTTCCCACGACTGCAGCGGTCGGGAGGCTCGGTGGCTCTCCCATGGGTCCACTGGGACCATTGTGGAGTTCGAAGTAACCTTTGGCCGCACACTTAAGCCACCACTTGCCAGGAGGCAGCTTGGTTGCGCGGAACCTGCCCCTGCTATCGGCTCGAACGCTGAAGATAAATTCACTCTTCGCTATCTCTGGTGGTCGCGGACCAGGATGAGGGCCGAACAGCAAAACGTTTGCGTCCCGTACGGGCTTGCCTTTGAGCGTAACTACCTGGCCGGTGATGACGCCAGTATGCCTCACCGTCGGCGCTTTATTAGCCGGTGCCCTGTTTGCCGGTGCACTCGCTCCAGCTACCACGGTCAATCCAGCGAACGAGGAAAGGGGAATCAGGGTAATCAGCGACAGCGCGATCCTGATGTTGAGACTCTTGATCTTGAAGTGCGTGCAGTGCATGGTTGTGTCTCCTGGTAGGGCGTATCGGGTATCGAGTATTTGGTGCCGTACGTGGGTGTCTGGTGTCTAGTGTGGCGTACAGTCTATCCTGAATGGCTCTGAGCGAGCAAGCGTGCCTGCAATGGACGCAGTGCAGGTTTGCGCTGGTAGATGCCCTTCGTCAGCGCTGCTCGAGACCATCTAATTTTTTGCAAGCAAACCATCAAATTGCCTCCCATTTACTCCACTCCAGAGTGCAGGGGCAACCCACCGAGCATGCGAGCGACGGACGCACCGGGGACGCCGCTCAGGTCCAGGACCAAGCCGTCCCAGGCAGGAGGCGGATTGCGCAGCGCGGACGCGCTGACCTGCAGTGCAAAAGTTTCGGGAGCATAGGCTCTCGCTGATTCCACCTCTCCCCACCACGATCCCCAGTGCGCCCATATCTCCTTCGATGTACGGCGGGCAGCGGCACGCGTTTCGCTTTCCACCGTGAACGGGCTCGTGTCGGGGAGCCGCTCCGGGGTATCCCAGGAGGCGAAGAAGCCCGTGTTCGACCGCGTGAAGCCGCCGTTGCGGTCCTCCAGCAGGAGAGGCAGTGCGGGATGGTCTTTGCGCACGGTCTGGAACAGTGCGGCGAGCAGCGCTGTGTTCCGGCGCAAGCGGTATTCCCACCAGGAAGTACGCGGCACCGCATCGCCGCCGCGGCGCACCAATTTGCCGTCGATGACCTCGTACTCGCTGCCGGGATCCGTCGCCTTGAAGTAGCCGAGGTCCCAGCGGATCTCCCCAAAGTCCCACCGGGTGTCCGGTATATCTATGGGATCCATGCCGCGCTCCCGCAGGAACGCCCGGCGCATCGAAGGCGTGTAGCCCCCTGCGGAGTTTGTCCAGAGCCCGTCTCCCCCGTCCTTCTGCCCCGTCCATCCCGGGCCACCGGTCGCACGAAAGGTCAGCGAGGCAAGGCCGGGAACGGCAGCGAGAACCTTAACCCGCAGCTCCATTTCAGCAGCCTGGCTGGGATTGGGAACGATCCAGCCAGTGAAACCGCCCAGGGAGGCGCGGTAGGATTCCAGGTATTTTTTATCCTCGGTATACGAGGTAAGGCGGCGCGCCTGGTACTCGTCCCCGGTTTCGCCCAGGATGTTGCGGTCCGCCTCTCCCGCGAGGCCGCCCCCCTTCAGTAGACGAACGACCCCGCCCACGGCGATCTTCGTGCCTCCGGCCTTCACGGCCGCCGTCAGCAGCGCCGTCGCGGTCTTCAGGTCCTCAAGGCTTGTCTCCAGCCAGACGCCCGTGATGCCGCGTCCTGCCGCTGCCCGAACGATCCCTGCCGCCTCCTCGGCGGTGGCAGGACGCGCGATCACGACCCGTCGCTGTTTCTTCAATGTGGGGTCGGCGAAACCGACAGGTGGAACTGGTGTCTTCCCTGCAGCGGGGGGTATTGCGGCCGGGGCACTCGGGTTCCTGCTGGGGTCGAACGCCACCTGCTGGAGATACTGGTGCCCTATGATGTTCCCAAGGTCCAGCGCCTCGACGGCTACGTCGCCCATTTCGGGGACCAGGAGGTAGGGCTTCAGTTTTTGGCCGATCCTCACCCGGGTGGTGTCGATCAGGATCCCCTCTTTGGCACGGTCGTCCGCAAAGGACTGAACGGCCTGCCGGAGCGCGGGCGTCATGTCGGCGAAGGGAACATCGGGTGTTGCCCCGTATTTCTTACTGCGCCAGCTGTCCTCCAGCTGCTTGGTCTGCGCGGCGGGAAGCGCATATTCATCGTCCGGCGCAAACGACAGGCGCGACAGCGGATCATTTTTGGCGGCGGCTTCCGTCGCTCCGTCGGTCATGCGCCGCTTTCGGGTCCTCGCTTCTTCCGCCCATTCGAGGAGAGCAGCCACGCGCGTGCCGATCCCCGCCACACCGTCGGTCAGCAGATACAGCGGCGCAGAATCCTCTTTGCCACTGCCACCCGGCTCTATCTTTCGGAACGTTCCGCCCACGCTGCCGCAGACGGCCATCAGGAGGTCGCCTGCGCGGGCGGAATCACCGCGCAGATAGACTGGCAGATCACGTACACGCCGGTCGGCGACAAATTCCAGCCGCGTCGCCTTCGAGATCCGCAGGAGAACGTCGGCGACCGGCGGGAGGGTCAGAAGTTCCGCCTGCGCGTCGCGGTAGGCCTGCTGCGCCGCGGCGGCCGGTGTCCCAGCGGCTGCGACCGGCGCAGCTGTTGAGGCAGTGGCCGCTGGGGCACTCGCCACGGGCCGTTGGGGGAACCCGGTGAGAGATATCGGAACATTGAGACCCGGTGCGGCAAAATCCACCGCGCCCGATTTCAGGCGAGTGGCCTGCGGGGAGACCAGCTGCACCCCATACGCGCTGTTGGGGAGCGCTCCCGCCCGGCGATCTGAAAAGCTGGACAGATTGTACACGGCCGCGCCGTCTTTATACCGGCTGTTGTACGGGTCACCGCCCCACGACGTGTCCTTTGCGCCGACCTTGTAAAACGAGAAGTCGACGGCTTTGCTCAGTCGCAGGCGACCCGTTTCGCGGGGCCGGACCTCGGTAGATGTCGGATCGGTGAAGTTCCACGACCCCGGCTGCTCCCCAGGTTTCATCGTGCTCTTGGTGACGCGGGCCTTCTCGGGCATCATCTGTGTCCAGAGCAGGCGCTGATCGTCGGTCAGGTCTCCCATTCCGATGCCGTTGGCGCTGCCTATCTGCTGCCACTGCGCGGGCGTAAACGACGCCAGCAGCAGGGTCAGCGTCTCTGAGGCATTCAGACCACTGAACGGGTTCGCCTTGCCGGGTCGGGTATTGATGACGGCACTCATTCGGGGCACCAGAGCGGTAACACGCCCAGCGGGAACTAGACGCATCTCGGCGGCGGTGCCGATGGCATGCAGGGTGAGACGCGTTCGCGGAAGCGGCGCGGCAGAGTTGATGGAGCTAATGGAGTTGATATAGGGGCTTGGCACCACAACGAGAAGGGGTCCGCGAACAGCGGGGTCCCACTCGGCACCCTGGAGTCGGGACAAAAAGGACGGTTTTATTGGTATCGCCTGAGGGGCGCTGGAGGCGAGAGACGGAGTAGGTTCCTGGGCGGCACACAGTCCCGGCCAGGTAATGGCAGCCAAAGCCGCCGTCGTTAAAGCGGCGACAACAAAAGGGAGCTTCGAGGATTTTCGAGATAGGTGCGACGACAACAGCGACGGCAACAGCGACGGCAACAGCATGGTGATCTCTTCTCCTTGGTGCAATGGATGCGATGGAGGCAATAGAGGCGATGGGAGCGTCGCTTATTCTAAGGCGGGGTGTCAGAACCCGTCAAGTGGGCCTGTAAACGCAATGATTTCCCGTCAGGTATCCGATTGCCTTCGGATCATTTCTGCTCTGCTTTCCTGCCTTGCGCCGGATGTACACTGTTGCCACGTCGCTGTTGCCACGTCGCAAGTTCTGGCTTCCAGCGGGCCGGGCATGCGTCGCCATCGCCATTGCCCCAGTAATGCAACGGTTGAAGTATTGGTCGAGAAATCTCAATGGATACACCGTGGGGTAATTCTCATAACCTATATCGGCGCGCTTCGATGGTACAAATGGGCTTGCCGGGTTGCTTTAGAACTTCAGTCATCACAGATATTACCCGACGTATATCACCCGTTGACGACGTTCGGCTTGTCTGGCATAATGCCACCACATGCGGCCGCTTGCTAAAGGGCAGGCCATGTATCTCTTGTGTCAATACTGACGTAAGAGAGCTAAGAGATCCACAGCCGATGAACAAAGCACTGCGCAGGATGATTGTGTTCTGGTCCACTTGTCTCGGGACCTTTACTCTGCTTCTAAAGTTATGGCTGTCTCTGCCGTCTCTGCCAAACGGGTACGGCCTGCACCGCTTGTTTGGCGTTTCTGCCTCTGATCAGGGCGACGCTTACCCTATTTTCTTCTTGGCTTCGTATGTGGCCGCTTGGGGCGTCTGCAAGTGCCTGGGTCTGTCGGAGGCCGGGAAAACAGTCGAGGTACTGTATCGCCACTACACGGATCTCGCGCCGGCTGTGCGACCGGAGGCGCAAGTGCGGCACCCGCGTCTTCTCTGGTTCGCTATGGCTGCCTGTCTCGTCAGCATCGCGCTGGGCCTCTGGGTGTATGGCGCTATCATTTACCCATCTCTGACCGGGATCGTGGAGCCGCCTCGCGCCCAACTGTTCGCTTATGAGGTAGAAGCCTTCTTCGCCGCGCTGGGCCTTTTTTGTCTCTGGTTTCCCCTTGGCAATGGAGGGGCTATTGCCCGAACCAACAGCCGTGAGGTGACCTTCTCTAACGGCTTCACGTGCTACGTCGTGCTGTGGGAGAGCATCGCAGCCTGTGAGATTGTCACGGTCCGGGATGTTTTTGGCATAACGACTACCATGATTACGCTGAAGGACCAGGGGAGACGCACGTTGCTAGCGCTTAACCTGGCCCCCGGTGCCGCCAGGGAACAGGCCCTGTTTGCGCAGGCGCTCCGAGAGGCGTTCAGGCGCACACCGAACCAGTAATACGGAGAATACTGAGTAGAACCGTAGTACCGATGGCTCCACCGGCAGTGCAACGACCAGAGAATTGATAGGGACAGCCTGAAATGATTCTCATAACCTATATTGATAGCTATTTCTGGTATGAATAGGGGCTGAAATGGGATAGAACACCAGCGGGCAACGTTGATGTTATAATTTGCCAGCAAGGGACCGTATCGATGAAACTGCTCAGACGCTTTCAGGGGCTTTCCGAGAAAGCACCCTTTTTCAGGGTAGGACCAGCAATGCGTTCTCTGATCGGCCTGAGCGTGATGGCGTGTTGTTTCCCGGGTCACCTAGCAGGCGCACAAGGTACCGCAGGCATAGATCGGAAGCAGTTCGATCTCACAAATCTGCCGACACTCAAAAGCTTCGTGCCGACTGCCAGCGAAGACTACAACACGAAGGCCCAGACGTTCTGGTACAAAGGCACTACCGGATACCTGGTGCAACGCTATTCCTACGGCTTCTCCGAGGTCAACTATAGCGTCTTACGGTTCTCATCCCAGCGAGCAATGAGGGACTGGGATGCTCGGTTTGACCGCATCGGAATACGAAGTGGTTGGCGTGCCGGTGAGGTTTTCCAGAACGCCGAAGCAATGAAATCGACAGTGGTTTCGGAAATGCCGGGTCGGGACGGACTGATCGCCCTGCACCTCGATTTCAGCGTGGACAACACAGTGATTCTCGTCGGGGGTAATCAGCATAAACACCAATTCCGGCGTGGCTTGTTTTCACGGCCACAGGGACTTACGGATATCGAGATGAAGCGTACGGTGCTAGCCGTGGCGCAGGAACTGAAGCGACGGGCATCTTTATCCCAAGGGGCTAGATCAGACCGGGCTAGATCATCGGAGCAGAAGCGAACGCGCGGCGGTGATCCCATCTCAACGTTGCAAAGGACAGAGGCCAGAGAATCGGTAGGGACACCCTGAACCTATTCTCATAACCTGTTCAGTATCCATTGGGCGTCTTGAGGACGCACCCCTTTTTATTGCTGACGGTGGAACGGTGGAAAGGACTACGACCATGCTCACCCTGGATAAAATCACCAAAGGTTTCGGCCCGCAGACGGTTCTCAAAGATATCAGCCTCGTCGTTGGCAATAAAGAGCGTGTCGGTGTCGTGGGCGTCAACGGCGCGGGCAAATCGACTCTCGTCAAGATCATGGGCAAACAGCTCGAACCCGATAAAGGCGTGGTAGACACGCACGCGGCGAGCGTGGGCTATTTGTCGCAGGAGTCCCAGTGCCGTCTCGGTGTCACCATTGGTGAGGAGATGCGTTCAGTTCTTCCCAGTGTTACTGATGTTGAGCAGCGCCTGGAAGCGCATACCCTTGATGCGCGGATCGGACGGGTACTTTCCGGTCTTGGTTTTGAGCTGGATGCCGTAGACCGGCTTACCGATACCTACTCGAAGGGCTGGCAGATGCGGATCGTTATGGCGAAACTGCTTGTGCAGGAGCCCGACTATCTGCTCCTAGACGAGCCGACGAGCCACCTGGACATCACGGCCCGCTCCTGGCTGATGCATGAGTTCATTCCGAGCTACCCGGGCACGGTCA
>JAZKEA010000107.1:17846-18279 GCA_040387315.1 Armatimonadota bacterium | reverse complement strand
CGATACCAGCACCGGCGAGGATGCCGGGAATGCCAAACGGAAGGCCGATCAGACCGCCGATCAGAGCCCCGACACCGGTACCATAGAGCGAACCGGTACCGATTCCGCCACTGGCCGCGTCCCAGACATTGGCATAGCCGGGATGCCCCGAGGCGCGCGCCCGCTGCGCCATGTAGCTCGCGCCCATCTGTGCCCCTATGGGCAGGAGTCCGCCGATAATACCGCCGCCGACCCTGCCAACCTTCAGCAGGTTGGGGAGCGTGGCCATCCCGCGAGCAGAAGCAAACGAATTGGTCAGCCGTCCGATAAGGCCAAGAGGAACCCCTTTGGGAGTAGCTTTCGCGGCTGCAGTTACCCATTGCGCCGTCGCAGTATCCCAGTACTTGCCAGCGGCTGCTGCACCAGCCGCCGCCGCAGTGCCACTGGCAACGGC